>NZ_JARJLT010000224.1 GCF_029335315.1 Pseudomonas citronellolis
GAGTGGGGGTTCGAACGTGAGGCGCTCGCCCGCGCAGGCCTCAGGCGGCCTGCGGGCGTGGCGCCAGGCGGCGCAGGATGGCGTTGAGCAGCAGGCCGTAGAGCGGCACGAAGAGGATCAGGCTGACCGCCAGCTTCACCCCGTAGTCCACCGTGGCGATCTCCACCCAGTGCTCGGCCATGAACGGGTTGGCGCTGCGCCAGAAGGCCACCGAGAAGAACGCGAAGGTGTCCATCAGGTTGCCGAACAGGGTCGACACCACCGGGGCTATCCACCACTGCGGCAGCTTGCGCAGGCGGTCGAAGACCTGGATGTCGAGGATCTGTCCCAGGGCGTAGGCGAGGAAGCTGCCCAGGGCGATGCGCCCGACGAAGGTGTTGAACTCGCCCAGCGCCGCGAAGCCGCGGTAACCGCCGTCCTGGAACAGCACCGAGACCACGTAGGAAGCCAGCAGCGCCGGCAGCATCACGCGGGCGATGACCCGCCGCGCCGGGCCCTTGCCGAGCAGGCGCACGGTGAGGTCGGTAGCCAGGAAGATGAACGGGAAGCTGAACGCGCCCCAGGTGGTCTGCCAGCCGAACAGGGTCATGGGCAGCTGCACCAGGTAGTTGCTGGCGATGATGATGAGGATGTGGAAAACGATCAGGCCGGCCAGCGCGTTGCGCCGTGCCGCCGGGGAAAAGGCTGACATCTGCTGTCCTTTTTCATCGATGGGGTGAGGGAACCCATGCCCGGCCCAATGCCGAGCGGCGCGTATTCTAGCGAATATCGGACCCGAAAGTCAGGTTCTTCGTCGGACGTTTCATTCGACGAAGCGCAGCCCGGCGCCTTCGGCGTCGGTGCGCATCACTTCCATCTCCAGCACCGGGGCCTCCATCGGCAGGTCCTGCACCTGGCCCTGCACGCGGGTGCCGGGGGCCAGCGCGGCCAGCGCCTCGTGGCGCACGTAGACGCCGCCGTCGGAAAGGTCGCGGGTGTGGCCGAAGATCTCGCCGAAACTCGCGTGGACGATCTTGATCCTGCACTTCATCGGGGTACGCGGGTACTGCCTCTGATTCGCCATGCTCGGCATCCGTCCGGAATGTCTGCGGCATAGTCGGCCCGATCCGCCGCCGCCGGTCAAGCCGCCAGTTGCGCCAATAGCCAGAGGTTGGCGGCGCTGATGACCACGAAGAGGAACCAGCCCAGGGCCTGGGTCAGCCGCGAATTGACGAACTCGCCCATCAGGCCGCGGTCGCTGGTGAAGCGGATCAGCGGCCAGAGCGCGAACGGCAGTTGCAGGCTGAGCACCACCTGGCTGAGCACCAGCAGCTTGCCCACCGCCTTGTCGCCCATCAGCATCACCCCGAGCAGCGCCGGCACCAGGGCCAGGGCGCGGGTGATGAAACGGCGCTGCCAGCAGGGGATCTTCATGCGCAGGAAGCCTTCCATGATCACCTGGCCGGCGATGGTCCCGGTGAAGGTGGAACTCTGCCCGGAGGCGAGCAGCGCGACGCCGAACAGGATCGCCGCCAGGCCGGCGCCCACCAGGGGTTCGAGCAGGCGGTAGGCGTCCTGGATTTCGGTGACCTCGGAATGCCCGGTTTCGTGGAAGGCCGCTGCGGCGAGGATGAGGATGGCGGCGTTGATCAGCAGCGCCAGGCTCAGCGACACCACGGTGTCCAGCCGCGCCAGGCGGATCGCCGCGGCCACCCCGCCGCGCCCAGAGACCGCGCGGGTCTGCACGATCGAGGAATGCAGGTAGAGGTTGTGCGGCATCACGGTGGCGCCGAGGATGCCGATCGCCAGGTACAGCGGCTCGCGCTGGCTCAAGGTATCGAAGCTGGGGATGAAGCCGGCGGCGACGTCCGGCCAGTGCGGCTTGATCAGCACCAGCTCGACCACGTAGCAGGCGCTGATGGTGATGATCAGGCCCAGCATGATCGCTTCCAGGTGGCGGAAGCGCTGGCCCTTGAGGCCGAGCACGATCAGGGTGTCGAGGGCGGTGAGGAGGATGCCGCCGGTGAGGTTCACCCCCAGCAGCAGGTGGAAGGCCAGGGCGCAGCCAAGCACTTCGGCGAGGTCGGTGGCGACGATCGACAGCTCCGCCAGCAGCCACTGCACCTTGGCCATCGCCGGGCTGTAGCGCTGCCGCGAGAGCTGCGCCAGGTCCTGCCCGGTGACGATGCCCAGGCGCATGGCCAGGCACTGCAGGACCATGCCGGCGAGGCTCGACAGCAGCACCACATAGAGCAGCTGGTAGCCGAAGCCGGAACCGGCCTCGATGGCGGTGGCCCAGTTGCCCGGGTCCATGTAGCCGATGGAAACCAGCAGGCCCGGCCCGGCGAACTGCAGGATGCGCTTCCACAGCGGCGCGCCGGGCGAGACGACGACGCTACCCTTGACCTCGGAAGGGCAGAAGGGCGCGGTGGCGGTGGTCGGCAATCCGAGCATGCTGGCGTTCCCTCAGCTCAATACCACTTGGCTTCGCCTTCCGGACGCTTCTTGAAGCGCTTCATGGTCCACATGTACTGGGTCGGGTAGTTGCGCACGTAGCGCGCCAGCTCGCGGCTCAGGGCAGCCACCGAGACTTCCAGGCTCTTGTCGTACATGTCCGCCGGGGCGGCTTCGAGGATCACCTTGTAGCCGCTGCCGTCGGGCAGGCGCACGGCGTGGAAGAACACCCCGCGGGCCTTGCCGCGCGACAGCAGCTGCGGCACGAACTTGCTGGTCAGCGCCGTGGTGCCCAGGTAGGGCACGAACAGGCCGGCGCCCAGGGCCGGTTCCGGGTCGCAGGGAATGCCGACGCAGCCGCCGCGCTTCACTTCCTTGATCACGCTGAGGATGCCTTCCGGAGTGGACGGCGCCACGCGGTTGCCCATCTGCACGCGCTGCTTCTTCAGCAGCTCGTCCACCGCCTTCAGCTTCGGCGGGCGGTAGAAGATGATCGGCTTGGCGTAGGAGCAGTAGAAGTGGTTGAGCACTTCCCAGTTGCCCAGATGGCTGGTGATGCCGACCAAGCCGTCGCCGGAGGCCAGGGCCTCTTCCAGCACCTCCATGCCCTCGACTTCGCGGATGTACTGCAGCGACTTCTGCGGCGCCCAGATCCAGGCGCAGGCGCTCTCGGTAAGGGTCTTGCCGATGTCCATCAGGCTCTGCCCGACGCGCTGGTCAAGCTCCCGGGCGGTCAGCTCGGGGAAGCAGTGGCCGATGTTGATGCGCGCCACCTCGCGGGAACGGTTGGGAATCTTCCACATCAGCCAGCCGATACTCGACCCCACTGCCTGCACCGCACGCCACGGCAACATGGCGAACAAGCGCAGGAAGCCCACCACCAGCGCGCCTTTGAATTTCTCCACGGAAAGCTCCTTCAGCCGAATGCGCACATTCTAACCAGCGGGGGCAGGCGAAGGCGAAAGCAGTGCAGCAATAGGGGCGATAGAAACAGCCTGCCCCCGCGTAGGGCGGATAACGCCCGAGGCCTTATCCGCCGTTTTCGCCGGGCATCGGTGCGATGGACAACGGTGGATAACCGCGAACGGTCATCCGCCCTGCGATCCTCGATCAGGCCAGCTCGGCGTAGCGGTCGCAGTCGGTGGTGTGGTCCATGACCATGCCGCTGGCCTGCATGAAGGCGTAGCAGATGGTCGGCCCGACGAAGGTGAAGCCGGCCTTCTTCAGCGCGCGGCTCATGGCCTCGGCCTCGGGCGTCACCGCCGGCACCTCGCCGCGCCCGCCGAAATGGTTCACCTTGGGCGCGCCACCGACGAACGACCAGAGCAGCCCCACCGGGTCGGGCAGGGCCAGCCAGGCGCGGGCGTTCTGCCGCGCGGCCTTGAGCTTGGCCAGGTTGCGGATGATGCCGGGGTCGGCCATGCGCTGCTCGATCTCCTCGTCGCTCATCCGCGCCAGGCGCTCGGGGTCGAAGCCGAACAGCACCTCGCGGTAGCGCTCGCGTTTCTTCAGCACGGTGATCCACGACAGGCCGGCCTGGGCGCCTTCGAGGATCAGCAGTTCGAACAGCCTGCGCGCATCCCGCAGCGGCACGCCCCATTCGGTGTCGTGGTAGGCGATGTACAGCGGGTCGTCGTTGCACCAGAAGCAGCGGGGCATGGCGGTCGGCCTGGGGTGGTGGAGGAAACCCCACTATAGCCGGAATACTGCATGGATATACAGTTCCAGCATGCCGCGCCGGTTGGTCGGAGATTTCCCTGAAAATCCGGGAAACCCCAAGCCCAGCGCGGCTTCGGGTATACTGCGGGGTTTTCGTCGCATACCCAGCACAGGTGAATTTCGTGAGCCAGACTACGCCCGCCGTGCCCACCTTCCAGGACCTGATCCTCGCCCTGCAAAAATACTGGGCCGATCAGGGCTGCGTGGTGCTGCAGCCCTACGACATGGAAGTAGGCGCCGGCACCTTCCACACCGCCACCTTCCTCCGCGCCGTGGGCCCGGAAACCTGGAACGCGGCGTACGTGCAACCGAGCCGCCGTCCCACCGACGGCCGCTACGGCGAGAACCCCAACCGCCTGCAGCACTACTACCAGTTCCAGGTGGTCCTGAAGCCCAACCCGGAAAACTTCCAGGAGCTCTACCTGGGCTCGCTGAAGGCCATCGGCATCGACCCGCTGGTACACGACATCCGCTTCGTCGAGGACAACTGGGAATCGCCGACCCTCGGCGCCTGGGGCCTGGGCTGGGAAATCTGGCTGAACGGCATGGAAGTGACCCAGTTCACCTACTTCCAGCAGGTCGGCGGCATCGAGTGCTACCCGGTCACCGGCGAGATCACCTACGGCCTGGAACGCCTGGCCATGTACATCCAGGGCGTCGATTCGGTGTACGACCTAGTGTGGGCCGACGGCCCGTTCGGCAAGGTCACCTATGGCGACGTGTTCCACCAGAACGAGGTGGAGCAGTCGACCTACAACTTCGAGCACGCCAACGTCGAGAAGCTGTTCGAACTGTTCGACTTCTACGAAAGCGAAGCCAACCGCCTGATCGAGCTGCAGCTGCCGCTGCCGACCTACGAGATGGTCCTCAAGGCCTCGCACACTTTCAACCTGCTGGACGCCCGCCGGGCCATCTCGGTGACCGAGCGCCAGCGCTACATCCTGCGCGTGCGTACCCTGGCCCGCGCCGTGGCGCAGAGCTACCTGCAGGCGCGCGCGCGCCTGGGCTTCCCCATGGCCACGGCCGAACTGCGTGACGAAGTACTGGCCAAGCTGAAGGAGGCCGAATAATGAGCGCAAAGGATTTCCTCGTCGAACTGGGCACCGAAGAGCTGCCCCCCAAGGCCCTGAAGAGCCTCGGTGAAGCCTTCCTGGCCGGCATCGAGAAGGGCCTGAAGGCCGCCGGCCTGACCTACTCGGCCGCCCGCTGCTACGCCGCGCCGCGCCGCCTGGCCGTGCAGATCGACCAGCTCGCCGTGCAGCAGCCCGACCGTACCGTGAACCTCGACGGCCCGCCGCTGCAGGCTGCCTTCGATGCCGCCGGCAACCCGACCCAGGCCGCCCTCGGCTTCGCCAAGAAATGCGGCGTCGAGCTGGCGCAGATCGACCAGAGCGGGCCCAAGCTGAAGTTCAGCCAGAGCATCCCCGGCCAGCCGGCCGCCGACCTGCTGCCGGGTATCGTCACGGCCTCGCTGAACGAGCTGCCGATTCCCAAGCGCATGCGCTGGGCCGCCCGCCGCGAAGAGTTCGTGCGCCCGACCCAGTGGCTGGTGATGCTGTTCGGCGACGACGTGGTGGAGTGCGAGATCCTCACCAAGAAAGCCGGCCGCGAATCCCGCGGTCACCGCTTCCACAACCCGGACAACGTGCGGATCTCCAGCCCCGCCAACTACCTGGAAGACCTGCGCAGCGCCCACGTGCTGGCCGACTTCGCCGAGCGCCGGGAGATCATCGCCAAGCGCGTCGCCGAGCTGGCCGCCGAGCAGAACGGCAGCGCCATCGTGCCGCCGGCCCTGTTGGACGAAGTGACCGCCCTGGTCGAATGGCCGGTGCCGCTGGTCTGCTCCTTCGAGGAACGTTTCCTCGCGGTGCCGCAGGAAGCGCTGATCACCACCATGCAGGACAACCAGAAGTACTTCTGCCTGCTGGACGCCAACGGCAAGCTGCTGCCGCGCTTCATCACCGTGGCCAACGTGCAGAGCAAGGCCCCCGAGCACATCGTCTCGGGCAACGAGAAGGTCGTGCGCCCGCGCCTGACCGACGCCGAGTTCTTCTTCAAGCAGGACCAGAAGCAGCCCCTGGAGGCCTTCAACGAGCGCCTGAAGAACGTGGTGTTCCAGGCCCAGCTCGGCACCGTGTACGACAAGGCCGCGCGCGTCTCCGCCCTGGCCGCCTTCATCGCCGAGCGCATTGGCGCTGACGCGAAGAACGCCGCCCGCGCCGGCATCCTGTCCAAGTGCGACCTGGCCACCGAGATGGTCGGCGAGTTCCCGGAGATGCAGGGCATCGCCGGCTACTACTACGCCACCGCCGGCGGCGAGGCCAAGGACGTCGCCCTGGCGCTGAACGAGCAGTACATGCCGCGCGGCGCCGGCGCCGAGCTGCCGGAAACCCTGACCGGCGCCGCCGTCGCGGTGGCCGACAAGCTCGACACCCTGGTCGGCATCTTCGGCATCGGCATGCTGCCCACCGGCAGCAAGGACCCATACGCCCTGCGCCGCGCCGCCCTCGGCGTGCTGCGTATCCTCATCGAGAAGCAACTCGACCTCGACCTCGGCGAAGCCATCGCCTTCGCCGTCGGCCAGTATGGCGACAAGGTCAAGGCCGAGGGCCTGGCCGCCCAGGTCCAGGACTTCATCTTCGACCGCCTGCGCGCACGCTACGAAGACGAAGGCGTGGACGTTGCCGTGTACCAGGCCGTGCGTGCCCTCAACCCGAGCGCGCCGCTGGACTTCGACCAGCGCGTGCAGGCCGTGCAGGCCTTCCGTCAGCTGCCGGAAGCCGAAGCCCTGGCCGCCGCCAACAAGCGCGTGTCGAACCTGCTGGCCAAGGCCGAAGGCGAAGTACCGGCGAGCGTCGACGCCGGCCTGCTCGGCGAAGCCGCCGAGAAGGCCCTGGGCGCCGCCGTGGCGAGCGCCGAGGGCGAAGTGGCCCCGCTGGCCCAGGCCCGCGACTATCGCACCGCCCTGGCCCGCCTGGCGGCCCTGCGCGCGCCGGTCGACGCCTTCTTCGAGGAAGTCCTGGTCAACGCCGACGACAGCGCCGTGCGCGCCAACCGCTACGCCCTGCTGGCGAAGCTGCGCGGCCTGTTCCTCGGCGTCGCCGACATCTCCCTGCTCGGCTGACAACGGCCATCCGGAGCCGCGGGCGCGACGCCCGCGGTTCCCGGCCCCGGAACCTCCATGAAGCTACTGATCCTCGACCGCGACGGTGTCATCAACCAGGACTCCGACGCCTACATCAAATCCCTCGACGAGTGGATTCCGATCCCCAGCGCCATCGCCGCCATCGCCCGCCTGAGCAAGGCCGGCTGGACGGTCGCCGTGGCCACCAACCAATCCGGCATCGCCCGCGGCTACTACGACGTGGCCACGCTGGAAAGCATGCACGCGCGACTGCGCGAGCTGGTGGCGGAGCAGGGCGGTGAGCTGGGCCTGATCGTCTACTGCCCGCATGGCCCCGACGAAGGCTGCGAGTGCCGCAAGCCCAAGCCGGGTATGCTCCGGCAGATCGCCGCGCATTACGACGCGCCGCTCGCCGGCGTCTGGTTCGTCGGCGACAGCAGTGGTGACCTGGAAGCGGCGCTGGCCGTCGATTGTCAGCCCGTGCTGGTGAAGACCGGAAAGGGCGAACGCACCCTGGCCAAGGTGCTGCCCGAAGGCACCCTGATCTTCGACGACCTGGCCGCCGTCGCCTCCCACCTCTTGCCCTAAGGACCCGCTGAACATGTCGACAGTGCAGGCCACCAGAACCGTCATCTTCTACCTGCTGCTGTCGCTCAGCGCTTTCCTCTGGGGCACCCTGAGCCTGCTGATCGCCCCCTTGCTGCCGTTCAGCGCGCGCTATCGCTTCGTCGTCCAGCGCTGGTGCCGCTTCGCCGTCTGGCTGGCCTGGCACGTGGTTGGCGTGCGCTACCGCCTGAGCGGCCTGGAGAACATCCCGGCCAAGCCCTGCGTGATCCTCTCCAAGCACCAGAGCACCTGGGAGACCTTCTTCCTTTCCGGCTACTTCACCCCGCTGAGCCAGGTGCTCAAGCGCGAGCTGCTGTTCGTACCCTTCTTCGGCTGGGCCCTGGCCCTGCTCAAGCCCATCGCCATCGACCGCAGCCAGCCCAAGCTGGCCCTCAAGCAGTTGGCCAAGCAGGGCCACGAGCGCCTGCAGCAGGGCGCCTGGGTGCTGATATTCCCGGAAGGCACGCGAATTCCCACCGGTGAAATCGGCAAGTTCTCCCGTGGCGGCGCCGCCCTGGCGGTCAACGCCGGGCTGCCGGTCCTGCCCATCGCCCACAACGCCGGGCACTGCTGGCCGAAAAGCGGCTGGGCCAAGCACCCGGGCACCATCGAGGTGGTGTTCGGCCCGGTGATGCACGCCGAGGGCGAAGGCCCGCGCGCCATCGCCGAGCTCAACCAGCGCGCCGAGGAGTGGGTCACCCGTACGCTGCGCGATCTCGGCGAGCTGCCGCCACAAGCGGGGCAGGCCGACGTCGCCTGACACGCCAGCAGCACCATCGAGAACAGGGCCCAGGGGCCCTGTTTTCGTTTCTGCGCGACGTTCGGCCTGCGCGGCGGCCATCCCCTGGCTTTTGTCCGATACGCCGCCTACGCGCCGCCCAGGGCCCCTATAAGCTCAATGACGAGCCCCAGGGAAGAGCGCCCGCCATGACCGACCCGACACCCCGTCCCGCCACCTCCATCCTGCTCCTGCGCGAAGCCGGGGAGGGCGCTGGGCTGGAAGTCTTCATGCTGCTGCGCAACTCCCACCTGGCCTTCTGCGGCGGCGCCCTGGTGTTCCCCGGCGGCAAGGTCGAAAGCAGCGATGGCCACCGGCGGCTACGCGAACATTGCCTGGCCGCCGAACACCTCGAAGACGAGGAGCTGCGCTTCCGCGTGGCCGGCCTGCGCGAACTGTTCGAGGAGAGCGGCATCCTCCTGGCTCGCCGCGCGGGTGCCGATGGGTTGCTCGAGGAAACCGAACTGGCCGGGTTGAGGGAGCGCTGGCAAGGCGCGGTCCAGGATAACGCCGAACGCTTCCTCGACCTGCTGCGGGAGGAAGGCCTGCAACTGGCCGTCGACCTGCTGGAGCCGTTCGCCCACTGGGTTACCCCAAGCTTTCTCGAACGGCGCTTCGACACCCGCTTCTTCATCGCCGCTGCTCCCACCGGGCAAGCCGCCCGCCACGACGGCGGCGAAGCGGTGGACTCCCTGTGGATCAACCCGGCACACGCCCTGGCGGAAGGCGAGGCCGGGCGCCACAGCCTGGTCTTCGTCACCGCGCAGAACCTGCGGCTGTTCCATGGCATAGAACAGGTCGAGCAGGCGCTGGCCATGGCTCGCCAGCGCCCCCGCCGCAGCGTCGAGCCGTGGCTCGAGGACATCGGCGGCATCCGCCACCTGCGCATCCCCGACGACGCCGGCTAGCCCGAAGCGATCTTCCCCCTGCGCCCCGGCGCCGGTTTCTGAACCCCGGAAAAACCAAAGCCCCTGGCCGAGGGATCGGGCAGGGGCTTTCAATACTCGCGCCGAGAGGCTCAGTCTTCCGACGAGTCCCCTTGAGGCTTCGCGGGAGAGGACGATATCTGCTTGATACTGCTTTCCGGAGTAGGAAGCTCCTCGGGCATCGTACCGCCCAGGTCAGCGATGGTTTGCCGTACCTTGCGCCCCACTTCGAAGTGCGTGCGGTTGGCCTGCTGCTTTCCCTGGACGTTGTCGCGGCGCAATTTTTCTTCCGCCTGTGTTGCACGGAACAGGTTGGCAGCCAGTTCGGTCGAGCCCATGTGATCGAGAATCTTCTGGCTCTTCTTCAGCCCCTTGCGTTGATGAATGGCCTTCTGATCCAGCCCGCCATAGAGCCCCTGATAGCCATGGTTCTGGAAGATGGCGAAATCCAGACCAGTCACCACACCGGCCTGTTGCGCTGCCTCCACCAAGTGCTTGTTGTGCTCGCGCAGCTCATTGCGCAGAAGCAATCGTTTCTGGTCCTCCTTAAGCTGCTGAAAGGCCGCATCGTTGGCCAGCTCTTGGCGGCGAGTCTGCACAGCGAAGTAGGTTTGGCCAGCGGCAATTACTGGTTTGGAAGGATCACCGTTCTGCACGACCAGATAGCAGGCGTAGCGTGAAAGCCTTACATCCTGAAGTTCACGCTGGGCTCCCGAGCCGATGACGACCATTCCGAGCGCATCCTCGAAATGGTCCTCGATAGCATGTCCGCTGTTGCTACAGGCTTCTTTTGCACGCGCCAGTACCGGTAGGAAGTGACGATACTCCGAGTAGTCGAGCAGCTTGGACAGGCTTCTTGCCGACCAATATTCCGTACCGCCTTCATCTTCCTGTTTAAGTTGTTCAAACGACTGATGTTGCTCGTCCATCGTTTCCATCCCCCGTTGGCCGTGAAATTGTTTCAACCCCATGCCAATGGATTCTCGGGCAAAAAAAGCCCCGGCACCAAGCCAGGGCTTTTTACAGCATATTAGCGACAGCACCTGCCTGGCAGTGTGGACCCTACCAGTTAGCGATGTTGCCGAGTGCCATCAGACGTCCAGGTTCGACACCGCCAGCGCGTTGCTTTCGATGAAGTCGCGGCGCGGCTCCACGGCATCGCCCATCAGGGTGTTGAAGATCTGGTCGGCGGCGATCGCGTCCTCGATGGTCACCTTCAGCATGCGGCGCACGCTCGGGTCCATGGTGGTTTCCCACAGCTGGTCCGGGTTCATTTCGCCGAGGCCTTTGTAGCGCTGGATGCTGTGGCGCTTGGTGCCTTCGGCCATCAGCCACTCCAGCGCTTCCTTGAAGCCGCTGACCGGCTTCTTGCGCTCGCCCTTCTGCACGTAGGCGCCTTCTTCCATCAGGCTGTTCAGCTTGGCGCCCAGCTCGGTAACCGAGCGATAGTCGTTGCTGGCGAAGAAGTCGCGGTTGAAGGTCACGTAGTTGGACAGGCCGTGGGCGACCATCTCCACCTCGGGCAGCCACAGGTGGCGCTCGCGGTCTTCGCGCAGGCTGGCGGTGTAGATCAGGCCGGACTTCTCGGAAGTCTTCAGGCGTGCCTGGTACTGCTCCAGCCAGGCCTGCATGGCGGCCTGGTCGCCCAGCTGCTCGACGTCGATGCGCGGCAGGTAGACGAAGTGCTCGGTCAGGTCCTGCGGGTACAGGCGCGACAGGCGGGCGAGGGTACGCATGACGGTGCGGTACTCGTTGACCAGCTTCTCCAGCGCTTCGCCGGACAGGCCCGGGGCGCTTTCGTTGACGTGCACGCTGGCGTCTTCGAGGGCCGACTGGGTCATGTATTCCTCCATGGCCACGTCGTCCTTGATGTACTGCTCCTGCTTGCCTTTCTTCACCTTGTACAGCGGCGGCTGGGCAATGTAGATGTAGCCGCGCTCGACCAGCTCGGGGAGCTGGCGGAAGAAGAAGGTCAGCAGCAGGGTACGGATGTGCGAACCGTCGACGTCAGCATCGGTCATGATGATGATGTTGTGGTAGCGCAGCTTGTCGATGTTGTACTCCTCGCGCCCGATACCGCAGCCCAGCGCGGTGATCAGGGTGCCGACCTCCTGGGAGGACAGCATCTTGTCGAAGCGAGCCTTCTCGACGTTGAGGATCTTGCCCTTGAGCGGCAGGATCGCCTGGGTCTTGCGGTTACGGCCCTGCTTCGCAGAACCGCCCGCGGAGTCACCTTCCACGATGTACAGCTCGGAGAGGGCGGGGTCCTTCTCCTGGCAGTCGGCGAGCTTGCCCGGCAGGCCGGCGATGTCCAGCGCGCCCTTGCGGCGGGTCATCTCGCGAGCCTTGCGCGCGGCCTCGCGGGCGCGGGCGGCGTCGATCATCTTGCCGACCACGGCCTTGGCTTCGTTGGGGTTCTCCAGCAGGAAGTCGGCAAAGTACTTGCCCATCTCCTGTTCCACCGCGGTCTTCACCTCGGAGGAAACCAGCTTGTCCTTGGTCTGCGAGCTGAACTTCGGGTCCGGAACCTTAACCGAAATGATCGCGGTCAGGCCTTCACGGGCGTCGTCGCCGGTGGTGGCGATCTTGTACTTCTTCGCCAGGCCTTCCTGCTCGATGTAGTTGTTCAGGTGGCGGGTGAGGGCGGAGCGGAAGCCCGCCAGGTGGGTACCACCGTCACGCTGCGGAATGTTGTTGGTGAAGCAGAGGATGTTCTCGTTGAAGCTGTCGTTCCACTGCAGGGCGACTTCCACGCCCACACCATCTTCTTCACGCTGGACGTTGAAGTGGAAGACCTCGTTCACCGGGGTCTTGTTGGTGTTCAGGTATTCGACGAAAGCGCGCAGGCCACCCTCGTACTTGAACAGCTCTTCCTTGCCGGAGCGCTCGTCGCGCAGGACGATGCCGACGCCGGAGTTGAGGAAGGACAGCTCGCGAATCCGCTTGGCCAGGATGTCCCAGCTGAAGTGGATGTTGGTGAAGGTCTCGGCGGAAGCCTTGAAGTGAACCTCGGTACCGGAGCCCTCGGTCTCGCCCACCGGGCGCAGGGCGAACTGCGGTACGCCGTGGTGGTAGATCTGTTCCCAGACCTTGCCTTCGCGGCGAATGGTCAGGCGCAGCTCCTCGGAGAGCGCGTTCACCACCGAGACGCCCACGCCGTGCAGGCCGCCGGACACCTTGTAGGTGTTGTCGTCGAACTTACCGCCGGCGTGAAGGACGGTCATGATGACCTCGGCGGCGGAGACCCCTTCTTCCTTGTGGATATCGACGGGAATGCCGCGACCGTTGTCGCGTACGGTGATCGACTCATCGGTGTGGATGGTGATGCTGATCTCGCTGCAGAAACCAGCCAGGGCCTCGTCGATGGAGTTGTCCACCACCTCGAACACCATGTGGTGCAGGCCGGTGCCATCGTCCGTGTCGCCGATGTACATGCCCGGACGCTTGCGTACCGCGTCCAGCCCCTTCAGCACCTTGATGCTGGAAGAGTCGTACGTATTGTTCTCGCTCATTCTTCACTCCCGAGGGTGGTCTGAGAGACATGCCCATGTTCCACGTGGAACATGGCAACCGGCGTGTCCGTTCGCCAGCCGTCCATCAATAGTTCAGGGTCGACGCAGGTGATGAATACCTGGCAACCCAAGTCTTCAAGCAAACGGCACAATGAACGCCGATGCTTCTCGTCCAGCTCCGAGGGCAGGTCGTCCACCAGGTAGACGCATTGTCCTCGCTTGGCCTGATTGATCAGGTGACCCTGGGCAATACGCAGGGCGCAGACCACGAGCTTCTGCTGCCCCCGCGACAGGATTTCCGCCGCGTTGTGCCCACCCAGGCGAATTCGTAAATCAGCCCGTTGCGGTCCAGCCTGGGTATGTCCCATCTGCTGGTCGCGCAACAGGCTGCTGCTCAACACTTCGCTCAGCTCGCGATCCTTGTCCCAGCCGCGGTAGTAGCTCAGGGTAAGCTGATCCAGCTGGACCAGTTCGCCGAGGGTCTGTTCGAAGACCGGCTTGAGCGCCTGGATATAGGACCGTCGATAGCCATCGATTTCATCGCTGGCGCTGCATAATTCGCGATCCCAGGCGGCTTGCGAAGCACCGTCCAGTCTACCATGCCGGAGCCATGAGTTCCGCTGGCGCAGCGCCTTCTGTAGCCGCTGCCAGGCGACCATGAAGCGTTGTTCCACGTGGAACACTCCCCAATCGAGGAACTGTCGGCGTATCTTCGGCGCGCCTTCCAGTAGGCGGAAGCTGTCGGGGTTGATCAGCTGCAGTGGCAGCGTCTCGGCAAGCTGCGCTGTGCTGCGGGCGTTCTGCCCGTCGATGCGGATCTGGAATTCCCCCTGGCGGTCACGCGATATCCCCAGGTTGCTGCTCATGCCGTTGCCCAGCTGCACCTGCCCGAACACGGTGCAGGCACCCTGTTCGTACTGGATCACCGGTTGCAGGCGCTGGCTACGGAAGGAGCGGGCGAGGCCGAGCAGATAGACGGCTTCGAGCACGCTGGTCTTGCCGCTGCCGTTTTCGCCGTAGAGGATGTTGATGCGGGGGGAGGGGGAGAAGGTCACCGGGTGCAGGTTGCGCACCGCGGTGACCGAAACGCGGGTCAGTGACATTCAGCGAGGATCAGAGGCGCATCGGCATGACGACATAGGCGGAATCGTCGTTGTCGGCTTCCTGCACCAGGGCGCTGCTGTTGGCGTCGGAGAGGATCATACGCACCTGCTCGGTACCCATCACGCCCAGCACGTCCAGCAGGTAGCTGACGTTGAAGCCGATTTCCAGGCTGCTACCGTTGTAGTCGACCTGCACTTCTTCTTCCGCTTCCTCCTGCTCCGGGTTGTTCGCCTGGATCTTCAGCAGACCGGAAGTCAGCTGCAGACGGATACCACGGTACTTCTCGTTGGAAAGGATCGCGGTACGGCTGAACGCTTCGCGCAGCAGTTGGCGGTCGCCGATCACCAGCTTGTCGCCACCCTTAGGCAGCACGCGCTCGTAGTCGGGGAACTTGCCGTCCACCAGCTTCGAGGTGAAGGTGAACTCGCCGGTGGTAGCGCGGATGTGGTGCTGGCCGAGGATGATGTCGACCTGGCCGTCCTGTTCGGTGAGCAGGCGCGCCAGTTCCAGGATGCCCTTGCGCGGTACGATGACCTGGTGACGATCCTGCGCTTCCGGCACGCCGCCGGTGAACGAGCACATGGCCAGGCGGTGACCGTCGGTGGCCACGGCGCGCAGGGTGCCGGCGGAAACCTCCAGCAGCATGCCGTTCAGGTAGTAGCGCACGTCCTGCTGGGCCATGGCGAAGCTGGTGCGGTCGATCAGGCGGCGCAGCTTACTCTGCACCAGGCTGAAGGTCAGCGAACCCGGGCCTTCTTCCACGGTGGGGAAGTCGTTGGCCGGCAGGGTGGAGAGGGTGAAACGGCTACGGCCGGCTTTCACCAGGAGCTTCTGCTCGTCGACGCGGATATCGATCAGCGCGTCGCTCGGCAGGCTCTTGCAGATATCCATGAGCTTGCGCGCCGGAACGGTGATCTCGCCCGGTTCGGCCGGCTCTTCCAGGTTCACACGGCCCACCAGTTCGACCTCCAGGTCGGTACCGGTCAGCGACAGCTGTTGGCCCTGGACCACCAGCAGCACGTTGGAAAGAACCGGCAGCGTCTGGCGGCGCTCGACCACACCAGCGACCAGTTGCAGGGGTTTCAACAGAGCTTCGCGTTGAATGGTGAAATGCATGGTCTATTCCCTTGCCTCGTGGGGCTGCAGCTTGGCCTCAGGTGGTCAGCGTACGCAGCAGGTTCTTGTAGTCCTCGCGGATGTCCGCGTCGGATTCCTTCAATTGAGCGATCTTACGACAGGCGTGCAGCACGGTGGTGTGATCCCGACCGCCGAAGGCCACGCCGATTTCCGGCAGGCTGTGGTTGGTCAGTTCCTTGGACAGGGCCATGGCCACCTGGCGCGGACGGGCCACCGAGCGCGAACGGCGCTTGGACAGCAGGTCGGCGATCTTGATCTTGTAGTACTCGGCGACGGTGCGCTGGATATTGTCGATGCTGACCAGCTTGTCCTGCAGGGCCAGCAGGTCCTTCAGCGACTCGCGGATCAGCTCGATGGTGATCGGCCGGCCCATGAAGTGGGAGTGGGCGATCACCCTTTTCAGGGCACCCTCAAGCTCGCGCACGTTGGAACGGATGCGCTGGGCGATGAAGAACGCCGCGTCGTGCGGCAGCTCCACCTTCGCCTGCTCGGCCTTCTTCATCAGAATGGCCACGCGGGTTTCCAGCTCCGGCGGCTCCACCGCCACCGTCAGGCCCCAGCCGAAGCGTGACTTCAGGCGCTCTTCCAGGCCTTCGATTTCCTTCGGGTAGCGGTCGCTGGTGAGGATCACCTGCTGGCCGCCCTCGAGCAGGGCGTTGAAGGTGTGGAAGAACTCTTCCTGGGAACGCTCCTTGCGGGCGAAGAACTGGATGTCGTCGATCAGCAACGCATCCACCGAGCGGTAGAAGCGCTTGAACTCGTTGATCGCGTTCAGCTGCAGGGCCTTGACCATGTCCGCGACGAAGCGCTCCGAATGCAGGTACACGACCTTGGCGTTCGGGTTCTTCTTCAGCAGGTGGTTGCCCACGGCATGCATCAGGTGGGTCTTGCCCAGGCCCACGCCGCCATAAAGGAAGAGCGGGTTGTAGCCGTGCTTGAGGTTGTCCGCCACCTGCCAGGCCGCGGCGCGGGCCAGCTGGTTCGACTTGCCCTCGACGAAGTTCTCGAAGGTGAAGGTGCGGTTCAGGTAGCTGGTGTGCTTGAGCGCGCCCTCCACCTGCACGTTGCGCTCGGTGCGCACGGCCGGCGCGGCCACCGGCATGGCGGCGGCGAGCGGGTCGATGCTCGGGCTGGACTCGTCGATGTCCGGCATCGGCTCCTGCACGTTGAGCTGCATCTGCTGCACCCGGCTGGCCGCCTCTTCCTGGGCGGGCGCCTCGGCCTGGTAGGCCTGGGCCTTGGCCGCGCGCACCTGCGCCGGGGTCGGCTGCGGGGTGATGGTCGGCGCCGGCATGGCATGGCTTTGCGGCATCAGCGCCGGACGCGGAGTGCGGCTGCGACGGCTGCCGATCAGCAGCGACAGCGCCGGGATCTGCCCATTGCCACGCTCGCCGAGCAGTTCGAGCAGACGGCCCATGTATTTTTCGTTGACCCAATCCAACACGAAGCGGTTCGGTGCGTAGACACGCAGCTCCTCGCCCTCGGCTTCGACCTGCAAGGGTCTGATCCAGGTATTGAATTGCTGGGACGGCAGCTCGTCGCGGAGCAATTCCACGCACTGCTGCCAGAGTTCCACGGACACGGGTATCCCCCAGGAAATTGGAAAGGTGTGGAGCAAAAAAGGAAACGCCAATTGTAGCCGTGTGGAAGCGACTTATCCACATGAGAAATCAACAACTGGGCAAGCAAAATCAAGGTGTTAATGATGGCACAAGGCAGGCCGCGGAGCACCCTGAATCTTGTGGATAACCTCTGTATCCAGGGGGTATGGGGCCCAGGGGAAAGCTGTTGGCAACTCCGCCTGTGGAAAAACCGCTGTTTTCTCCCCAGGCTATCCACTGGAGCGTCACAGGCAGGTCACCGTTTCTCGACAAGGTTGGAGGGACCGGTGTGCCGCCAAGCGCCTGGCCGCAAATGACTTATCCACAGAAAACGGCTTCTCCAACATCTATCAACTTCATAATCCTTTAAAAGAAGATTTTCCCTTTCATCTATCTATTGACGATTCGAGGCTGGTTGGAAATTGACCTGCCCGCAGCTTTTCACTAGAATCGCCGGTCTCTTTAAACGGGGTCATCACGACCTCAAGTCGTCAACCCAGGTACCGAACAATGAAACGTACTTTCCAACCCAGCACCCTCAAGCGCGCTCGCGTCCACGGCTTCCGTGCTCGCATGGCTACCAAGAACGGCCGTCAGGTTCTGTCGCGTCGTCGCGCCAAGGGCCGTAAGCGTCTGACCGTCTGATTTGCCCGGCACAGGTGGTGAGTCGAGGATTCGACCGGGAAAAACGTCTTCTGACAGCCCGGCACTTCACAGCAGTCTTCGACTCCCCCAGCGCCAAGGTTCCCGGTAAGCACATCCTGCTACTGGCGCGCGAAAACGATCTGGATCACCCCCGCATCGGCCTGGTGATCGGCAAGAAGAACGTCAAGCTCGCCGTCGAGCGCAACCGCCTCAAACGCCTGCTCCGCGAGACGTTCCGGCACAACCAGGATCTCCTGGCTGGTCTGGATATCGTGGTCATCGCGCGCAAGGGGCTGGGCGAATTGGAGAACCCCGAACTGCACCAGCAATTCGGCAAGCTCTTCAAGCGCCTGATGCGCAACCGACCCAAGCCGGAAGTCGCAACCGAACCTCCGGGGGTCGCCGACAGTTCCCATGCGTAGACTGGCGCTTTTGCTCATCCAGTTTTACCGCTACGCCATCAGCCCCTTGATGGCCAGTCACTGTCGCTTCCACCCCAGCTGCTCCTGCTACGCGTACGAGGCCATCGAACACCATGGCTTCCTGTGTGGCGGCTGGCTGACCCTGCGTCGCCTGGGTCGCTGCCATCCCTGGCACCCCGGTGGCTATGACCCCGTGCCGCCCCCCCATTGCAAGCACCGCCCATCCTCGACGGCCGAGTAACCATGGACATCAAACGCTCGATTATCATCGTCGCCCTGGCAATCGTGTCCTACGCGCTGGTTCTCCAGTGGAACAAGGACTACGGTCAGCCCGAGCTGCCGGCCCAGACTGCCTCGCTCAACCAGCAGTCCCAAGGCCTGCCGGACACTTCCGTGCCCGCAGCCGGCACCACCAGCGCCGACGTGCCGACCGCCCAGAGCGGTGAAACCGGCCTGCCCGCCGCGCCGCAGGCGGCTGCCGCCAACGGCCAGCTGATCCAGGTGAAGACCGACGTCCTCGACCTGGCCATCGACCCGCGCGGTGGCGACGTGGTGCAACTGGGCCTGACCCAGTACCCGATGCGCCAGGACCGTCCGGACCTGCCCTTCGCCCTGTTCGAGCACGGCCAGCGCACCTACCTCGCGCAAAGCGGCCTGACCGGTACCGATGGTCCCGACGCCGCCGTTTCCGGCCGTCCGCTGTACAGCAGTGCCAAGACCCAGTACCAACTGGCCGACGGCCAGGACCAACTGGTGGTCGACCTGAACTTCGCCCGCGACGGGGTCAACTACATCAAGCGTTTCACCTTCCACCGCGGCCTGAAGACCGACTGCAGTGACAAGGAAAAGGCGCAGAAGAAGCTCGACTGCATCAACCCGAACGCCTATCAGGTCGACGTCACCTACCTGATCGACAACCAGAGCGCCAAGCCCTGGAGCGCCTCGCTGTTCGCCCAGCTCAAGCGCGACGGCAGCGCCGACCCGTCGTCCACCACCGCCACCGGCGTGTCCACCTACCTGGGCGCCGCGGTCTGGACTCCGGAGAAGCCCTACGTGAAGGTGTCCATGAAAGACATGGACAAGGAACCCTTCAAGGAGAGCGTGCAGGGTGGCTGGGTCGCCTGGCTGCAGCACTACTTCGTCACCGCGTGGGTCCCCGCCAAGGGCGACAGCCACAACGTGATGACCCGCAAGGACGCCCAGGGCAACTACATCGTCGGCTTCACCGGCCCGACCCTGAACGTCGCCCCCGGCGCCAAGGCCGAAACCAGCCTGACCCTCTACGCCGGTCCCAAGCTGCAGAAGTACCTGGGCGAGCTGTCCCCGGGCCTGGAGCTGACCGTCGACTACGGCCCGCTGTGGTTCATCGCCCAGCCGATCTTCTGGCTGCTGCAACATATCCACGGCCTGCTGGGCAACTGGGGCTGGTCGATCATCCTGCTGACCATCGTCATCAAGCTGGCCTTCTTCCCGCTGTCCGCCGCCAGCTACCGCTCGATGGCGCGCATGCGTGCCGTATCGCCGAAAATGGCGGCGATCAAGGAACAGCACGGTGACGATCGCCAGAAGATGTCCCAGGCGATGATGGAGCTGTACAAGAAGGAGAAGATCAATCCGCTGGGCGGCTGCCTGCCGATCCTGGTGCAGATGCCGGTCTTCCTCTCCCTGTACTGGGTACTGCTGGAAAGCGTCGAGATGCGCCAGGCCCCGTGGCTGGGCTGGATCACCGACCTCTCGGTGAAGGACCCGTTCTTCATCCTGCCGATCATCATGGGCGCCACCATGCTGGTCCAGCAGATGCTCAACCCGACTCCGCCGGACCCCATGCAGGCCAAGGTGATGAAGCTGATGCCGGTCATCTTCACCTTCTTCTTCCTGTGGTTCCCGGCCGGCCTGGTCCTGTACTGGGTGGTCAACAACTGCCTGTCGATTACCCAGCAGTGGTACATTACCCGGCAGATCGAACGCGCCGCGGGCAAGGCCAAGCCGGCCTGATCCCAGCGCTTTCGAAGCCCCTTCAGAACGCCCCCTCGTGGGGCGTTCTGCTATCCGGAGAACGCCCATGAACGCAGCCCGTGAAACCATCGCCGCAGTCGCCACCGCCCAGGGTCGTGGCGGCGTCGGTATCGTCCGTGTCTCCGGGCCGCGCGCGCTGCCGATCGCCATCAGCCTCAGCGGCCGCGAGCCGCAGCCGCGCTACGCCCACTACGGGCCGTTCTACGACGACCAAGGCGAGGTGATCGACGAAGGCCTGCTGCTGTTCTTCCGCGGGCCCAACTCCTTCACCGGCGAGGACGTGGTGGAGCTGCACGGCCACGGCGGCCCGGTGGTGCTCGACATGCTCCTGCAGCGCTGCCTGGAGCTGGGCTCACGCCAGGCGCGCCCCGGCGAGTTCAGCGAACGCGCCTTCCTCAACGACAAGCTCGACCTGGCCCAGGCCGAAGCCATCGCCGACCTCATCGAGGCCAGTTCGGCCCAGGCCGCGCGCAACGCCGTGCGCTCGCTGCAGGGCGAGTTCTCGCGGCGGGTGCACCAGCTCACCGAGCAACTGATCCAGCTGCGCATCTATGTCGAGGCGGCCATCGACTTCCCCGAGGAAGAGATCGACTTCCTCGCCGACGGCCATGTGCTGTCGCAGCTGGACAAGGTTCGCGCCGAGCTCGCCGGAGTCCTGCGCGAAGCCGGCCAGGGCGCGCTGCTGCGCGACGGCATGACGGTGGTGATCGCCGGCCGGCCCAACGCCGGCAAGTCCAGCCTGCTCAATGCCCTGGCCGGGCGCGAGGCGGCCATCGTCACGGATATCGCCGGCACCACCCGCGACGTGCTGCGCGAACATATCCACATCGACGGCATGCCGCTGCACGTGGTCGACACCGCCGGGCTGCGGGATACCGAGGACCATGTGGAAAGAATCGGCGTGGAGCGCGCGCTCAAGGCCATCAGCGAGGCCGACCGGGTACTGCTGGTGGTGGACTCCACCGCGCCCGAAGCCGCCGACCCCTTCGCCCTCTGGCCGGAATTCCTCGACGAACGGCCGGACCCGGCGCGGGTCACGCTGATCCGCAACAAGGCCGACTTATCCACATCCCAGGTGGGCCTCGAGGAAAGCGCTGACGGCCACGTCACCCTGACCCTCTCCGCGCGTTCCGGCGACGGTCTGGAGCTGCTGCGCGAACACCTGAAGGCCTGCATGGGCTTCGAACAGACCGCCGAAAGCAGCTTCAGCGCCCGCCGGCGCCACCTGGAAGCGCTGCGCCAGGCCGGTGAGCACCTCGACCATGGCCACGCCCAGCTGCTGCTTGCCGGCGCCGGTGAGCTGCTCGCCGAGGACCTGCGACACGCCCAGCAAACCCTGGGTGAGATCACCGGGGCGTTCAGTTCCGACGACCTGCTGGGGAGGATCTTCTCCAGCTTCTGCATCGGCAAATAGCCTTATCCACATCCCCTCCCGGCATCCGGTGGACAGCATTTTCACCGGGTCGCTTCCTCGCGCGTCCTGTTCGTCTGTGGACAGTGAATTCCTGAAAAGCTCCCGAAAGCCGATGAACAGTGGTCTGCGAACGGCTATTCACATGCCTCCGTGAACCCTGTGGAAAACTACCGTATAGGTACGTAGACAACCCAGTGGTCAAGTCCTTGGATAACTCGCCTGTGCATAACCTGGCTTTCCATGCACAGGCCTTCAACCGGGAACCCCCTGGAAAACGACACCTTCAGCACAGCTTTATCCTTCTCTGAAACGTGCGCGATAGAAGGGCTGTAAAGGTTTATCCACAAAACTTGTCCACACTAAACATAATCACTGGTTCTAAAAAGATTTAAGAAATTCCCTTTTCTTTTTTCTGTTGAAGACATTTTCCTCCTGAATGACCGGACCCACCGATTGGCTACTTTTCATACAGGTCCCTTCAATCGAGCCGGTTAAGTCCCTATACTGTGCGGCTCTCTTTTTCTTTCCCTGATCGACAGGCACGAGGTGCGTGGTGGATTTCCCTTCCCGTTTTGACGTGATAGTGATCGGCGGTGGCCATGCCGGCACGGAGGCCGCGCTGGCGGCCGCACGCATGGGCGTGAAGACCCTGCTGCTCACCCACAATGTGGAAACCCTGGGCCAGATGAGCTGCAACCCGGCCATCGGCGGTATCGGCAAGAGCCACCTGGTCAAGGAGATCGACGCCCTGGGCGGCGCCATGGCGCACGCCACCGACAAGGGCGGCATCCAGTTCCGCGTGCTCAACAGCCGCAAGGGCCCGGCCGTGCGCGCTACCCGCGCCCAGGCCGACCGCGTGCTGTACAAGGCGGCCGTGCGCGAGATCCTGGAAAACCAGGCCAACCTGTGGATATTCCAGCAGGCCTGCGACGACCTGATCGTCGAACAGGACCAGGTGCGCGGCGTGGTGACCCAGATGGGTCTGAAATTCCATGCCGAACAGGTGGTACTCACCGCAGGCACCTTCCTCGGCGGACTTATCCACATCGGTCTGCAGAACTACTCCGGCGGCCGTGCTGGTGATCCGCCGGCGATCGCCCTGGCCAAGCGCCTGCGCGAGCTGCCGCTGCGCGTCGGTCGCCTGAAGACCGGCACGCCACCGCGCATCGACGGCCGCAGCGTGGACTTCTCGGTGATGACCGAGCAGCCCGGCGACACCCCGATCCCGGTGATGTCCTTCCTCGGTTCGAAGGAAGAGCACCCGGCCCAGGTCAGTTGCTGGATCACCCACACCAACGCCCGCACCCACGAGATCATCGCCAGCAACCTCGACCGCTCGCCGATGTACTCCGGGGTCATCGAGGGCGTCGGCCCGCGCTACTGCCCGTCGATCGAAGACAAGATCCATCGCTTCGCGGACAAGGACAGCCACCAGGTCTTCCTCGAGCCGGAAGGCCTGACCACCCACGAGCTGTACCCCAACGGCATTTCCACCTCGCTGCCGTTCGACGTGCAGCTGGAGATCGTCCGTTCGATCCGCGGCATGGAGAACGCGCACATCGTTCGCCCCGGCTACGCCATCGAGTACGACTACTTCGACCCGCGCGACCTGAAGTACAGCCTGGAAACCAAGGTCATCGGCGGCCTGTTCTTCGCCGGCCAGATCAACGGCACCACCGGCTACGAAGAAGCCGGCGCCCAGGGCCTGCTCGCCGGCGCCAACGCCGCGCTGCGCGCCCAGGGCCGCGAGGCCTGGTGCCCGCGCCGCGACGAGGCGTACATCGGCGTGCTGGTCGACGACCTGATCACCCTCGGCACCCAGGAGCCGTACCGCATGTTCACCTCGCGCGCCGAATACCGGCTGATCCTGCGCGAGGACAACGCCGACCTGCGCCTGACCGAGAAGGGCCGCGAGCTGGGCCTGGTCGATGACCGCCGCTGGGCCGCGTTCGAGGCCAAGCGCGAAGGCATCGCCCAGGAAGAACAGCGCCTGAAGAGCACCTGGGTACGCCCGAACACCCCGCAGGGCGACGCCATCGCCGCGCGCTTCGGCACGCCGCTGGCCCATGAGTACAACCTGCTGAACCTGCTGGCCCGCCCGGAAATCGACTACGCCAGCCTGGCCGAAGTGACCGGCGCCGGCGCCGAGGACCCGCAGGTCGCCGAGCAGGTGGAGATCCGCACCAAGTACGCCGGCTACATCGACCGCCAGCAGGAAGAGATCGCCCGCCTGCGCGCCAGCGAGGACACCCGCCTGCCTGTGGATATCGACTACGCGTCGATCTCCGGGCTGTCCAAGGAAATCCAGAACAAGCTCGGCCAGGCCCGCCCGGAAACCCTCGGCCAGGCCGGGCGGATTCCCGGCGTCACCCCGGCGGCGATTTCCCTGCTGCTGATCCACCTGAAGAAACGCACTTCGAGCCGCCAGCTGGAGCAAAGCGCCTGATGTCCCTGGTTACCCAAGCCCACGCCGACGAACTCGTGCGTGGCGCCGCGGCGCTCGGCGTCGAACTCGACGAGAGCCGCAAGCAAGGCCTGCTGGCCTACCTCGCCCTGCTGGCGAAATGGAACAAGGCGTACAACCTCACCGCAGTACGCGACATGGACGAGATGGTCTCGCGCCACCTGCTCGACAGCCTGAGCATCGTCCCGCGCTTCATCGAGGCCGGCGGCGAACGCTGGCTCGACGTCGGCAGCGGCGGCGGCATGCCCGGCATCCCGCTGGCCATCCTGTTCCCGGACAAGCGCCTGACGCTGCTCGACAGCAACGGCAAGAAGACCCGCTTCCTCACCCAGGTGAAGCTGGAGCTGAAACTGCACAACCTGGAAGTTATCCACAGCCGGGTCGAGGCCTACCAGCCCGAACAGGCATTCAACGGCATCGTCTCCCGGGCGTTCAGCAGCCTGGAGGACTTCAGCAACTGGACCCGCCACCTCGGCGACGGCGAAACCCGCTGGCTGGCGATGAAAGGCGTGCACCCGGTCGAAGAGCTGGCGGCACTCCCGGAAGATTTCCGGGTCGAAGCCGAGCACGTGCTCAGCGTGCCGGGTTGCCAAGGCCAGCGGCATCTGCTGATACTGCGCCGGAGCATGACGGGGACGGGGGAAAACCATGGCTAAGGTATTCGCGATCGCCAACCAGAAGGGCGGGGTCGGCAAGACCACCACCTGCATCAACCTCGCCGCCTCGCTGGTCGCCACCAAGCGCCGCGTGCTGCTCATCGACCTCGATCCACAGGGCAACGCCACCACCGGCAGCGGTGTGGATAAGTTGGCCCTGGAGCACTCCATCTACGACGTCCTCACCGGCGAGTGCGACCTGGCCCAGGCCATGCAGTTCTCCGAGCACGGCGGCTACCAGATCCTCCCGGCCAACCGCGACCTGACCGCCGCGGAAGTGGTGCTGCTGGAGATGGACATGAAGGAGCACCGCCTGCGCCAGGCGCTGGCCCCGGTGCGCGAGAACTACGACTACATCCTCATCGACTGCCCGCCGTCGCTGTCGATGCTCACGGTCAACGCGCTGTCCGCCGCCGACGGCGTGATCATCCCCATGCAGTGCGAGTACTACGCGCTGGAAGGTTTGACCGACCTGATGAACAGCATCCAGCGGATCGCCGAGCGGCTGAACCCGACGCTGAACATCGAGGGCCTGCTGCGCACCATGTACGACCCGCGCATCAGCCTGACCAACGACGTCAGCGCGCAGTTGCAGGAACACTTCGGCGACAAGCTCTACACCACCGTGATCCCGCGCAACGTGCGCCTGGCCGAGGCGCCCAGCTTCGGCATGCCGGCGCTGGTCTACGACAAGCAATCCCGCGGTGCCATGGCCTACCTGGCGCTGGCCGGCGAGCTGGCGCGCCGCCAGCGCGCCCCCCGCAAAGCCGCCACCGCATGAAGAACTAAGGAACCCGCATGGCCGTGAAGAAACGAGGGCTCGGACGCGGGCTGGACGCCCTGCTCAGCGGCTCCAGCGCCGCCACCCTGCAGGAAGAAGCCGTGCAGGTGGACAGCAAGGAGCTGCAGCACCTGCCGCTGGACCTGATCCAGCGCGGCAAGTACCAGCCGCGCCGCGACATGGACCCCCAGGCCCTGGAAGAGCTCGCGCTGTCCATCAAGGCCCAGGGCGTGATGCAGCCCATCGTGGTGCGCCCGATCGACAAGGGCCGCTACGAGATCATCGCCGGCGAACGCCGCTGGCGCGCCACCCAGCAGGCCGGCCTGGATACCATCCCGGCGCTGGTGCGCGAGGTGCCGGACGAAGCCGCCATCGCCATGGCGCTGATCGAGAACATCCAGCGCGAGGACCTCAACCCGATCGAGGAAGCCGCCGCGCTGCAACGCCTGCAGCAGGAATTCCAGCTGACCCAGCAACAGGTCGCCGATGCCGTGGGCAAGTCCCGCGTCACCGTGGCCAATCTGCTGCGCCTGATCGCCCTGCCCGAGGAGATCAAGACCCTGCTCTCCCACGGCGACCTGGAGATGGGCCACGCCCGCGCGCTGCTCGGTCTGCCCGAAGCGCGGCAGGTGGAAGGTGCGCGACATGTTGTCGCACGCGGGTTCACCGTGCGCCAAACCGAGGCACTGGTGCGCCAGTGGCTCAACGCCCCCGAGGAACCTGCCAAGGTGGTCAAGTCCGACCCGGACATCAGCCGCCTGGAACAGCGCCTGGCCGAGCGCCTGGGCGCTCCGGTGCAGATTCGCCACGGACAGAAGGGCAAGGGCCAACTGGTGATCCGCTACAACTCGCTGGACGAGTTGCAAGGGGTCCTCGCCCATATCCGCTGAGACCATCGTCTGTGTAGCGATAGTCGGAAATCACTACCCGGCTGTTGAACGGGTATGCCTGGCCCCCTATACTCTGCGCGCAATTTTGTCGGCACAAAGTATGCCAAGTTGTTGATTTGCCGAGCCGACACCAGAGGACTTTGAGACTGATGGAACCCCGCACGCCGAACCGCCTGCCCTTCCATCGCCAACCGGCAATGCGCCTGTTGCTCGTCCAGCTGGTGGTGGTTCTGCTGGGGGCCGCCGTCCTGTTCTTCACCCGGGGCGCGGTTGCCGGCTACTCTGGTCTGCTTGGCGGAGTGATTGCCTGGCTGCCGAATGTGTATTTCGCGTTCAAGGCGTTTCGCTATAGCGGAGCGCGCTCGGCCCAGTTGATCGTCCGTTCTTTCTACGCGGGCGAGGCCGGCAAGCTGATTTTGACGGCAGTGCTGTTCGCACTGGCGTTTGCAGGCGTGAAGCCGCTGGAGCCCCTGGCTCTGTTCGGCATCTACCTGCTGGCCCTGATGGTCAGCTGGTGCGCACCCCTGCTGATGGGACATTCATTTACAAGACCTTAGAGCGATTGAGGCAAACATGGCAGCAGAAAGCGCTTCGGGTTACATCCAGCACCACTTGCAGAACCTGACCTTCGGTCGTCTGCCGGAAGGTGGCTGGGGGTTGGCCCACACAGCCGAACAAGCCAAGGAAATGGGCTTCTGGGCATTCCACGTCGACACCCTGGGCTGGTCGGTATTCCTCGGCCTGGTGTTCATCCTGATCTTCCGCATGGCTGCCAAGAAGGCTACCAGCGGCGTCCCCGGCGGCCTGCAGAACTTCGTCGAAGTGATGGTCGAGTTCGTCGACGGCAGCGTGAAGGACACCTTCCACGGGCGTAACCCGCTCATCGCGCCGCTGGCGCTGACGGTGTTCGTCTGGATCTTCCTGATGAACCTGATCGACCTGGTACCGGTGGACTTCCTGCCGCTGGCCGCTCAGGCGGTGACCGGCAACGAGCACCTGTTCTTCCGCGCCGTGGCCACCACCGACCCGAACGCCACCTTCGGCATGTCGATCGCGGTGTTCGCCCTGATCATCTTCTACAGCATCAAGGTCAAGGGCATCGGCGGCTTCCTCGGCGAGCTGACCCTGCACCCGTTCCACAGCAGCAACATGCTGGTGCAGATTATCCTGATCCCGGTGAACTTCCTGCTGGAGTTCGTCACCCTGATCGCCAAGCCGGTTTCCCTGGCCCTGCGTCTGTTCGGCAACATGTACGCCGGCGAGCTGATCTTCATCCTCATCGCCGTCATGTTCGGCTCCGGCATTCTCTGGCTGGGCGGCATGGGCGTGGTGCTGAACTGGGCGTGGGCGGTGTTCCACATCCTGATCATCACCCTGCAGGCGTTCATCTTCATGATGCTGACCATCGTCTACCTGTCGATGGCGCACGAAGACAGCCACTGATCCACAGATTCTGTACGCCCTCTCCTTCACGGGAGGGGGTGAAAGAAGAGCTTCACCACCTTAACTTGCTTCACCTTTAACCAACACGACAAAAAAGTCGGGAGGAAAAATGGAAACTGTAGTTGGACTCACTGCTATCGCCGTTGCTCTGCTGATCGGTCTGGGCGCTCTGGGTACCGCCATCGGCTTCGGCCTGCTGGGCGGCAAATTCCTGGAAGGCGCTGCTCGCCAGCCGGAAATGGTTCCGATGCTGCAGGTGAAAATGTTCATCGTCGCCGGTCTGCTCGACGCCGTAACCATGATCGGTGTTGGTATCGCGCTGTTCTTCACCTTCGCTAACCCGTTCATTGCTCAGGTAGCCCACTAATTTCCGGTTCTCCGGAAATCCGTGACTGACAACGAACGAGCGAGGTGTTGGCGTGAACATTAATGCAACTCTGATCGGCCAGGCCATTGCGTTCGCCATCTTCGTCATCTTCTGCATGAAGTTCGTATGGCCGCCGGTTATCGCGGCCCTGCACGAGCGTCAGAAGAAGATTGCCGATGGTCTGGATGCAGCCAGCCGTGCTGCTCGTGACCTGGAACTGGCCCACGAGAAAGCGGGCCAGCAACTGCGCGAGGCCAAGTCTCAGGCAGCCGAAATCATCGAGCAGGCGAAGAAAAGCGCCAATCAGATCGTTGATGAAGCCCGTGAGCAGGCTCGCGCCGAAGGCGATCGCATGATCGCCCAGGCCAAGGCCCAGATCGAACAGGAACTGAACAGCGTCAAGGATGCCCTGCGTGCCCAAGTGGGTGCTCTGGCCGTATCCGGCGCCGAGAAGATCCTGGGTGCTTCGATCGATGCCAACGCGCAAAAGCAGCTGGTTGATCAACTGGCCGCCGAGATCTGAGCGAGGGCGATATGGCAGAACTGACCACGTTGGCTCGTCCTTACGCGAAGGCGGCTTTCGAGTACGCCCAGGCTCATCAGCAATTGGCCGATTGGTCCGCTGCTCTGGGTGTGCTGGCTGCAGTGTCGCTGGACGACACCGTGCGCCAGCTGCTCAAAGAGCCTCAGCTGACCGCAGCGGCTAAAGCTGAAGCCCTGATCGACGTTTGTGGCGACAAGCTCAATGCTCCGGCCCAGAACTTCGTCCGGACTGTGGCTGAAAACAAGCGGCTCGACCTGCTGCCGACCATCGCTGAGATGTTTGAGCAGCTGAAGGCAGAGCAGGAAAAGCTGGTCGAGGTCGAAGTCGTAAGCGCCTTCGCCCTGGACCAAGAACAGCAGGACAAACTCGCCAAGGCTCTCAGCGCCCGGCTCAGTCGCGAAGTGCGACTCCATGCGTCGGAAGACGCGAGCCTGATCGGCGGCGTGGTGATCCGCGCCGGTGACTTGGTAATCGATGGCTCGGTGCGCGGCAAAATCGCGAAACTGGCTGAAGCGTTGAAATCTTGAGTTTGAAGGGGCAGCGGCATGCAGCAACTCAATCCTTCCGAAATTAGTGAAATCATCAAGGGGCGTATCGAGAAACTCGATGTCGCCTCGCAAGCGCGCAACGAAGGCACCATCGTCTCCGTATCCGATGGCATCGTGCGCATCTTCGGTCTGGCCGACGTCATGTACGGCGAGATGATCGAATTCCCGGGCGGCGTCTACGGTATGGCGCTGAACCTGGAGCAAGACTCCGTCGGCGCTGTGGTTCTGGGTGAATACCAGGACCTCAAAGAAGGCATGAATGCCAAGTGCACCGGCCGCATCCTGGAAGTCCCGGTTGGTCCGGAACTGCTGGGCCGCGTAGTCGACGCCCTGGGCAACCCGATCGATGGCAAAGGCCCGATCGACGCCAAGCTGACCGACGCCGTCGAGAAAGTGGCGCCGGGCGTGATCTGGCGTAAGTCGGTAGACCAGCCGGTACAGACCGGCTACAAGTCGGTTGACGCCATGATCCCGGTAGGCCGTGGCCAGCGCGAGCTGATCATCGGCGACCGTCAGATCGGCAAGACCGCTCTGGCCATCGACGCCATCATCAACCAGAAGAACAGCGGCATCCGCTGTGTCTACGTTGCCATCGGTCAGAAGCAATCGACCATCGCCAACGTCGTGCGCAAGCTGGAAGAGAACGGCGCCCTGGCCAACACCATCGTGGTGGTTGCCAGCGCTTCCGAATCCGCCGCTCTGCAATACCTGGCTCCGTACTCCGGCTGCACCATGGGCGAGTTCTTCCGCGACCGCGGTGAAGACGCTCTGATCGTGTACGACGACCTGTCCAAGCAGGCCGTTGCCTACCGTCAGATCTCCCTGCTGCTGCGCCGTCCGCCGGGCCGCGAAGCCTACCCGGGCGACGTGTTCTATCTCCACAGCCGTCTGCTGGAGCGCGCTTCCCGCGTTTCCGAAGAGTACGTAGAGAAGTTCACCAACGGCGAAGTGAAAGGCAAGACCGGTTCCCTGACCGCCCTGCCGATCATCGAGACCCAGGCCGGCGACGTTTCCGCGTTCGTTCCGACCAACGTGATCTCGATCACCGACGGCCAGATCTTCCTGGAATCCGCCATGTTCAACTCGGGTATCCGTCCGGCCGTCAACGCCGGTATCTCGGTATCCCGTGTGGGTGGTGCGGCCCAGACCAAGATCATCAAGAAGCTCTCCGGTGGTATCCGTACCGCTCTGGCCCAGTACCGCGAGCTCGCGGCCTTCGCCCAGTTCGCTTCCGACCTGGACGACGCCACCCGCAAGCAGCTGGAACACGGTCAGCGCGTTACCGAGCTGATGAAGCAGAAGCAGTACGCGCCGATGTCCATCGCCGAGATGTCGCTGTCCCTGTATGCCGCCGAGCGTGGCTTCCTGCAGGACATCGAGATCGCCAAGGTGGGCGCCTTCGAACAGGCGTTGATCGCTTACTTCCAGCGTGAGCACGCCGCTCTGCTGGCGAAGATCAACGAGAAGGGTGACTTCAACGACGAAATCGATTCGGGCATCAAAGCCGGTATCGAGAAGTTCAAGGCCACCCAAACCTGGTAAGCCGCAGCGGGGGCCGGTAACG
>NZ_JARJLT010000225.1 GCF_029335315.1 Pseudomonas citronellolis
GATGCTCTTCACCACCCCCGCCTTGGGCGAGGGGATTTCCATGCTGGCCTTGTCCGACTCCAGGGTCAGCAGGCTCTGGTCGGCCTCGATGCGGTCGCCGACCTTGACCAGCAGTTCGATGACTTCACCCTGACCGTTGCCGATGTCGGGCACGCGTATCAACTCGCTCACGATGCGTCTCCTCAGCAGTCCAGGGGGTTGCGCTTGTTCGGGTCGAGGCCCAGCTTGACGATGGTCTCGGCCACCAGCTTGGGTTCGATGTCGCCACGGTCGGCCAGGGCCTCCAGGGCGGCGAGGACGATCCAGCGGCGGTCCACCTCGAAGAAGTCGCGCAGCTTGCGGCGGCTGTCGCTGCGGCCGAAGCCGTCGGTGCCGAGCACCTTGTATTCCTTGCCCGGCACCCACTGGCGAATCTGCTCGGCGTAGAGCTTCATGTAGTCGGTGGAGGCGATCACCGGGCCCTTGCGCCCGGTCAGGCATTCCTCGACGTAGCTCGGCTTGGGCTTCTGCTCGGGGTGCAGGCGGTTCCAGCGCTCGGTGGCCAGGCCGTCGCGGCGCAGCTCGTTGAAGCTGGGCACCGACCAGACGTCGGCACCGATGCCGAAGTCCTCGCGAAGGATCTTCGCCGCCGCCTCGACTTCCCGCAGGATGGTGCCCGAACCCAGCAGTTGCACATGGTGGGCGCTGTCTTTGTTCTCCTCGTCGAGCAGGTACATGCCCTTGATGATGCCTGCCTCGGCGCCGGCCGGCATGGCCGGCTGCGGGTAGTTCTCGTTCATCACGGTGATGTAGTAGAAGATGTTTTCCTGCTCCTGGAGCATGCGCCGCGAACCGTCGTGGATGATCACCGCCAGCTCGTAGGCGTAGGTCGGGTCGTAGGTGCGGATGTTCGGGATCACCCCGGCGAGGATGTGGCTCTGGCCGTCCTCGTGCTGCAGGCCTTCGCCGTTGAGGGTGGTGCGCCCGGCGGTGCCGCCGAGCAGGAAGCCGCGGACCATGGCGTCGCCGGCGGCCCAGGCGAGGTCGCCGATGCGCTGGAAGCCGAACATCGAATAGAAGATGTAGAACGGCAGCATCGGCTGGCGGTAGTTGCTGTAGGCGTTGCCGGCGGCGATGAACGAGGACATGGCGCCGGCCTCGGTGATGCCTTCTTCGAGTATCTGGCCCTGCTTGTCCTCGCGGTAGAACATCAGCTGTTCCTTGTCGACCGGCTCGTACAGCTGGCCCACCGAGGAATAGATGCCGAGCTGGCGGAACATGCCCTCCATGCCGAAGGTGCGCGCCTCGTCGGGGATGATCGGCACGATGCGCGGGCCCATCTCCTTGTCCTTGAGCAGCTGCGAGATGATCCGCACGAAGGCCATGGTGGTGGAAATCTCGCGGTCGCCGGTACCGTCGAGCATCGCCTTGAGGGTCTCCAGCGGCGGCACCGGCACGCTGAAGGCGTTGCCCTGCCGATGCGGCATCGAGCCGCCCAGGCTGGCGCGGCGTTCGGCCAGGAAGCGGGCTTCGGCGCTGCCTTCGTCGGGCTTGTAGAAGGGCACCTTCTCCAGGTCGGCGTCCTTGATCGGGATGTCGAAGCGGTCGCGGAACGCGCGCAGGCTGGCGACGTCGATCTCGTGGATGTTGTGGGCGATGTTCTTCGCCTCGCCGGTGCCGGTGCCATAGCCCTTGATGGTCTTGGCCAGGATCACGCTCGGCTGGCCCTTGTGGTTCACCGCGGCGTGATAGGCCGCGTAGACCTTGTAGGGATCGTGGCCGCCGCGGTTGAGCTTCCAGATCTCGTCGTCGGAGAGGTCCTTGACCATCTCCAGCAGCTCGGGGCGGGCGCCGAAGAAGTGCTCGCGCACGTAGGCGCCGTCCTTGGCCTTGTAGTTCTGGTAGTCGCCGTCCACCGCTTCGTCCATCCGCGCCTGCATCAGCCCGGCGGTGTCCTTGGCGAACAGAGGGTCCCACAGGCGGCCCCAGATGACTTTGATGACGTTCCAGTTGGCGCCGCGGAACACCCCTTCGAGTTCCTGGATGATCTTGCCGTTGCCGCGCACCGGGCCGTCCAGGCGCTGCAGGTTGCAGTTGACCACGAACACCAGGTTGTCGAGCTTTTCGCGCCCGGCCAGGGAGATGGCGCCGAGGGATTCCGGCTCGTCGGTCTCGCCGTCGCCGAGGAAACACCACACGCGCTGCTGGCCCGGCGGGATGAAGCCGCGGCTTTCCAGGTACTTCATGAAGCGCGCCTGGTAGATCGCCTGGATCGGGCCGAGGCCCATGGACACCGTGGGGAACTGCCAGAAGTCCGGCATCAGCCAGGGGTGCGGGTAGGACGACAGGCCATGGCCATCGACTTCCTGGCGGAAGTTCTCCAGCTGCTCCTCGCTGAGCCGGCCTTCGAGGAAGGCGCGGGCGTAGATGCCGGGGGAGGCGTGGCCCTGGAAGTAGACGAGGTCGCCGCCGTGCTCGCCGTTGGGCGCGCGGAAGAAATAGTTGAAGCCGATATCGTAGAGGGTCGCCGAGGAGGCGAAGGTGGAGATGTGGCCACCCAGCGACGGGTCCTTGTGGTTGGCGCGCATCACCATGGCCAGGGCGTTCCAGCGCACCAGCGAGCGGATGCGGCGCTCCATGAACAGGTCGCCGGGCATGCGCGCCTCATGGGTCAGCGGGATGCTGTTGCGGTACGGCGTGGTGATCGCGTAGGGCAGCTGGGTGCCGGTGCGGCTGGCGAGCTCGCCGAGGCGGGAGATCAGGTAGTGGGCGCGGTCCTCGCCTTCACGGTCGAGAACCGATTCCAGGGCGTCCAGCCACTCCTGGGTTTCTACGGGGTCGATATCGTGCATTGCGGAATACCTTGCAGGTTGCGATAGGGCCAGGCTATTTCAGCGTTGCGGACGGTCCCAGGGACAAAAGCCTGGAAAAGCGCTGGACCAATCGCCGGCAAGGGCGGGGCGGACGACCCGGTTTGCCGGGGACGCTGGTCGATGCGCAAGTCGCCCGGGTGGTCGCTATAGCCTAGCTGGCGAGACGCAGGGCGCCACCGTGGCGGCGTCGCACCCCTGCGCGTCACTCCTCGGAGGGTGATTCCTCGCTCAGCGCGGCGCTGAGCTCCAGCAGGCGCCGTTGCAGCGCCTGCAGCTGGCCGGCCTGCTCGCGGCTGTGCTGGTCGAGGCGGCCCAGTTCCGCGTCCAGCGCCTGGTTGCGCTGTTCCAGCACCGTGCGCGCGCCTTCGGCCTGGGCTCGCTCCTGGCGCAGCGCCTCGTTGGCCAGGGCCTGGCGCGCCAGTTGTTGCTGCTGCTCGTGCTGTTCATTGCGCAGCAGCCGCGCCTCGGTGAGCAGGCGCTCGTTGTCGCGGTTCAGGCGGGTGAGTTCGTCCTGGCGCAGCACCAGGTTCTGCTGCAGTTGCCGCAGTTCGGCGCCCAACTGCTGGATGCGTGCCTCGTGCTGGCGTTGTTCCTGCTCGCGTTGTTCCTTCGCCGCCTGGCGGAAGTGCTCCAGGGCGATGCGCGCGTGGTTGTGCTTTTCCTCCAGCGAGGCGATCTGCGCGTCGCGTTCGCCCAGGCGCGTCTCCAGGTCGCCGGCGGCCTGGCGCAGGCGGGCGTTGGTGAGTTCGCCCTGGTGCTTCTGTTGCTGGCTCAGTTGCAGCGAGTCGAGGGCTTCCTTGAGGCGCGTCTCCAGGGCCTGGTTCTGGCTTTCCAGCTGCTCGATGCGCGCCTGGGCCAGGCGCACCTGCTGCTGGTAGTCCAGGCGCTCGCGGGACAGCCTGGCGCGGTCGTCCGCCACCGAATCGCGGGCTTCCTGCTGCAGGCGTTCGGCCAGCTGCATGACGAGATTGCCCAGCTCGTCGCCCAGGGGCAGGGGCTGCCCGGCGGGGCCGCGAACCTCGCTTTCCAGTTCCTTCAGGTAGCGGTGGATGGTGGTCTTGGAGCCGGTGTTGCCCAGCTCCACGCGCAGGGCGTCGATGCTCGGGTTGTCACCACGGGCCAGTATGGCCTGACGTGCCTTCTGTACCAGCGCCTTGTTGATTCCGCCCCGAGCCATGGCCTCTCCGACGATTTCGTAGTGTGTTACATAGCATGTAATTACATACTAAAAATTCCCGTTTAGAAAGCATTTGAACAGCGTTATCTAGCATTGGATAATCACGAATTATTCAATGTGATCGATAACCCCGGGCGGTTTTGCCGGCCGTGGCGTTACGAAATAGAGGTGTGCCGGTGAGCCAGGAAGTCGAGCGTTATCTGCACGCGGCCACCCGCGCCAATACCCGGCGCAGCTACCGGGCGGCCATCGAGCATTACGAGGTGAGCTGGGGCGGCTTGCTGCCGGCCACCGCCGAGGCGGTGGCGCGCTACCTGGCGGAGCACGCCGGCAGCCTTTCGGCCAACACCCTCAGGCTGCGCCTGGCGGCGCTGTCGCAATGGCACGCCAGCCAGGGCTTTCCCGACCCGACCCGCGCGCCGCTGGTGCGCCAGGTGCTGAAGGGCATCCGTGCGCTGCACCCACGCCAGGAGAAACAGGCCGAGCCCCTGCAACTGCGCGAGCTGGAGCAGTGCGTGAACTGGCTCGAGGACAACGCCGGGCGCGCCCGCGCCGAAGGCGACACGGCTGTGCTGCTGCGCAGCCTGCGTGACCGCGCGTTACTGCTCATCGGTTTCTGGCGCGCGTTCCGCAGCGACGAGCTGTGCCGCCTGCGCGTGGAGCACATCCGCGCGCGGGCCGGGGAGGGCATGCAACTGTTCCTGCCCTGGAGCAAGGGCGACCGCGACAACCAGGGGCGCACCTTCAGCGCGCCGGCGCTGGCGCGGTTGTGCCCGGTGCAGGCCTACCTGGAGTGGGTCGACGCCGCCGGGCTGGCCGAGGGCCCGGTATTGCGTAGCGTCGACCGCTGGGGCCGGCTGGGCACCAGCGCGCTGCATCCCGGCAGCGTGATTCCACTGCTGCGCGCGGTGCTGCGCGGCGCCGGGCTGCCCGCCGAGCTGTATAGCAGCCACTCGCTACGCCGTGGCTTCGCCACCTGGGCCAGCCGCAGCGGCTGGGACCAGAAGGCGCTGATGAGTTACGTCGGTTGGCGCGACGCGAATTCCGCGCTGCGCTACGTGGAGCCCCACGGCAGCTTCCCCGGCCAGTTGCAGCCGGCGCCGGAGCCGCCGCTGGTGCCCTGAGCCTCAGCGCTGCCGGGCGAGCAGGCAGGCGGCAGCCAGCAACCCGGCGCTGGCGGCGAGAATCAGCCCGACCTGCCAGGGATGCTCGCCAACGTACTCGCCGCCGGCGCGCAACGCCTGGCGGCTGCGGTAGGCCAGGCGCTCGCTGGCGTCGCGGCCGTCGCTGGTCAGGCGGCGCAGGCGCGCCTTGAACGCCGGCACCTCGTCGGCGGCCAGCTCGCGGCTGCTTTCCAGCAGGGACTCGAGGTCCGCCACCAGGCTCTGCAGTTCTTCCAGGCCGCTGGGGCGGCGACCGAGGGACCATCGGGATTGGCTCATCGTCTGCTCCTTGGGCGCCGCTTCAGCGCAGCGCCTCTATCAATTGCTGTTTGCGCATGGTCGAGCGCCCGGCGATGTTGCGCGCGCGGGCCACGGCCAGCAGCTCCTGCTTGTTCATGGCCTCCAGCGGTCGGTCGGGGCGCAGCACGCCCTTGCGCGTGGCCGCCGCCCGGCGTGCCGAGGAACGTCGCGCGGCAGCCTTGGCGCGCTCGCTGGTGGCGCGCCCCGAGCCGTCCTTGAGCTCGCCGCCGCCGGACTGCTTGTTCACCGTAGCCCAGGCGCGCGCCCGCGCTTCGTCGGCGGGCACACCCTGGCGTTCGTAGCTTTCCTCGATATGCCGAGCCTTGCGTTTCTGCTCGGCGCTGTAGGTGTCCTTGCTGGCGCGTGACATGGCGGATTCCTCCTATAGGTGTAGTCAAGAGAAAGCCTTGAGTCGCCGAGGTTCAGCCATACGGACGAGCGTTCACCTGGCCGGGTGCGCCTCGGCCAGCTGGCGGGCCATCTCCAGGTGCAGGCGCAGCACCGCCAGGGTGGTCTGGGCGAACTGACGGATATCCGGGTCTTCGGCGTGCTCGGCGGCCTCGCCGTAGAGCTTCAGGGTCTGTTCGTAGGCTTGCGCCTCGGCCTGGGCGAAAGCGGTGTCGAAGGCGTCGTCCGGGCTCGCCGCCAGCGTCTTCAGGCGCTCGCGGGTGGCCGCGTCGGGGCCGTCGGCCAACTTCAACTGGCGGCTCTCGGCCAGGGTCTTGAGCTGCACATTGGTCTTGGTGTGGTCGTCGACCAGGTGCACGGCGAAGGTTTTCACGTCGGCCGCGCGGCTGCGGCCCAGGGCCAGCTTGGCCGCTTCGATCTCGCCCAGGCCGGTGGCCGAGGCGCGCTCGACGAACGCCTGCGCCGGGTCGGCGGCCCAGAGCGGCGTAGCCCCCAGCAGGGCGGCGCAGACCAGTGCGCCGCGCAGGATGCCGGTTCCTCTCATTGCGGATGCTCCTTGTGTCGATGAGTACTGGCTAGTGCATTGACGGAGCCGGCGCCGCGAGGTTCCGCGTTTTTCCACTGGCGCGCCGAGTGGAGATTGCAAGTGGAAAACAGGAAGCATTATCATTTGATCCTTCTTCGCGTTTATCCCTCCATGTCCGCCAATCGACCGCGCAAGCCAGGGCTTTTCGAACACTACGAGGAGCTCATCGGAGCCTGGACCCGCCGCCTGCGCAATCGCGTCGATGCGGAAGACCTGGCCCACGACACCTACCTGCGCCTGCTGGAAACCCCGCAGGCCGCGGTGGAACAGCCGCGCGCCTACCTCCACCGCACGGCGCGCAACCTGGCCATCGACGCCTTCCGCCGCGAGCGCGCCCACGCCCCGGTGGGCATCGAGCACCTGGACGAACACGAGGCGCCCGACGGCGACCCGGAGACCACCATGCATGCGGTGCAACTGGCCAGCTCCATCGAACGCGCCCTCGCCGAACTGCCGGCCAACTGCCGCAAGGTCTTCGTCTGGCAGAAGCTGGAAGGGCTGTCGCAGGCGGAGATCGCCGAACGCCTGGGGCTGAGCAAGAACATGGTGGAAAAATATATGATCCGCACCCTGCGCCATCTCAGGGACCGCCTGGGCGACACACCGTGATGAAGGACCAGCCCGTGAAACCGAACCCAAGGACATCGCCCCGGAGCGCCCTATGGTGCTGAGCGAAGACCCGCGCGACGCCGCCGCCCGCTGGTTCGTGCGCCTGCAGGATGGCGCCCTGGACAGCGCCGAGCGCGCCGACTTCGAAGCCTGGCTGGCGGCGCCCGTGCATCGCGACGAATTCGAGGCGCTGCAGCGCCTGTGGGGCGCCGCCGACCTGATTCCCGCGCAGCGCCTGCGCCAACTCGCCGCCGACGAGCCCATCGCGCTGCGCCCGCGCGCCGGCAAACGGCGCTGGCCGGCGTTCGCCGCCGCGGCCTGTGTCGCCGGCCTGGCCGCCGGGGTCGCGCTGTTCGGCGGCTGGGGCCGCGACTACAGCGCCGAGTTCCACACCGCGCTGGGCGAACGCCGCCAGGTGGAGTTGCCCGACGGCAGCTACCTGGAGCTCAACGGCGACACCCACCTGAAGGTGCGCCTGGGTGACGAGCGGCGCAGCGTCAGCCTGGAGCGCGGCGAGGCGATGTTCAGCGTCGCCCATGCCAGCCAACGGCCCTTCGTGGTCGACGCCGGGCTTGGCGAGGTGACGGTCACCGGCACCCGCTTCGACGTGCGCCGCGACGCCGATGAAGTGCGGGTGGCGGTGGAGCAGGGCAGGGTACGGGTCGCCGGGCGCGACGCGACGACCGCCGAACAGCTGCTGACCGCCGGCCTGGCCACGCGCATCGACGCCGAGGGTCGGGTGGCGCCGGCCGCGCCCGCCGACGTCGCCGCGCAGACCGCCTGGCGCGACGGCCGCCTGGTGTTCAATGGCGCGACCCTGGCCGAGGTGGTCCGTGAAGTGTCGCGCTACCGGGCCAAGCCGGTGAGCGTGGTCAGCCCGGAAGCCGCGAAGATGCGCCTGACCAGCGTGTTCCGCGTGGACGACACCGACGCGCTGCTGGCGGCGCTGCCGCACCTGCTGCCGGTACGGGTGCAGACCCTTGCCGATGGCTCAAACGAAATAATTCTCCGTTAGATTCAGGTTTTCATCACCCTGTTTCGTCTACCCCGGCAAAGGCTCGCGAAGCACTGAAAGCGCGGGCTGCCATTGGGACTTCAAGGAACAGGAACATCGTGACAAACCCCTCGCTTCGCATGTCTTCCTCGCGTCGTCTGCTGCCGCTGGCCCTGAGCCTGGCCATCGGTGCCGCCATCGGCCAGGCCCAGGCCGCCCAGGTCGATATCCCGCCACAACCGCTGGACGCCGCGCTGCGCCAGCTTGGCCAGCAGACCTCGCTGCAGCTGTTCTTCACCCCGGAGCTGGTGCAGGGCAAGCAGGCCCCGGCGGTCAGCGGCGAGCTGGCCCCGGAACAGGCCCTGGAGCGCCTGCTGCAGGGCAGCGGCCTGGACTACCAGGTGGTGGGCAACGGCGTGGTCCTGCGCAAGCGCGAGGCCGGCGCCGACGCGCCGCTGCAGATGGAGTCCAGCGAAGTGAAGGTGGTCGGCGACTGGCTGGCCGACGCCCAGGAGCGCGACGTGCAGAACCATCCCGGCGCGCGCACCGTGGTGCGCCGCCAGGCCATGGAAGAGCGCGGGGTGGTCAGCGTGCGTGAAGCGCTGCGCGGCATTCCCGGCGTGCAGGTGCAGGAAAACAACGGCACCGGCGGCAGCGACATCTCCCTCAACGTCGGCGTGCGCGGCCTGACCTCGCGCCTGTCGCCACGCTCGACCATCCTCATCGACGGCGTGCCGGCCGCCGTGGCGCCCTACGGCCAACCGCAGCTGTCGATGTTTCCCGGCGTGGCCGGCAGCTACGACAGCATCGATGTGGTGCGCGGCGCCGGTTCCGTGCGCTATGGCCCGCAGAACGTCGGCGGGGTGATCAACTTCGTCACCCGGGCGATTCCGGAGACGTTCTCCGGCGAGGTCGGCACCACCGTCGAGCACGCCGGCCACGGCGGCTGGAAGCAGATGCAGAACGCCTTCATCGGCGGCACCGCGGACAACGGTATCGGCATGGCCCTGCTGTACTCCGGGGTGAAGGGCGACGGCTACCGCGACAGCAACAACCACAACGACATCGACGACGTCACCCTGAAGACCCACTGGGCGCCCACCGACAGCGACGACCTGGCGCTGAACCTGCACTACTACGACGGCACCGCCGACATGCCCGGCGGCCTGACCCAGGCGCAGTTCGACCATGACCCCTACCAGTCGGTGCGCGACTGGGACAGCTTCCGTGGCCGCCGCAGCGACGGCTCGCTGAAGTGGACGCGCAAGATCGACGACCTGACCCAGCTGGAAGTGCTGACCTACTACAGCGACAGCTTCCGTGGCAGCGACATCGCCAACCGCGACCTCAAGACCCTGGCGTCCTACCCGCGCGACTACCACACCTTCGGTTTCGAGCCGCGCCTGTCGCGGATCTTCTTCGTCGGCCCGACCACCCAGGAAGCCAGCGTCGGCTACCGCTACCTGAAGGAAGACATGGAGGAGCGCGCCTCCCAGGTCGGCCTGGTGAACAACGTGCCGACCCCGCAGCCGGGCGCCGACGGCCATATCTACCAGGACCGCACCGGCGGCACCGAGGCCAACTCGCTGTACATCGACGACAAGATCGACGTCGGCAACTGGACGGTGACCCCGGGCATCCGCTTCGAACGCATCTCCACCGACTGGCAGGACCGCCCGGTGCTCGACAACAAGGGCAAGCCGGTGCAGGCCAAGAGCCGCAGCAAGGACTACAACGAGCCGCTGCCGGCGCTGAGCGTGATGTACCACGTCTCCGACGCCTGGAAGCTGTTCGCCAACTACGAGACCTCGTTCGGCAGCCTGCAGTACTTCCAGCTCGGCCAGGGCGGGCGCGGCAACCAGACCGCCGACGGCCTGGAACCGGAGAAGGCGCGCACCTACGAGATCGGCACGCGCTATGACGACGGCGCCTTCGGCGGCGAGGTGACGCTGTTCTACATCGACTTCGACGACGAGCTGCAATACATCAGCAACGACGTGGGCTGGACCAACCTCGGCGCCACCAAGCACCAGGGCATCGAGACTTCCGCGCACTACGACCTGGCGGCACTCGACCCGCGCCTGGAAGGCCTGACCGCCTACGGCACGCTGACCTACACCCGCGCCACCTACGAAGGCGACATCCCCGGCTTCAAGGGTCGCGACCTGCCGTTCTACTCGCGCCAGGTGGCCACCGTGGGCATGCGCTACGTGCGTGACCGCTGGACCTACAACGTCGACGCCTTCGCCCAGTCGAAACAGCGCGCGCCCGGCCCGACCACCGACGCCAACGGCAACTTCACCCACAACTACATCACCGACCCGACGGCCGACGGCCAGTACGGCGACATCCCCGGCTACGCGCTGTGGAACGCCCGCGTGGGCTATGACTTCGGCCCGCAGCTGTCCAACCTGAAGCTCGGCGCCGGGGTGAAGAACCTGTTCGACAAGCTCAGCTACACCCGCTCCAGCGACAACAACTCGGGCATCTACGTGGGCCAGCCGCGGACCTTCTTCGTCCAGGCCAGCGTGGGGTTCTGAGGGGGAGGGGCTGAGCGAGGCGTTCAGCCGTAGGGCGGATAACCGTTCGCGGTTATCCGCCGCTGGCCGTCGCGCCGGAGCCTGGGAGTGATGGCGGATAACGCCGTAGGCGTTATGCGCCCTACGCTATTCCCTGGCCTTAGGGGCTGAAGCGCCGAATCGCCTCCAGCACGGTATCGCGGTCGCCGCGCAGCGGGCGTTCGCCGAGGTAGGCGACGAAGGCCGGGTCGTCGAGCAGGGCGAGGAAGCGCTCGCCGTCGGCGGTGAGGCGTTCGCCATCGCCGGCGGTGCCGACCTCGTGGCCGTCGTACAGGCGTTGCAGCAGGCCCAGGCGGCGCAGCAGGTCGGTGAGGATCAGCGCGTTGGCGATCACCACGTCGGCGTCCAGGGCCTGCTCGCCCTGTTCGCGGCGCAGCTGGGCGTGGTAGTGGCGGGCGATGGCCTCCACCGGAAAGGGCCCGCCGGCCGCGCGTTGCGCGCCTTCGAGCAGGCGCCGGACCAGGGTCAGGTCGATCATGGGGTTCTCCGCGAGGGCGTGCTGCCAGCTTAGCACCCGGTCGGCCCGCCGGCCGCGCGCGGCCGACGGCGTTACACTGCGGCGTAACGGGGAGCGGGACGCTTCCCCGGCGCCAGCGGCGCCGCCACGCGCGGGAACGAGGCGCGGCGCCACCCAGCGGAGGTGTGCCATGAGCATGTCCAGTCGCTTGCAGAGTTGCCTGTCGCAGCACCAGTCGCGCTACGACCTGTTGCCCCACGCCACATCCATGACCACGCGCCAGGCCGCGCGCAGCGCCGGGGTGCCGCCGCAGCAGATGGCCAAGGCGGTGATCCTCGACGACTTCCAGGGCCACTGGCTGATGGCGGTGGTGCCGGCCAGCCGCCAGGTCGACCTGCACAAGGTGCACAAGCTGACCCGGCGCAACTGGCGCCTGGCCCACGAGGGCGACTTCGCCGCGCGCTTCGAGGGCTGCGCGCCGGGGGCGATCCCGGCGGTGGGCAACCTGTTCGGCCTGGAAACCCTGATCGACGACGCCCTGGGCGCCCAGCCGGAGGTGTATTTCGAAGCCGGCGACCACGCCGCGCTGGTGCACATGAGCGCCAGCCAGTACCTGGAGCTGATGCCCGAAGCGCGCCACGGGCGCTTCTGCGAGTAGGCCGCAGCAACCAGGGGCGCGCCCTCGCGGTGCCTAATCGTGCATGCCGCCATGCTCCACTTCGAGCAGCGGCGCACTGTTGCACCGCGCGTAGACCTTCTGCACGGCCTTGCGCGCGGTGATCCCGACGAAGGTTTCCAGCACCGTGGCCGCCGTCTCGTTGTTCAGGGCCGCCACGTTGACGCCGCGCAGGGCGATCCCGGCGCCCGTCGTGACGATCGCCTCGGTGCGGTTGCCGACCAGGTTGGCTCGGGCCCAGGACGCGTCGGCATCGGGAGTGCACGGGTCTCGCTCCTGGTCCTCGGGCTTGAAACCGCAATCATCTGCGAATGACAACGTTGTTCGGAGCGGCTCTGCGTCCGCGCCCGTGGACCCTCTAATGAGCTGCTGCCGCCTTGTCGGCCGCGCCGACTTCCAGGTAGCTCCACAGCTCCCGCGCGATGCGGTTGTCGCCTGCAGCGGCGCCGAACAGCAGGCTGCCGATGCTCAGGCCGAGCTGGCGATAGCTCTCGAATTGCGCTTCGTCGAAGAACTGATCGGCGGTGGTCTGGTTGGGAAACTCGGGGTTCTCGCGGGCGTAGTTGAGCACGTCGGCGGACAGACCGGCGATATGCCGTGGCTTCAACACCAGCAGCCAGCGGCGCTGTGGTGCCCCCGGGCCGGGCGGACGCGGCTGGCCGTCGGCGCAGTCTTCCACTTCGAACAGCACTGCGCACTTGCTGGCGTGCGCCGCCGGCGCCTGGCGGAACTCGTCCAGGCTGCCGAAGACCTTGGCCAGCACCGGGTTGCGCAGCACGCCCGGGTCCTCGCGCACTTCCAGGTGGTGGTCGATGCGCGCCAGGCGCACCAGGTTGGCCAGGTCGTCGAAGCGGTACTCGGGGTCGCAGCCACAGTCGCACAGCACCGTCAGCTCGATGTCGCGTCCCGGGCGCAGCAACTCGTAGCCAGCGGTGTTCTCGAAGTGGCCGCCATCGGACAGGTACTGGTACTCGCGGCGGTGCCCGTGGAAGCTGGCGGTCAGCTCGTAGAGCAGGTAGGTCTGCGTCGGCAGCAGGCTCGCGAGCCCCGGCGCCTGCCCGTGCACGGCCTCGAAGCGGCTCGGCCACCAGACCCCCAGGCGCACGTTGGCCAGGCCCAGCACCAGGGAATAGCCCAGGCTGGTGGCGCGGCCCAGGCCGGTGCTGACCGCGGCGCCGGAGATGCCGACCCACTGGCCGATGCTCAGCGGCATGCCGATTTCCGAGGCCAGGCCAAGGGCCGGGCCGCGAAGCTGTGGCGTGCCGTCATAGATGTACGCCGGTTCGCTGAGATGCCGGCCGTTGGGCGCCAGGCACAGAGGCTTGCCCTTGCGGTCGCGCTGGACCAGCTGTTCGGCCGGGTCGACGGTCAGGTTCAGGGTGACGTTGAGCAGGTGCAGCGGGCCGGCGGTGGGCGGGCCGTAGTAGTGCTCCACGGACAGGTCGTCGCCGCGTTGCGGCTCGGCGACGCTCATCTGGCGCTTGCGGGTGGCGCTGTCGGTTTCCGCGAAGCGCTGGCCGTTCGAGGCCCCCAGGTAGGCGCGGGTCAGCCGCGCGGCGTAGTAGGGCTGCAGTGTCGACGTATTGAGAAAGCCGACGAACTGGCTGTTCAACAAGGCCACCGCCGCCGCCGAGAGCCCGAGCAGGAGCAGCCGCAGCGGCGCACCGCCCTGGTCCAGGCAGGCGGCGCCATCGGCGCCCACCCAGAGGGCGAACAGCGCCCAGGCCAGGCACACGACCGACAGCAACAGGGCCCCCGCCAGCAGCCCGAGCACATCCAGCGGCAGTTTCGTCAGCCAGCCGGGAATGGACTTTTCGTCCTTGAACACGGCCAGCTTGCGCACCAGCCATATCAGCAGCGGCAATACCCCGCCCACGCCGGCGGCCCAGGGGCCATGCAGCTTCTCGTAGAGTTCCTCGGCCAGGATGCCGAGCAGGGTCAGGTAGAGCAGGGCTGCGGTGAGTATCAGCGCCTGGCTGAGCCGGCGGGTCACCAGCACCCGGTAATTGCGCACCGAGTCGGGGCCAAGGTCGTCGCCCGGCTCCGGGCGCACCCAGGCAGCCAGTTGCAGCAGCCAGTTGCGGATCACCCCGCGCAGCACATCGCCGCCCCTGGGCGCGCCCGCCATGCGTTCGATGGCGGCGCCCAGGCGCGTCCGGAAGCCGCCGTCGCCACCCGTTCGCGGCCGCTTCGGCACCATGCGGCGGACCAGCATGGCGGCGGCGAGGATGGACAGCGCGACCACCACGGCGGCCGCCAGGTGCCAGGTGGCCAGCGGCCGATAACCCAGCAGCAGGCAAACCCCTGCGCCGACAAACAGCGCGAAGCATATGAATAGCGTGGCGCCGGCGGCCCAGTTGAGCAGGCTCGGCCGCTCGTCCAGGTCGTTGCGCGGAATGACCTGCCAGTAGGCGATCACCAGTGGCAGTACGCCGAAGAGCAGAAGCGCGGCGGGTTCCAGCAGCAGGTTGGCGGTCACCCCCAGGCGGAACAGGTACAGCAAGGCGAAGGCCAGCAGCAGCGGCATGCCGATCACCAGGTGCAGCGATATCCAGTTGCGCCAGGTCATCGCCAGGGCATAGAACATGTCACCGGCCCCGGTGGGGGTGAGGTAGCGGCCGTTCTCCCGCAGCCAGGCGCCGGGCGCCTTGAAAATCTGCTCGCCCTGGTAGTCGGTGCTGGTGCTGATCCGCCCTGGTGGCTCCTGGCGTAGCACGTCATAGGCGTCCTCGGCGGCCTGGCGTGCATCGCTGGCCGGCGCCGGCGGGTGGCGTGGCGGCAATTCGCGCAGGCGCCCGGGCAGGAACAGGCTGTAGAGGAAGCTGCCCACGTAGCCGCCGCCACTCACCGTGGACAGGTAGTCGAAGTCGGCCAGTAGCGGTGGTGTCTTGCCATCCGCCTGCTTGTCACGGCGCGGCGACGGCGCCCGGGCCAGGGCCTGCAGCACACCGAGGCAGAAGGTGGCGCTGCGGATGCCACCACCCGACAACCCCAGCCCCCACTTGTGCGCTCCGAGGGGCAGCCCGAGGCTTTCGCGGCGGAAGGCAATGCGTTCCCGTTCATTCTCCAGCTGGGGCTCCAGCGGGTCCTTGTGTACACGGGGCATGGGCGTCCTCCTTGGCGTGGCTCGCCGCCTATCGGCCGGGGCTAATCGAAGTAAAGCAGGCGCCGGGAGCGCCGCCAGTGATCCCCCGTCCCGGCGGCCTCCGAAGGTGCCGACGGAGGCGCGCTGCGTTAGGCTGGGGCACTTTCATCGCCCGAAGCCCCCTATGCCGACGTCACCCCCGGAGTACCGCCTGACGACCCGCGACGCCTGGCTGGTGCGCCCCAGCCTGGAACTCTGCGCGCCGCTGCGCCGGGCGTTGCTGGACAGCTACGCCGAGCACGCGCCCTTTCTCGACTGGGTGACCCCGCAGGTGAGCGCCGAGCAGGTGCTGCGCTCGCTCAGGGGCGCCATCGCCAACTACGCCGCGCCGCTGGCGGAGAAGCGCCTGTTCCTGGTGTCCGCCGACCGCGCCGAGGTCATCGGCTGCATCGGCCTGCAGCCGCGGGGCAGGGGCGACAGCTATGTGATCGGCTACTGGGCCAACTCGCGCTTCGCCGGCCAGGGTTACCTGAGCGCGGCGCTGCGTGACCTCTGCACGCAACTGCCACGGGCCACGCTGTACCTCACCACGTCCTCGGCCAACACCCGCAGCCAGCGCCTTGCCGAGGCCGCCGGGTTCCGCTTGATCCGCAGCCTGCGCGGGGTGCGCGAGGATGCATGGCATGGCCTGCAGGACACGCTGATCTACCGTCGTGACGTCGCCAGGGCGGAAAACGGCAACTCGCCTCGCGCCTGAAGGGTCGAACGCCTTCGAACTCGCCCCGCGGCGGCCGCCGGAGCCCCGGCGATGCACTATCGTTACCGGTTGCGCGCACCCGCGCCTGCCCGAGACCGACCATGACCGTCCGCCGCCTGTTGTCCCGCCTGCTGTTGCTGAGCCTCGCCTGTGTCTTCGTCGTGTCGGCGCCCGCCGCAGAAACACCCGCTGCGCCGCCCAGCGCCGAGAGCCTGAAGTGGCCACGCGACTTTCCCTTCGGCGAGCAGCACCTGCAGGTGTTCCAGCCGCAGATCGAGAGCTGGGACGGCACCCGCCTGGGCGGCCGCGCGGCGATCGCCCTGGGCGACGCCAAGGGCACGCCGACCTACGGCGTGGCGCAGTTCTCCGCCGCCGCCGACATCGACAAGAGCAGCGGCCTGGTGCAACTGAGCGACCTGCGCATCGACAAGGTCGAGGTGCCCACCGCGCCGGACAGCGCCGAGAAGGCCCGCCAGGCCCTGACCGAGCGCCTGCCCAAGCAGATGACGGTGTCCCTCGACGAACTGCAGGCCAGCTACGCGGTGTCCCAGCAACTGGACAAGCTGCGCCGCGTTGAGGTGAAGAACGACGCGCCGCGCATCCTCTTCGCCGACAGCCCCAGCGTGCTGGTGCGCATCGACGGCGCGCCGCAGTGGCGCACCGTGGACGGCAGCGACTACCAGCGCGTGCTCAACAGCCGCGCGCTGATCCTTCGCGACGGGCAGAACAACGCCTACCTGCAGGCCGCCGGCTACTGGTACCTGGCCCAGGGCCTGGACGGCGCCTGGCGGGTGCTGAGCCAGCCGCCCAAGGCGCTGCTCGACGCGGCGACGCTGGCGGCCAAGGCCAGCCTGCCGGATCCGCTGCTGCCCAAGGACGCCAAGAAGGCCGCCAAGGCCCCGGCCATCGTCCTCGCCACCCAGCCCAGCGAGCTGATCGTCAGCGATGGTACGGCGCAGATGAGCCCGGTGGACGGCGTGGCGCTGCTGACCCTGAGCAACGCCGACCACGCGGTGTTCGTCGACCCGGCGAGCAACACCTGGTACGTGCTGGTGTCCGGGCGCTGGTTCAGCGCGCCGGGCGACAAGGGCCCCTGGGCATACGTGGCGGGCAAGGACCTGCCGGCGGACTTCGCCAAGATCTCGCCGAAGGACCCCAAGGCCAACGTGCTGGTCTCGGTGCCGGGCACGCCGCAGGCCAAGGAGGCGGCCATCGCCGCGAACATCCCGCAGACCGCCAGCGTCTCGCGCAGCAAGGCCGGGCTCAAGGTCGTCTATGACGGTGCGCCGCGCTTCGCGCCGATCGAGGGCACCGCGCTGCAGTACGCGGTGAACACGCCGACGCCGGTGATCGAGGTGGCGACGACGCAGTTCTACGCGGTGAGCAACGGTGTGTGGTTCGTCGCCCCCGGCGCCGCCGGGCCCTGGGCGGTGGCCACCGAGGTGCCGGCGGCGATCTACGGGATTCCGCCCAGCTCGCCGCTGTACTACGTGACCTACGTGCACATCTACTCGGTGACGCCGCAAACCGTGGTGGTCGGCTACACCCCTGGCTACCTGGGCGTGGTGGTCAACGACGGCGGCACCGTGGTCTACGGCACCGGCTACGCCTACCCGGCCTACGTCGGCGAAACCGTGTACTACGGCTATCCGCCCACCTACGGCTACGGCGCCAGCTTCGCCCTGGGCACCCTGGAGGGCTTCGCCTTCGGTTTCGCCGCCGGCGCCATCTGGGGCTCGGAATACCCCTGCTGGGGGCCGTACTGGGGCCCCGGGCCGAGCCACGGCTGGAACTACGTGAACATCAACCAGGCGAACTTCTACGGACGCTGGGGGCAGGGCAGCGTGACCCACGCCAACGGCTGGAACGCCTGGACCGGCACCCAGTGGCAGGGCAGCGCCGCCCACGGCTACGACCCGCTCACCGGCGCGCACTTCCAGGGCAGCCGGGGCGCCGCCTTCAACCCCTATTCGCAGAACTTCGCCGGCGGCCGCCAGGGCTCCTTCGGCAACCCCTCCACCGGCATCTCCGGGGCCGGGCGCAGCGCCGTGGTCGGCAACCGCGACAGCGGCGACTACGCCGCCGGGCGCCAGGTGGCCGGGCACAACGCGCAGACCGGGCGCACGGTGATCGCCGAGAAGGGCATCAGCGGCAACGCCTACGACGGCAGCCACAGCACCGACAGCGGCGTGGCCTGGAACAATGGCGACGTCTACGCCGGGCACGACGGCAACATCTACCAGCGTACCGACTCGGGCTGGCAGAAACACACCGACAGCGGCTGGCAGCCGGTGCAGAGCGGCAACGGCGAGGTGCGTAGCCAACTCGACCAGCAGCGCCAGTCGCGCGAACTGGGCCAGCAGCGCTTCGTGCAGACCCAGCGGCAGTGGCAGGGCGGCGCTCACTTCGGCGGCGGCGGAGGACGATTCCGCCGCTGAGGCGAAGGCCGTCGCCTATGCTTGCCTCTCGAATGGAACGAGAACGGGAGGCAATGGATGAGCACGGTGCTATTGGCCGACGCGACGCCGATCGTGCGCAGCGCCCTGCGCGACCTGCTGCAGCAGATGGGCCACCAGGTCTCGGCCGAGGCGGCGGACTCGCCGACGGCGCTGAGCCTGGCCCGCGAACACCGGCCGGACCTGGTGATCCTCGAACTGGCGCTGCCCGGCGCCGGCGGCCTGGACCTGCTGCGCCGGCTCAAGGCGCGCGATCCGACGCAGCGCGTGCTGGTCTACAGCCGGCAGAGCGCCAGCCACTTCGCCCCGCTGTGCTTCCAGGCTGGCGCGGGCGGCTTCGTCAGCAAGCAGGAGGACCTGGGCGAGTTGCGCCGGGCCATCGTCGACGTACTCGCCGGCCGCGCGCATTTCGCCCGCGAGCACATGGAGCAGGGCAGCGGCGACGAGCTGGGGCGCCTCACGCCGCGCGAACTGAGCGTGCTGCAGATGCTCGCCGAGGGGCAGAGCAACCAGCGCATCGCCGACAGCCTGCTGATCAGCTTCAAGACGGTGAGCACCTACAAGACCCGCCTGCTGGAGAAACTGCACGTCGGCTCCAACGTCGAGCTGGCCGAGATCGCCCGGCGCAACGGCCTGGTGCCGGGCGGCCAGGCCACCGGCGGCGCCGCCCGCGAAGGCGTGTCGGAGGAGGCGGGATTGCTGCGCCAACTGGTGGACTCTGCGCCCGACCCGATGTTCGTCCGTGACGTGACCGGGCGCCTGCTGCTGTGCAACCAGCGGTTTCTCGATTACTACCGGATCAGCGCCGGCGAGGCCCTGGGCTCCAGCCTGGCCGACGCCCGCTGGTTTCCTCCGGAGGTGCGCGAGCGCCTGCCCATATCCTGGCAGCGGCGGGTCCGCGAAGGCGTGCCGGTGGCGGAGAGAGGGCGGGTGGAGGTCTATGGGGATACCCGCGTGCTGCATTTCTGGATGGTTCCCTATCGTGGTGAAAGCGGCCAGTTCGTCGGCCTGCTGGGTGGCATTCGTGACGTCACCGAGAGCGAACAGCACCTGGCCGAGCTGCGCGATCGCCTGCTCGCCGCCGAATCGCAATCGCGTCGCCTGCTGGAAAGCTGGGAGGCGTCGCTGGCCGAGTTGGCCGAGTTGCTCGGCGGGCTCGGCCTGCATCCGGCCACGCCCGGGCTGGCCCGGCTCAGCGAGCGCCTGGACCGGTTGCGGCGGACCTGTGACCTGGAGGAGGGCCCGCTCCCCAGCGCCCCCGAACCCTGCGAGCTGCCGGCGCTGCTAACCCGCCTGCTGGCGGCGCGACCCGGCGCGCGGCTGGTGATTTCGCGTCTGGAGGCGACCCGGGTCTGGCTCGACGTGCGCGCCTTCCGTGAGCTGTTGGGCAGCACCCTGGCGCTGTTCCAGGGTGAGCCGCAAGCGCTGGAACTGGACCTGGCCACGCAGGCCGCAAGCCGCGGCTACCTGCAGGTGCGCCTGCGCCTGCGTGGCGCGGCCGGGTTGGCGAGCGTAATCAACCTGACTCACTGCCAGCGCCTGGCCGAGCGCCTGGGGGTGATCCTGCAGTACGCCGCCGACGCCGATGACGCGCTGGTGGTGGAGCTCGAGCTGGAGCTGCCGGAGAGCGCGTCGGCCTGAGACAGCGGAAAAACTCCTACAACGACAGCGGGAGGACTCCGAGTTCCATCCGCGGCGGCCCTACCTAGCATGGCGGCAACTCGAATCCCGACTAGGAGTCGCCACCATGCTTCCCACCCTCCACACCCAGCGCCGCTTCCCTGCGCGCCTGATTTCAACCGTACTCACCGCGACCCTGCTGCTGGGCGCGGGCGCCGCCATGGCCGAATCCGCCGGGCAACCGCCCAAGGGCTTCCAGCCCTTGGTGATGCTCGCCCACGAGCAACTGCTCGAAGGCGACCTGGCCTCCGCCCAGGCGCTGCTGCGCGAGGCGGGCGCCCGTGGCCAGGGCGGCAACCGCGCCCTCGCCGAGCAGGCCTTCATCGAGGACGCCGGCGGCCGCCATGTGCGCGCCCGGCAGTTCTACGACGCCCTCAAGGGCAGCGACCAGGCCGCGGTGATCGCCGTGCCCTCGGCGGTCAACCTCGCCGCGCTGGGGCGTTTCGAGCAGGCCGGCAAGGCCTTCGCCGAGCTCCAGAAAAACTCCCCGAACCCACAGGTGAAGGCCTACGCCGGCCTCTGGAAGCTCTGGCTGACCGCACGCCAGGCCAGCGACGCCGGGCTCAAGCCGGACGCCGCCAAGGCGCGGGTACAGAAGGTCGCCCGCGGCATCCAGCCGGTCACCGAACAGCAGCGCGCGCTGCTGGCCCTCTACCAGGGCAAGACCGACAGCGCCGCGGTGTTCGCCGAGATCGACGCCCTCAAGGCGCCGGACGCGGTGAAGCGTGACCTGCGCACCGAGGCCGGGCTGTTCGCCGGCGCCTACCTCGACTACGTCCGCCAGGACCAGGCCGGCGCCCAGCGCACTTACGAGCGCGCCCTGCAGCAGTCGCGCCCGACGGCCATGGAGCGCCCGCAGCTGATCCAGTCCAGCCGCGCCCTCGAACTGTCTTCCCGCTGATTTCCCCTCGCTGATTTCCGGGAGCACGACTCCCGGAAGGAGTCCCCTCATGAACAGGATTTATCGTCTGGTGTGGAACACCACGCGCAACGCCTGGGTCGCCGCGCCCGAATCCGCCACCGCCCGCCGCAAGGCGGGACGTGGCGCGCTGGTCGGCATCCTGGCCGCTTCCGCACTGTGCGGCATGGCCGGCACGGCACTGGCGGCTACGCCCTATACACCCGGTTCCCCGCTGGAAGCCGGGGTGGCCGGCAACCCCGGCATCTACGTGAACGACAGCGGCAACGACGCCGGCTGCATCTTCGTCCACGACACCGGTAACACGGGCAGCACCGGCTGGAAGTACGACAGCAACAACGCCAACTGCAAGGCCAACGACAAGGCCAGCCAGACCGACCGTGTACTGTTCTACGGCACCGGCAAGCGCACCGACGGCACCGACTCCCTGACCCTGGGCGCCGAACTCTACGTCAACGGCGGTCGCATCGGCCTGAACAACAAGTTCGACGGCACCAACTCCCTGGCCATCGGCAACGTCAATACCGACGCCCTCGGCAACGCCACCGGCACCCGCGCCACCGCGCAGGACTCGGTAGCCATCGGCAACGACGCCATCGCCAGCGGGCAGAACGCCATGGCCCTGGGCACCAATGCCCAGGCCAGCGCCGTTGGCGGCGTGGCCCTGGGCGCAGGCTCCGTGGCCAATACCGCCCCCGGCCAGGCCGGCTACGTGCCCGGCGGCGCCACCACGGCCCAGACCGCCGCGATCAACGCCACCCAGGGCACCCTGGGCGCGGTCGCCGTGGGCGACGCAGCGAGCGGGCAGTACCGGCAGATCACCGGCCTCGCCGCCGGCAGCCAGGACAGCGATGCGGTCAACGTCGCCCAGCTCAAGGGGGTGGTCGGCAGCGCCACCGCCGATGCGGTGATGTACGACAACAGCACCCACAACAGCGTGACGATGACCGGCGACACCTACAACTCGACCACCAAGATCGGCGGCACCCGCATCACCAACGTCGCTCGCGGGGCGGACGACAGCGATGCGGTGAACATGTCGCAGCTCAACGAGACCAACCAGAACGTCACCAACGTTGACAATCGCGTCACCAACGTCGACAGCCGGGTGAGCAACGTCTTCGGCGACGACAGTGACGCCAACGTCGCGGAAAACGGTCGCGGCATCCGCTACGTGCGCACCAATGACGAAGGTCTGGAGGTCAAGGACGCCTACGCCAAGGGGCAGGGCTCCACGGCGGTCGGCTACCAGGCCGAAGCCACCGGCGACAGCGCCCTGGCGCTGGGCCGCAACGCCAGCGCCTCGGCCGACAACAGCGTGGCTCTGGGCGCCAACAGCAGCACCACCGCCAACCTGCTCAATCCGGCTTATGCGCCCAATGGCGCCACGGTAGCCGGGGTGGCCCCGGTGGGCGAAGTCTCGGTCGGCTCCGCCGGCAACGAGCGCCGCGTCACCAACGTGGCCGCTGGCGCCGATGAAACCGACGCGGTCAACGTCTCGCAGCTCAAGGGTGTGTCCGACCGCACCGACCAGCTGGCCCAGGACGCGCTGCTCTGGGACCCGACCGCCAACGGCGGCAATGGCGCCTTCAGTGCCAACCACGGCGGCAAGGGCCCGAACAAGATCACCAACGTCGCCAAGGGCGACATCACGGAAGACTCCACCGACGCCGTCAACGGCTCGCAGCTGTACGAGGTGACCACCCAGATCACCAATATCACCCTGGGCGGCATCAAGTACTTCCACGCCAATTCGACCAAGCCGGACTCGGTCGCCAGCGGCACCGACTCCATCGCCGTCGGCCCGGCCGCCACCGCCTCGGGCACCTCGTCCCTGGCCATGGGCGATACCGCCAACGCCAGCGGCGACAACGCCAGCGCCATCGGTAGCAACGCCAGCGCCACGGGGGCTGCGGCCACGGCGGTGGGCAACGGCGCCAGCGCCACCGGCAGTTCCTCGGTGGCCATGGGCGATGGCGCCTCGGCCAGCGGCGAGCGCAGTTCGGCGATCGGCGCCGGGGCCGACGCCCAGGCCGCCAACAGCGTGGCCCTCGGCGCCGACTCGGTGGCCGACCGCGACAACAGCGTCTCCGTCGGCAGCGCCGGCAACGAGCGGCAGATCACCAACGTCGCCGCCGGCACCGACGACACCGACGCGGTGAACGTCTCGCAGCTGCGCGACCAGGGCACCACGATCAACAACAACATCAGCAACGTCGACAACCGCGTGACCCAGGCCACGACCGACATCACCAAGCTGCAGAACGGCACCGACGGCATGTTCCAGGTGAACAACACCAGCAACCTGCCGAAACCGCGGCCCACCGGCACCGACGCGGTGGCCGGCGGGGCGGGGGCGGAGGCCTCCGGCAACAACAGCGCGGCCATCGGCACTCGCGCGCGGGCCAGCGGCAACAACGCCACCGCGCTGGGCAACGGTTCCAACGCCCAGGCGGCCAACAGCGTGGCGCTGGGCGCCAACTCGGTGGCCGACCGCGCCAACAGCGTTTCCGTCGGCAGCGCCGGCAACGAGCGACAGATCACCAATGTCGCGGCCGGCACGGCGCCCACCGACGCGGTGAACGTCAGCCAGCTGGAGCGCAGCATCGGCGACATCTCCAACCAGTTCTACGACTACACCGACTCCCGCTACAACGCGCTGCGCCACGACCTGAAGAAACAGGACGACATCCTCAGCGCCGGCATCGCCGGGGCCATGGCCATGGCGACCCTGCCGCAGCCTTACTCGCCGGGGGCCAGCATGGCCACCGTGGGCCTGGGCAACTACCGCGGCCAGGGCGCGCTGGCGGTGGGCGTGTCGAAGATCTCCGACAACGGCAAATGGATCACCAAGCTGCAGGGCAGTACCAGCAGCCAGGGCGATACCGGCGTCGCGGTCGGCCTCGGCTACCAGTGGTGAGTTCCCATTCCGGGCCCGGCTACGGCCGGGCCGTCCCCAGGAGGTCAACGATGAACATTCTCAATATCCGCAGCGCCTGCACCCTGGCCCTGGCCGGCAGCGCCATGCTGCTGGCGGCCTGCGGCAGCCACAGCACGGTGGACGCCCAGGGCCACAGCGCCGAGCCGAAATTCCCGGCGATCAGCGAGTCGTACCGCGAGCAGGGCAGCTACGTGAACCTGGAGAACCTGAGCAAGGTCCAGCCGGGCATGGCCAAGGCGCAGCTCTATGAACTGCTCGGCACCCCGCACTTCCACGAAGGCATGTTCGGCGTGCACGAGTGGGACTACATCCTGCGCTTCCGCCGCAGCGGCCAGGAAGACCTGGTCTGCCAGTACAAGGTGCTGTTCGACAAGGACATGCAGGCGCAGAGCTTCTACTTCTCGCCCGCCGATTGCCTCGACCGGGCCCGTCCGGCCAGCCCGGCGCCGGCCGCCGTCGTGGAACCGCAACGGGTGACCCTGGCCGGCGACGCCACCTTCGCCTTCGACAGCGCGCAACTGAGCGCCGCCGGCCGCACCAGCCTGGAGCGTCTGGCTGCGCAGCTGAAGGCCCAGGCGCTTGAACGCGTGGACATCACCGGGCACACCGACCGCCTCGGGTCGCGCGCCTACAACCTCGACCTGTCGCTGCGCCGCGCCGAGTCGGTACGCGACTACCTGGCCGCCGCCGGCATCCCGGCCGGCGTGATGCGGGTCAGCGGGGTCGGCGCCGCCGAGCCCGTGGCCGCCTGCCCGGACGCCCCCCGCGCCGAACTGATCCAGTGCCTGGCGGCCGACCGCCGGGTCGTCGTCGAAAGCACCGCCCGCGCGGCGCAAACCCATCAAGAGTGAGGACCGAGCCATGACTACCCACAACCAATGGCTGGCCGCGCTGCTGCTGCCGATCTGCGTACTCGCCGGCTGCAAGGGCGCCGACCAGACACCCCGCGCCAGCGCTCCGGTGGCGCAACAGCAACAGCTGGGCACGATCGACTACCCGGCGCTGCCGGTGATCCGCAACGCCGTGTTCAGCATGACCCCGCTGGTGGACGGCAAACGCAACCCGGCGGTGATGGGGCAGGTCTGCGGCCTGGCCCGTGGCGAAACCTCCCAGGCCGAGGTCGACCGCTTCATCGCCGCCAGCGGCGAAACCCGCGAGGGCCTGGAGAAGAAGGGCGGGGTGACCGGCCTGCTGGTCAGCGGCAACCTCGCGGCCCAGCAGATCGCCTGCGCCGCCTACCTGGCGACCACACCGCTGGTTCAGGTGGACGGCAACGAGTTCATCGCTCCGACCCGCGACGCCCAGGGCAAGCTGCAGGTCGACCAGGCGCGCCTGAGTGAGGTCATGGCCGTACGCCTGGCCCTGGCCCGCACCGACGCCGAGTACTTCAGCCTGATCGCCGACAAGCTGCAACAGACCCCCGGCCTGACCGACGCGCAGTACCAGAGCCGTACCCGCGAGCTGTTCGCCGAGCTGGCGCCGGCCTTCCTGAAACGGGCCAGGGAACAGATGCCGCCGGCCGGCGCGCGCTTCGACCTGCAGCGCCTGGACAACCAGCGCTTCGCCTTCAGCAGCTCCAATGGCGCCGAGTACGAATACGGCAGCGACGGCATGACCCTGCGCCAGGACAACATCACCTGGTACGGCGATGGCCAACTGATGGGCCAGCGCCATAGCCTGAAGATCGCCTACTTCCCCAGCGCGGTCACCGACAGCCTCAAAGGCCAGCCGGAGGCGCCGCGTTCCTGAGTGCGACGGCGACGGGCGTGCACCGCCGGGGCACGCCCGCCGACAGGTTCGACCCCGGCAAGGAAGTTCGGCCATGTCCATCCGCGTACGTTTGCTCTGGGTCGCCATACCGCTGCTGGTCGCCACCCTGCTGGCCGTGCAGTTGCTGTCGCGGGGCCTGCTGCTGGAGCGCTTCGACGCCGGCGACCAGTTCCAGATCAGCGAGCAGGCCGACAACCTGGCGCTGCAGATCGACAGCTTCATCATCCGCAGCCTCAACGTGCTGCGCAGTACCGCGCTTTCGGCCGACGCCTACGCCTTCGTCCAGCATCGAAACCCCGAATTCGCCGCGAAGAACCTCGACCTCGACAGCGTGCGCAACCTGGACTTCAACTTCATCCTCTACTTCGACAACCAGGGCCACCTGATCGGTGAACGCTGGGTGATGCCCACGGACACCGAATGGGGCGACGGCCAGGCCCTGCCCAACCCGCACGCGCTACGCACCGAGATCATCCGTCGCAGTCGCGAGCTGGGCCTGCTGGTGGCGCACCACAGCGCGCTGGAGACCCGCGCGCAGTTGCTCAGCGTGCAGGGCGTGCCGACAGTGCTGGTCAGCACGCCGGTCAGCGACGCGCTCGGCCAGGCCGTACCGATGGGCAACGCCATCGCCGGTCGGCTGCTCGGGCCGCGTCGCGTCGAACACCTGGGGCGTTTCATCCTCGGCACCTTGCAGGTGTTGCCAGCGGCGCAAGACCAGGCCTGGCAGCCGATCTCCGGCAGTCGTTTCCTCCACGAGCCCTACATCCATCTGGGCGAGCGCAGCCTGGTGGGCGACAGCGCCCAGCGGATCGACCTGGGCTTCAGCGACAACCGCAACACCCCGCAACTGCGCATGCGCATCCTCCAGCCGCGCTACCTGTACCTGCAGGGGCGGCGCGCGGTCTGGCTGTTCCTCGGCCTGGCCGCCGGCCTCTCGCTACTGGCCATCGGCCTCACCGCCTGGAGCCTGGAACACTGGGTGCTGCGCCGTGTGCAGCGGCTGGCCGGAGAGGTGGCGGCGATCGGCCCGGACACCCCGGTACCGCGCCTGAGCCTCGACGGCGACGACGAAATCGGCCGTCTCGGCGCCGACCTCAACGCCATGCTCGAACGCCTGAGCCTGAGCGAACAGCGCGATCGCAGCATTCTCGCCGGAATCAGCGACGGCTACTTCGAGATGGACCGCGACTGCCACCTCGGCGCCAGCAACCCGGCCTTGTGCGAATTGCTCGGGCGGACGGACCAGCAGTTGCAAGGCGCGTCGCTGCGCGAGTTGCTGGCCGAGTCGGGCGAGGCGGGCAAGCTGGAGCAACTGCTGGCCAGCCTGGACGAGCAGCGCCACGCCGTGTTCAGCGCGCCCTGGCACTGCCCCGAGGGGCCGCGCCACTGCGAGGCGCGGCTTTCGGCCATCCGCGGTTCGACCGGGGAGGTCATCGGCTACCGCGCCCTGTTGCGCGACATCAGCGATCTGGTGGCCTACCAGAGCGAACTGGAGGACCTGGCCTTCAGCGACGCCCTGACCGGCCTGGCCAACCGCAAGGCCCTGCAGGCGCGCCTGCTGCAACTGTGCGCCGAACCCACGCGGCCGGCGCGCTCGAGCGCGCTGCTGTTCATCGACCTGGACAATTTCAAGCAGGCCAACGACCGCTTCGGCCACGACATCGGCGACGGCCTGCTGGTGGCCTTCAGCGAGCGCCTGCGGCGCTGCCTGCGCGGCGGCGACGACGCCTTCCGCCTGGGCGGCGACGAATTCACCGTGCTGCTGGGCAACGCCCGCCAGGCCCAGGCGCAAGCCTTCGCCCGGCGCCTGCTGAGTGTGCTCGGCCAGCCCTACGTGATCGCCGGGCAGCGCATCGACTTCGTCTCCGCCAGCATCGGCGTGGCCCTGTACCCGCAGGACGCCGACAGCCCCGAGGAACTGCTCAAGGCCGCCGACGCCGCCATGTACCGGGCCAAGCGCACGCGCAACGCCTGCTGCTTCCACAGCCCGGCGCCCTGGACGCTACCGCCGGCCGCGAGGGGGTGAGTCAGGCCATGTCGCTGCGCGCGAAGGCCTCGCCGAGGAAGTCGAGCAGGCCGCGCACCGATGGCAACAGGCCGCGCCGGGACGGAAACACGGCATGCACGACGCCGGTGCGCGGGGCCCAGTCGGGCAGCAGGTCGAGCAGTCGTCCGGCGGCCAGGTCGTCGCGCACCACCACCGCCGGCAGGTGCACCGCGCCGACCCCGAGCAACGCCGCCTGGCGCAGCGCGGCCAGGTCGTCGGTGACCAGCCGGGGCCGGTGGCGCACCTGGGCGCGGGCGCCGTCGGGGCCCTCCAGCTGCCACTGGTAGTCGCGCTGCGGCGAGCCCCAGTGCAGCGTCGGCAGGCTCGCCACCGCGGTAGGCGCCGGGCGCGGCCCCAGGCGCCCGGCCAGTGGCGGTGCGGCCACCACCAACTGGCGGCTCTCACCGAGCACCTTCATCACCAGCTCGCTGCCCTCCAGCGGCGGGAAGCGCACGCGCAGGGCGATGTCGAAGCCTTCCTGGATCAGGTCCACCTGGCGGTTGGTGCTTTCCACCTGAACCTCCACCAGCGGGTAGCGCAGCATGAACTCGGCCAGCATCGGTCCCACCCAGAAGTTCAGCAGCGCCGTGGGGCAGCTCAGGCGCACCAGCCCCTGGGGCTCGGCGCGGTGGCGCTCGATGACCTCGGCGGCGCCCTCGGCCTCCACCAGCATGGCCAGGCACTGGCGATAGTATTCCTGGCCGATCTCGGTCACCGAGAAGTGGCGGGTGGAGCGCTGGATCAGGCGTACTCCGAGGCGCTCCTCCAGGGCCGCGACGCGCCGGCTGAGTTTCGACTTCGGCTGGTCGAGGGCGCGGCTGGCGGGGGCGAACCCGCCGTGCTCGACCACCCGGGCGAAGTAATACAGGTCGTTGAGATCTTCCATGGGCAGTGTTCTCCATTTGGAACGCTGAGGCTGGATTTTGCAGTCTAGTGGGTTGGCTGTTGCAAATCTAAGGTGTCTCCATGCACTTCAGGAGGCACCCCATGAAAGACATCCTCGGTATCTACAGCGCGCCACGGCCGCACTGGGTCGGCGACGGTTTCCCGGTTCGCACCCTGTTCTCCTACGACAGCCTCGGCGAGCAGCTCAGCCCCTTCCTGCTGCTCGACCACGCAGGCCCCCACGACTTCCCGGCCGGCTCGCCACGCCGTGGTGTCGGCCAGCACCCGCACCGCGGTTTCGAGACCGTGACCCTGGTCTACCAGGGCGAGCTGGAACATCGCGACTCCAGCGGCGGCGGTGGGCGCATCGGCCCCGGCGACGTGCAGTGGATGACCGCCGGCCGCGGCATCCTCCACGAGGAATACCACGCCCCGGCCTTCAGCCGCGCCGGCGGCACCCTGCATATGGCGCAGCTGTGGGTCAACCTGCCGGCCCGCGACAAGCTGACCGCGCCGGCCTACCAGACCCTGCCCGACGCCGGCACTCCGCGCGTGGCGCTGCCCGGCGGCGCCGGCCAGTTGCGCGTGATCGCCGGCGCTTACGGCGGCCTGCGCGGCCCGGCGCGCACCTTCAGCCCGCTCGACGTCTGGGACCTGTGCGTGAGCCCGGGCCGCGCCTTCGAGTTGCGCGTCGCCGAAGGGCGCAACACCGCGCTGGTGGTGTTGCGTGGCGGCATGCGGATTAACGGAGACGAACGCCTGGGTGAGGGCCAGATGGCGCTGTTCGGCCGGCGCGGCGACGCCATCGATCTGGAAGCCGAAAGCGACACCCTGGCGCTGCTGCTCGCCGGCGAAGCCCTGGACGAGCCGATCGTCGGCTACGGGCCCTTCGTCATGAACAGCCGCGAGCAGATCGAACAGGCGCTGGATGACTGGCGCCTGGGCCGCTTCGGACCAATGGCCGAGTGATTGTCACGTGCCGGACTCGGCGAGCGCCTAGTCTGGTTGGATGCCGGCGCAGGACGCGCGGGCTAGCCGGGCAGGAGGCCCACCCCCTGAGGAAACCCAGATGAGCCATTTCAGCAACATCGCCAATTTCAACGGCCAGCGCCCGGTGATCGACCCCGACGACACCGCCATGCTGCTGATCGACCACCAGAGCGGGCTGTTCCAGACGGTCAAGGACATGCCCATGACCGAGTTGCGCGCCAACGCCATCACCCTGGCGAAGATCGCCAGCCTGGCGCAGATTCCGCTGATCACCACCGCCTCGGTGCCGCAGGGGCCCAATGGCCCGCTGATCCCGGAAATCCACGAAGCCGCGCCGCACGCGCAGTACGTGGCGCGCAAGGGCGAGATCAACGCCTGGGACAACCCCGAGTTCGTCGCCGCGGTGGAGAAGACCGGCAAGAAGACCCTGGTCATCGCCGGCACCATCACCAGCGTGTGCATGGCCTTCCCGGCGATCGCCGCGGTCAACGCTGGCTACCGGGTGTTCGCGGTGATCGACGCCTCCGGCACCTATTCCAAGGCCGCCCAGGAAATCACCCTGGCCCGTGTGGTGCAGGCCGGCGTGGTGCCGATGGACACCGCCGCGGTGTGCTCGGAGATCCAGCGCACCTGGAACCGCCCCGACGCGGCGCAGTGGGCCGAGGCCTACAGCCACATCTTCCCGCACTACCGCCTGCTGATCGAAAGCTACACCAAGGCCCAGCAGGTGGTGACCGAGCACGAGATCCTGGACTCGCAACGCTGAGTCCGCACTTGCCCGGCGGAGGCCGGGCACTCCCCAGCAAGAGGAAAGCGCAATGAGCAAGCCCTATGTTCGCCTCGACAAGACCCAGGCCGCCGTCCTGCTGGTCGACCACCAGGCCGGACTGCTGTCCCTGGTCCGCGACATCGAACCGGACAAGTTCAAGAACAACGTGCTGGCCCTGGCGGACCTGGCCAAGTACTTCAAGCTGCCGACCATCCTCACCACCAGCTTCGAGAGCGGCCCCAACGGCCCGCTGGTGCCCGAGCTGAAGGAACTGTTCCCGGAAGCGCCGTACATCGCCCGGCCGGGCAACATCAACGCCTGGGACAACGAGGACTTCGTCAAGGCGGTGAAAGCCACCGGCAAGAAACAGCTGATCATCGCCGGGGTGGTCACCGAGGTGTGCGTGGCCTTCCCGGCGCTGTCGGCGCTGGAGGAGGGCTTCGACGTGTTCGTGGTGGCCGACGCCTCCGGGACCTTCAACGAAGTCACCCGCGACGCCGCCTGGCGCCGCATGGAGGCCGCCGGGGCGCAGATGATGACCTGGTTCGGCGTGGCCTGCGAACTGCACCGCGACTGGCGCAACGACATCGAGGGCCTGGCCGCGCTGTTCTCCGCACACATCCCCGACTACCGCAACCTGATCACCAGCTACAGCACCCTGACCGCCGGCAAGTGAGGTTGCGGGCGTCGCTGCAGCGGCGCGCGCGACCCAACAGACCGCCAACCGGCGACGTCCGGTTGGCGGTCTTTGTTTTTCGTGCGCAGGGCAGGGAAGATCTGGGTGCTCTTCGCGGCTTCGGGGGCGCCTGGTTCTTGTCCGCGAACCCCGGTTGTCCCGGGCTTCCCAGGTTGGCGGAAATGGAAAAGGCGCAGGATGGTGCCTGACGCGAAGGCTGCACTGCTCCGACGTCGGATCGCTCCGGATTTCCAGATGTGTCTGACAGACACTCGCTGAGCAGATTGCTCCCATCACTCCTTTGGTCGGTGCTCGGTCGTGATCCGCCCGTGGCACCGCTGCTCTGGCCGTGAGCGAAAGGAAGTGACGATGGACAAGTTCGATACAACGCACCGTACGGATACGCTATGCCCAGACAAGGTCGTCGTGTGTGGTCCGCAAAGAAAACGCTGGCTCGAAATTCAACTGGTGGACGAGCACGGCGAAGCCCTGCCATACCTTCCCTATCGAGCACAGAACGACGCCACGCGAGAAGGCGTCGTGCCGGAGTACCGTGGGCAGACCGACGCCGATGGTGTGATCCGCATCGAAGGGTTGCACTCGATTCCCATCACCCTGTTCATCGATGCCGACCCATTGGCGGAAGTACTGCAAACCCGGCGCTTGCGTGCCAGGCGCGCCGAACCGAAGCGACCCGTCATCGGTGACCCCACGCCACTGCACAGCCCGCAGCGAACGGGCTACTCCCCCGTCGAGGCGCAGGCAATCGCGGCGGGGCACGACTATCACCACGTGCGCATCGGCCAACTGTGCGACAGGCCTCCTCGACTCGATCCGCCATTGCCAGAAGGGGAGCCACTACCGCTCTACCACTTCCCCGACAGCCGCTTCAGTGGATACACCCTCGGCAGCGAGGTGGGGTATCGCCAAGCCTATAAGCGCCTGGACCGTCGCCATGTCCTGGAGGTGTGCCCGTTCCGCGCCTGGTCGCTGGTGCTGCACCACCAACGTGACTACAGCCTGGTCACGGCCTACAACCTGGGTCTGATGAGTTTGCTGGCGTATAGCACTGACAAACCAGGGAAGTACGGTTCCGTGGAAGAGTTCTTCTTGGCGCAATGCCTGGACCTGTCACGCACACCTCGGGTCAGGGATAGGTACGCGAACCCGCCTTGTGTCGTGGTCGATGTGCCTTTCAGCGAGCGCTACGTCCAAGCGGCAATGCTGGACAGCAAAAATGCCAAGCCACCGGAGGGGGACACCCAACTGTTCTATGCGATCAATGCGTCGCAGGTGCTGGTGGGGTGGCGTGGCACTGAAATGAATTTTCCCTTTCCTGACTTGGTCACGGATGTCACCTTTCGCCCGGTCAAACCGGAGGTGCAGGCCAATTGCGAGCCGAAGGTACTCTGTGCCGACCTCACGCCCAGTGGGAGTGTGCACCTGGGGTTTCGCGACGCTTATGAGGTTGCTCGAAGAGCATTCAAACGCGACCTAGGAAATACCTTTCGAGACCGGTTGGTCGGTAAAGACTTGTTTATTTGCGGTCACAGCCTGGGGGGCGCTCTAGGGCTCATCCACGCGGCCTCCCTGAAAGACCTTAACCCCCTGCTATACACCTATGGCATGCCGCGTACTTTCACCCTGCAAGCCGTGGCCTGCCTGGATGATGTGCGGCATTTTCGTCACGTCAACGATACCGACCTGATCCCCGAGGTACCGCCCGAAGCCGACCTGGAGAATTCGCTGTACAAACTCTACGGGCCACTGGGCGCCACTCTGGGTACGGCCTGGTCGATAGGGCAGCTTCTGGCCGACCCACTTATCAAGGGGCAGGACCCGTTCTACCATCACGGTGAAATCGCCGCCTTCTACCGTACCGAACAGTACACGCAGGTTCGCGCTTCGGATAACCCGTTCTACAAGATGCGCGAAGGATTGGGCGCGCCCTACCACACCACGCTCAATCAACGCCTGCCAGCCGATGTCAAGCTGTTCCTGGTGCCGAGCCTGAGCGAAACGGACGACGAACAGACTCGTGCCGCGCAGCAGCGTTACACCGCCTCCCTCACGCCTGAAAGCCGGGAGCGCTACTTCCCCCAGGGGCGCAATGCCAAGCGCGGCAACTTGCTGGGGCTGCGCAACCACTTCCTGGGTAAGTACCAGCCGTTCATCTATGGCCAGTTGGTTGAGTCCATCGATCCCTCTCGGATGCAGGAGCGCCAGAGCGATCGCCGCAAACTCGAGGATCAGATGGCCAAACACAAAGAACTGATACCCAAGGACGCATTGCTCCGTGATCGCCTGTTCCTCGCATTACAGAGCCAGGTCAGCTTGACGCTGGAATGTACCCGGCAGCTCGAGGGTGGCCGAGACGCTTTGGAGCGTTTCGAAGCGGTGGCCGAAGACAATATCTACATGGAGATGCCCCATGGCTGAGTACCGGCGAGCCCGTATACCACTGCACCTCTCCAGCGCGCTGCTCGCAACGACTGTCAGCCTGACCGGTTGCGCCAAGGATCAAAGCCTGGCGCCGCCCGCGAACAGCGAGCAGGTCACCGTCCGGATCAAGGTTCCTGTGGAATTGAAAGCAAGAACCCTGGAGGTTCAGTACCGCTCAACGCTGTGCACCTTCACCGACCACGGTGCCTATGGTGACCCCTATCAGCGCGATGGTTACCAGAACATGGAAATCGAACCCACACGCCAGGGGCAGAGCGATATCTATGAAGCCAGGTTGCCTCGAGATGGCGGCGGCGCCTGTCAGTGGCGGCTGAGCAACGTGACCTTTGGTGTTACCTACCGGGAGCCTGAGCGCTTTGGTGAGAATGCTGTTTATGGTGCTGGCGGCGGGGTGGTGGTGATCTTTGATGACAATGCCTCACCTCGTGGGGGAGCAAATATAAAAATCGATGGTGAATTAAGTATTAAAAAGAATTATTACCCCTGGATTGATGAGGAGTTTATCGGGCATTACAGGAAAAGCTTAAATCTAATTGGTTCTGGTGATATATATATGATGTACAAGGCGCCAGTAGCCCGGATTGTCTACTTTGAGCCGATCTTGCACGCAGAGTATACGGTTTACTCAGAAGGTCCGAAAATCAAGACAAAAGATGCTGTCACCAAGTTCAAATATCCGGATGGGAGTATTTTGGAGGATGGAGACTACGAACCGAGATTTCAAAAGCTAGAGGCCATCCGTTTGGCCGCCGAGAAAAAGTAGGAATCATGCCAATACAAGACGAGGGCGCAATAATGCCCAATGACGAATGGGGCCGTGATCACCTACTTCTCGAGCTCATGGCGGAATACCGGCAAACCCGTCTCCCCCTGCACCTCTCCAGCGCTCTGCTCGCCATGCTTGTCAGCCTGAGCGGTTGCGCCAAGGATCAAAGCCTGGCTCCGCCCGCGAATAGCGAGCAGGTCATTGTCCGGATCAAGGTTCCCGCGGAATTGAAAGCGAGAACCCTGGAGGTTCAGTACCGCTCGACCCTGTGTACGTTCACCGACCACGGCGCCTATGGTGACCCCTACCAGCGTGATGGTTACCAGAACATGGATATCGAACCCGCACGCCGAGGGCTGAGCGATATCTATGAAGCAAAATTGCCCAGGGATGGCGGCGGCGCCTGTCAGTGGCGGTTGAGCAACGTGACCTTTGGTGTTACCTACCGGGAGCCGGAGCGCTTTGGTGAGAATGTTTTCTACAGTGCTGGCGGCGGGGTGGTAGTGATGTTTGACGACAACCGACCCTCACGAAGCTATGGCCTTCCAATTCCTGCCAATGGAGATTTAAAAATTGAGAGAAGCTATTACCCTTGGGTCAGCGAAGCATTCATTGGAGGGCATAGGAAAACGATAAGCTTGGCTGGAGGGGGAGATATCTACTTGATGTATAAAGCTCCCGAGGCTCGCGAAGTGTACTTTGAGCCAGTTCTTCACTCCAGATTTGTTGTTTACTCGGAACAACCCAAAGTACATAAAAAAGGTCTCTTCGCCTCGTTTACCTATCCCGACGGAAGTATTGTGACTGATGGTCGTTCAGAGCCGGACTTCCGTAGGCTGGAAGCTATTCGCTCAGCCGCAGAAAAGAAGTAGGTCTCGTACGAGATAACAGGCCGCCAAACGGGGACACCCGGGTGGCGGCTTTCTACACTGGGGTAAAGGCCGCTGCCAATGATGGAAAGCCCCCATGCGCGCCACCCTGATCCTCCTGCTGTTGCTGTGCCCGTCCGCCTGGGCCTACGAATCCGACCTGCACTACGGCCTGACCTGGTGGCTGGCGCGCCAGGCCGGCTTCGACGCCGCGCAGAGCCACGCCATCGCCCGTGGCGACGAACTGACCGACAGCGGCCTGCTCGACGCCAAGCACGCGATGATCTGGGAGCTGTGCATCAAGCGAAACCCCGCCGCCAGCCTGCAGACCCGCAACCTGCATTTCCGTTCGCAACGCGAGCCGCCGGCGCCGCCCGAACAGCGCCCGGTGGACTTCCACGCGGTGTTCGCCCGTGCCCAGGCCGACAGCGTGGTGGCCGAGGCGGACCACGCCGCCAGCGCGCGCCTGCTGAAGTTCGGCCAGGCGCTGCATGGCTGGCAGGATTCCTACTCCCATCGTGGCGTACCGGACAGCGTGGCGCCGTGCCCGGCGCAGTGGATGTGGGCGCACCCGGCGGACCGCGGCGGCGCCACCTCCCACGCTGCCGACCAGACCTATCGCGACCCCGTGGCCTGCGCGGCCGCCGCGCAGAGCAGCTACGAGCTTCTGCTGCGCTACCGTCAACCGCTCGCCGCCCTGGCTCCGGCGCGGACCTGGGCCGACCTGCAAGGTCCGGTCACGCTGTTCTGCCAGGCCCAGACCAAGACCAGCAAGGCCCGCTGGTTCGCCGAACGGGATGTGCCCCAGGGTCGCGCCGTGGCCGCCAACACCAGCCTGATGGACGGGCCGCAGGCGTTCTACGGCAGCCCACGGATGAACCTGGCGCAAGCCTCGACCGACGACAATCCCGGGTACTACGAGCGCCAGGTGCCGAACTGGTGGCCGGACCCCGAGGTGGGCGGGCAGCCCGGATTGCAGGCGGCGCTGGAGCACCCGCCGCAACCCGCCAGCGGTGACCAGTGGGAGCGCGCCGGCCTGTTCTTGCGCGCCTGGCTGACCACGCCGCCGGAAGAACTGCCCAAGGCGCTGGCGGCGTATTTCGACAACCGCGTGCTGGACTACGAGGAGCCGGCCATGGCCCTGTTGCTGCGCCTGCGCCTGAAGGACCAGGGCCTGGGCGAGGCGGGCGTGTTCAGCGCCGCGCCGGGCAAGCTGCCGGCGGACGCCTTCGTCAGCGCCACGCCGGCCGACTGGCGGACGCTGCTGGTGCCGGTGCGCGGCGAGGAACGCGAGGCGCTGCTGGGCGACCTCGGTGATGGCCGCACGCTGCTGGTGGCGCTGCTGCGCAACGCGCCGGACGAGCCCTTGCTGATCGAGGCGGGGCCGGGCTTCCAGGTGGTTCACCTGGGCAGCCTGGTGTTCCACTGAACGCGGCCCCGCGCGGGTTCAGGGCTTGCTTGGCCGCGGCCCGTGCTGGCGTCACGCCGACGGCGACGAGCAGGCCGGCGTGGCCAAGGACGTCGAGCACGGCCTCACCGCACCCAGGCGATCCTCCGCGCCACCTCACTCGGGCTGCTCTCGTGAAGGCGCGGCGGCGCTGCCGCGCAGCAACTCCACCAGCGCCCGGGCGCAGCCGGGCAGGGCCTCGCGCTCGCGCATCACCACGCTGCGTTCGCGCTCCACCCAGGGTTCGTCCAGCGCCAGGATGCTCAGGCCCATGCTGCGCTGGTGGCGGCGCGCGGCGGTTTCCGGGAGCACGCCGATGCCGACGCCGGCCTCGATCATCCGGCAGGCCGCCTCGAAGCTGGCCACCTGGATGCGCAGGTTGAGGCTGCCGCCCAGGCGTTCGACCTGCTCGCGCAGGAAGCTTTGCAGGGTGCTGCCTTCGTGCAGGCCGACGTGGGCGTAGTCCAGGGTGTCGGCCAGGGTAGGGCGGCGCAGGCGTTCCAGGGGGTGCCCCGGCGGTACCACCAGGACCAGCTGGTCGGTGCTGAAGTGCAGCACTTCCAGGCCCTCGGCGCGCACCGGGCCGGCGACGATGCCGAGGTCCGCCGATCCGTCGAGGATGGCGCGGACGATGTCGCGGTTCAGGCGCTCCTGCAGGTCGACGGTGACCGCCGGGCGCCCGGCGAGGAAGCCGGCCAGCACCTCGGGGAGGAACTCGGTGACGGCGGTGGTGTTGGCGAAGATGCGGATGTGCCCGACGCGGTCGCCGCCCAGCTCGCTGAAGTCGTCCTTGAGCTGCTCCACCTGGCGCAGGATCTGCCGCGCGTGCTGTAGCAGGCGCTGGCCCGCCGGGGTCAGTTCGACGCCACGGTTGTCGCGGTACAGCAGGCGGCTGTCGAGCTGGCCTTCGAGGGCCTTGATGCGCGCGCTCGCGGCCGCCGCGGAAAGGTGCGCGCGGCGCGCGCCCTGGGTCAGGCTGGGGGATTCGGCGATGTGCGCGAAGAGCCGCAGGTCGGCCAGGTCGAAGTGCATGGGGCGAAGTCTCCGGGTGGAATCGGCGTTCGTCTATCGTTAACGCCGGATTATGAAAATGCGGATTCTCGGAACGCAAGCCCCTCGGCATCCTGCTGGGAAACTTCCACGGAAGAGCGTGCAAATGAGTGAAATGTCCTACGAGTCCTGGATAGGTCGTACCCAGGAGAGCCAAGAACAGCTCAGCGAACTGCTGGTCCGCCGCCTGGCCGCCACCCTCGGCGAGGAAGCCCCCGGCGCCGGCGCGGCGCTGCCGCCGCTGTGGCACTGGGCGTTCTTCCAGGACGCCGTGCCCGAGCCGGGCCTGGGCGCCGACGGCCACCCGGCGCGCGGCGGCTTCCTGCCCCCGGCCGACGGCCGCAACCGTATGTGGGCCGGCGGCCGCCTGGAGTTCCACGAGGCGCTGCGGGTGGGCGAGCTGGCCAGTCGCGTCACCACCATCCTGAAGGTCGAGGAAAAGCACGGCCGCACCGGCGCGCTGCTGTTCGTCACCCTGCGCCATGACTATTCCCAGGAAGGCCGCCTGGCGATCCGCGAGGAACAGGACATCGTCTACCGCGAGCCCAGCCCGCCCAGGCTCGGCGGCACCGAGGCGCTGCCCGAAGGCGCCTGGCGCGAGGCGGTGGAGCCCACCCCGGTGCTGCTGTTCCGTTATTCGGCGGTGACCTTCAACGGCCACCGCATCCATTACGACTGGCCCTACGTCACCGGCGCCGAGGGCTACCCCGGCCTGGTAGTACACGGCCCGCTGATCGCCACCCTGAACCTGCGCGCGTTCTGCCGCGCCAACCCCCAGGCGCGCCTGCGCCGCTACGCCTACCGTGGCCTGCGCCCGCTGATCTGCCCCGAGGCCTTCGAGCTCGGTGGCCGCCCGAGCGGCCCCGGCAAGGCCGAGGTGTGGGCCGGCAACGGCGCCGGCGTCGCCCAGCGCGGCGAAGTTGAATTCGACTGAAACACCGACCGATATCGAGGAACGACATGATTAGCAGCCACGAAGAACTGCAGGCCATCCGCGAAGGCGTGCGCGCCCTCTGCGCGGAATTTCCCAGCGCCTACTGGCGCGAGATCGACGAGCGCAAGGGCTTCCCCGAAGCCTTCGTCAAGGCCATGACCGAGGCCGGCTGGCTGTCGGCGATGATCCCCGAGGAATACGGCGGCTCCGGCCTGGGCCTGGCCGAGGCCTCGGTGATCCTCGAGGAAGTGAACCGCTGCGGCGGCAACTCCGGGACCATCCACGGGCAGATGTACAACATGTTCACCCTGCTGCGGAACGGCAGCGAGGAGCAGAAGCGCTTCTACCTGCCGAAGCTGGCCAGCGGCGAGCTGCGCCTGCAGTCCATGGGCGTCACCGAGCCGACCACCGGCACCGACACCACCAAGATCAAGACCACCGCCGTGCGCCAGGGCGACATGTACGTGATCAACGGGCAGAAGGTGTGGATCTCGCGCATCCAGCACTCCGACCTGATGATCCTGCTGGCGCGCACCACGCCGCTGGCCGAGGTGAAGAAGAAATCCGAGGGCATGTCGATCTTCCTGGTCGACCTGCGCGAGGCCATCGGCAACGGCCTGACCGTGCAGCCGATCGCCAACATGGTCAACCACGAGACCAATGAGCTGTTCTTCGACAACCTGGAAATCCCCGCCAGCAGCCTGATCGGCGAAGAGGGCAAGGGCTTCCGCTACATCCTCGACGGCCTCAACGCCGAGCGCACGCTGATCGCCGCCGAGTGCATCGGCGACGGCCGCTGGTTCATCGAGAAGGCCAGCCAGTACGCCCGCGACCGCGTGGTGTTCGGCCGCCCGATCGGGCAGAACCAGGGCGTGCAGTTCCCCATCGCCGAGGCGCACATCGAGGTGGAAGCCGCCGACCTGATGCGCTGGAAGGCCTGCGAGGAGTACGACGCCGGGCGCAACGCCGGGGCCCAGGCGAACATGGCCAAGTACCTGGCGGCCAAGGCCAGCTGGGAAGCGGCCAACGCCTGCCTGCAGACCCACGGCGGCTTCGGCTTCGCCTGCGAATACGACGTCGAGCGCAAGTTCCGCGAGACGCGCCTGTACCAGGTGGCGCCGATCTCCACCAACCTGATCCTGTCCTACGTGGCCGAGCACCTGCTCGAACTGCCGCGCTCCTTCTGACCTGCGTGCCCAAGGACGACAAGCGATGAACAATACCCACGCCCTCGCCGAATTCCTCGCCGGCCTGCGCTACGAAGACCTGCCGGCCACTGTGGTCGCGCGCACCGAGGACCTGTTCCTCGACTGGCTCGGCTCGGCCCTGGCCAGCCAGCAGCGCCACCCGATCCCGCTGTTCCAGCGCTACGCCCGGCGCATGGGCCCGAGCGACGGCCGCAGCCGCGTGCTGGTCGACGGTTCGGCCACCTCGGCGTACTTCGCCGCGCTGGTCAACGGCGCCAGCTCGCACCTGGTGGAGCAGGACGACCTGCACAACAGCTCGGTGCTGCACCCGGCCACGGTGGTCTTCCCGGCGGCCCTGGCCGCCGCCCAGGACCTCGGCAAGTCCGGCCGCGAGCTGATCCTGGCCAGCGTCGCCGGCTACGAGGCGGGCATCCGCATCGGCGAATTCCTCGGCCGCTCGCACTACCGCATCTTCCACACCACCGCCACGGTCGGCACCCTGGCCGCCGCGGTGGCCGTGGGCAAGCTGCTGGGCTTCGACAGCCGCCAGTTCGTCAATTGCCTGGGCAGCGCCGGGACCCAGGCCGCCGGGCTCTGGGAATTTCTCCGCGACGCCGCCGACTCCAAGCAGCTGCACACCGCCAAGGCCGCCGCCGATGGCCTGCTCGCCGCCTACCTGACGGCCGACGGCCTGAGCGGCGCGCAGAACATCCTCGAAGGCGAGCAGGGCATGGCCGCCGGCATGTCCAGCGACGCCGACCCGCGCTGGCTGGTGGACGGCCTGGGCACGCGCTGGGCGCTGGCCGAGACCTCGTTCAAGTTCCACGCGTCCTGCCGCCACACCCACCCGGCCGCCGACGCCCTGCTGGCGCTGATGCAGCGTGAGGGCCTGGGCGCCGAGGACATCGCCAGCGTCACCACCCGCGTGCACCAGGGCGCCATCGACGTGCTCGGCCGCGTGCTGGTGCCGCAGACCGTGCACCAGGCGAAGTTCTCCATGGGCACCGTGCTCGGCCTGATCGCCGTGCACGGCAAGGCCGGCCTGGTGGAGTTCGAGGAATTCGCCCTGCAGGACCCGCGCGTGGCGGCGTTCCGCGACAAGGTGGAGATGCGCCTCGACGCCGAGGTGGACGGCGCCTACCCGCAGCGCTGGCTGGGCCGGGTGGACGTGACCACCGTCGACGGCCGCAGCCTGCACGGCGCCATCGACGAACCCAAGGGCGATCCGGGCAACAGCCTCAGCCGCGCTGAACTGGAAGACAAGTTCCGCCGCCTGCTGGCCTTCGCCGGTTTCCGCGACGCGGCCGAGGCCACGCGCCTGATCGACGCCAGCTGGGGCCTGCACGACCTGCAGAACCTCGACCGCCTTGCCTGAGTAGCCCAGGGCCCGGTCGGGCGGCCCCCGGAACCTTGGGGGTTCACAGAGCGCGGGGCGTCGCCCGCCCGGACCCTGGATACCTTATTTCGCCAGCGCGCCCTCCGTAGGCGCGCCGGCCCGACCTGGAGCACCCATGAGCCCACGTCCCCTCGACGGCATCACCGTCATCAGCCTGGAACACGCCATCGCGGCGCCGTTCTGCACCCGCCAGCTGGCCGACCTCGGCGCCCGCGTGATCAAGGTCGAACGCCCCGGCGTCGGCGACTTCGCCCGTGGCTACGACGAACGCGTGCGCGGCATGGCCTCGCACTTCATCTGGACCAACCGCTCCAAGGAAAGCCTGGCCCTGGACCTCAAGCAGGAGCCGGCGCAGCAGGTGCTGGAGCAACTGCTCGGCCAGGCCGACGTGCTGGTGCAGAACCTCGCGCCGGGCGCCGCCGCGCGCCTCGGGCTGTCGTTCGAGGCGCTGCACGAGCGCTTCCCGCGCCTGATCGTCTGCGACATCTCCGGCTACGGCGAAGGCGGGCCCTACGAGCAGAAGAAGGCCTACGACCTGCTGATCCAGAGCGAGAGCGGCTTCCTTTCGGTCACCGGCGGCCCCGGCGACGACGAAATGGCCAAGGCCGGCTGCTCCATCGCCGACATTTCCGCCGGCATGTACGCCTACAGCGGCATCCTCTCGGCGCTGCTGCTGCGCGAGCGCAGCGGGGAGGGCAGCCGGGTCGAGGTGTCGATGCTCGAAGGCATGGCCGAGTGGATGGGCTTCCCCATGTACTACGCCTTCGAAGGCCAGGCCCAGCCGCCGCGCGCCGGCGCCGCCCACGCCACCATCTACCCCTACGGCCCGTTCCCCACCGGCGACGGCGGCAAGGTGATGCTCGGCGTGCAGAACGAGCGCGAATGGAAGCTGTTCTGCGAAATCGTGCTGCAACGCCCGGAACTGGCGGCGGACCCGCGCTTCACCGCCACCAGCCTGCGCGTGGCCAACCGCGAGGCGCTGCGCGCGCTGATCGTCGACGCCTTCGCCAGCCTCGACGCCAAGGAGGCGGTGGCGCGCCTGGAGCAGGCGCAGATCGCCAACGCCCACGTCAACGACATGCAGGGCCTGTGGCACCACCCGCAGCTCCAGGCCCGCGACGCCTGGCGCGAAATCGACAGCCCGGTCGGGCGCCTGCCGGCGCTGCTGCCGCCGGCGCGCAGCAACGCCTACGCGCCACGCATGGACGCCGTGCCGGGCCTCGGCGAACATACCGACGGCCTGCTCGCCGAGCTGGGCTACACGGCCGCCGATATCCAGCGCCTGCACGAGCAGGGCGCGGTGTGAGCCGAACCTGACCAAGGAATTTCCATGACCGCGATCGTCCGTTCCGCCCTGTTCGTCCCCGGCAGCCGCCCCGAGCGTTTCGCCAAGGCCCTGGCCGCCGGCGCCGACGCCGTGATCGTCGACCTCGAGGACGCCGTCGAGGCCGACCTCAAGGCCCGCGCCCGCGCCGACCTGGCGGCCTTCCTCGACGCCAACCCGCAAGCCCGCGTGCGTGTGCGGGTGAACGCCGCCGGGCATCCCGAGCACGCCGCCGACCTGGCCCTCTGCGCGAGCCTGGCCGGCGTCGCCGGCATCCTCCTGCCCAAGACCGAGAGCGCCGCCGAGGTGGCCGCCGCGGCGGCCGGCGGCAAGCCGGTGTGGGTACTCATCGAAAGCGCCCGTGGCTTGCTCGCGGTGCCGCAGATCGCCGCCTGCGAGGGCGTCGAGCGCCTGACCTTCGGCGGCCTCGACCTGGCCCTGGACATCGGCATGAGCAGCGGCACGGCAGCCGCCGCGAGCGTCTACGACCAGGTGCGTCTGAGCCTGCTGCTGCACTCGCGGGTCAACGGCCTGCAACCGCCGCTGGATACGGTGTTCCCGGCCTTCGACGACGCCGACGGCTTCGCCGCGACCATCCGCCATGGCCGCGACCTGGGCCTGATCGGCGCGCTGTGCATCCATCCGAAGCAGGTGGCCGTGCTGCACGCCGCGCTGGCCCCCGGCGCCGAGGAACTGGCCTGGGCCAAGCGCGTGGTGGACGCCGCGCAAAGCGGCGCGGCGGCCTTCCAGGTCGACGGGCAGATGGTCGACGCCCCGGTGCTCGGCCGCGCCCGCCGGCTGCTGGCCAACGCCGGTGGCTGAGGCCAGGCGGCGGATAACGCGGAGCGTTATACGCCCTACACCAGGGTCGAGATTGACGTAGGGCGTATAACCGTTCGCGGTTATACGCCGCCACACCGTCCGTATCACCCACCCCATGGCTGAGTGCGAAGTCGCTGGGCTCCCGCGTCCGCGGGAGTGACACTGGGAATGGGCGCCCCGCGTTCCTAAGAAAGGCTGTCCTCGCCGCCCTGCATGCCGGCCAGGTACGCGCGCGGCGCCATGCCGGTGTGTTCACGGAAGCAGCGGTAGAACACCGACAGCGAGTTGAAGCCGACGGCGAAGGCCAGTTCGTCGATGCGCGCCGTCGGTTCCTGCTTCAGGCGCTCCAGCAGGTGGCCGATGCGCGCCTGGTTCAGGTAGCGGTAGAAGCTCTGCCCGAGCACCTGGTTGAGCAGGTAGGAAATCTGGTTGCGGGTGTAGCCGGTGGCCTTGGCCAGGCGTTCCAGGTCCATGTCCGGGTCGAGGTAGGGGCGGGCGCTGGCGAAGTGCGACTCGATGTCCAGCAGCATCTGCCCCACCTGCGCCGAACTCAGGCCCAGGCGCTGGCGTTCGGCGCCGCCGTCCAGGCTCTGCTCGCGCACCGGCGTGGCGTATTCGTGGACGCGCCAGATCAGCCCGTCGCGCACGGTGATCGCCTCGCTGGCGCGGAACGACGCCAGGCGGCTGCTGCGCCGCAGGGTCAGGCGCGACTGGTACTGGATGAACGCGGTGTCGCCGTCGGCGCGGATGCGGTCGATGTGCTCGATGCGGTGCTGCGGGCTGCGCGGCATGGCCGTGCGCACGTAATTGGGCAGCTCGGCGGCGGGAATCTCCAGGTCGTTGAAGAAGTCGCAGTAGTGCACCTCGGGGTGGAACAGCGCCAGCACCCCCTCGATGTCGCGGTTCATCCAGCACTGGTGATAGCGGGTGACCACCTCGCGGGTGCGTTCGGTTTCCTCGTCCATCCATATCCTCCGCGGTTCGTGCGGCCCAGCATAGGGCGCGCGCGGTGCGCTGCCCAGCGCTGCGGGCACGCGGATTCCGAGCGGGCCCGGAAGAACGACGGCGCGGCCCGGCGCGCCTAGTTTGCGGCCAGGGCCGCAACCACCATAACAAGGCCCGACGAGACTCCTGCCTAACAAGAATTCACCCTGGGAGAGACTATGAACAAGCGTGCGTTGGGTTGTCTGGCCGGGTTGCTGGCCGGCGTGTCGCTGCAGGCGTCGGCGGCGCCGCAGGAAGTGCATTTCGCCAACTGGGCCGACTATATCGGGCCGACGGTGCTGGCCGACTTCCAGAAGGAAACCGGCATCAAGGTGGTGCTGGACGCCTTCGAGTCGGACGAGGTGCTGGAAGCCAAGCTGCTCACCGGGCATTCCGGCTTCGACGTGGTGGTGCCCTCGGCGGACTTCCTCGCCCGCCAGCTCAAGGCCGGCGTCTACCGCCCGCTGGACGAGGCGCAGCTGCCCAACCGCAAGAACCTCGACCCGGCGCTGCTGGCGCGCCTGGCGCAGTCCGACCCCGGCAACCGCTACGCCGTGCCCTACCTGTGGGGCACCGTGGGCGTCGGCTACAACCCGGCGAAGGTCAAGGCCGCCCTCGGCGCCGACGCGCCGCTGGATTCCTGGGACCTGGTGTTCAAGCCGGAAAACCTGGCCAAGCTCAAGGGCTGCGGCGTGGCCTTCCTCGATTCGCCGGCGAAGATCATCCCGCTGGCCCTGCATTGCCTGGGCAAGGACCCGAACAGCAACAACCCGGCCGACTACGAAGCCGGCGCCAAGCTGCTGGAAAGCCTCAAGCCATCGGTAACCTACTTCAGCTCCACCAAGTACATCGCCGACCTGGCCAATGGCGACGTCTGCGTGGCCATCGGCTTCTCCGGCGACGTGCTGCAGGCGCAGAAGACCGCCCGCGAGGCCGGCGCCAAGGTGGACGTGGAGTACAGCGTGCCGAAGGAGGGCACCAATATCTGGTTCGACAACCTGGCGGTGCCCAAGGACGCGAAGAACCCCGAAGGCGCCCAGGCCTTCATCAACTACCTGATGCGCCCGGACGTGATCGCCCGCACCAGCGACTACCTGCACTACGCCAACGCCAACCTGCCGGCCAAGGCGCTGATGGACCCGAAGGTGCGCGACAACCCGGCGGTCTACCCCGACGCGCAGCTGGTCAAGAGCATGTACGTCAGCCTACCGCCGGCGCCGGCGATCCTGCGTCTGATCACCCGCGACTGGAGCCGCATCAAGTCCGGCGTCTGACCCGACGCGCCACCGGGGCCCACCCGGTGGCCAATGGCAAGGGGGCGTTCACACCTGTGAATCAGCCGGCGAGCGCGGCCTAGAGCGGCTCGTGGGACGACAGTGACAAATCGGGACAGCAAGGGTGACGGCCAGCTATAGCGTTTTAATTCCAAAACGCTATCATCTGCGCCGATCAACGATAAAGGCGCCCCGATCAGGACGATCGAGGGCCCGCCACCAACACTTCCCAGTTTGTGAGCAACCCGATGCGCTTCGCCCCTTCCCTGGAGCCTCGTTTCCGAGGTTTTCCCCTGGCCCCGCTGTGCCCCGTTGTCGTGGTTTCCCTGTGCAGCCTGTTCAACCTCGCCCAGGCCGCCCAGCCCGGCGCGGACATCGGCGCCGCCGTGCGCCAGGCCGACCGCCTGCAGAACCAGCAGCGCGAACAGATCGAGCGCCAGCGCCAGCAGGACCTCAACTCCGAAGCGGCGCCCACGCGCCTGCAAGTGCAGCCGCGCGCGACCCCGGACCGGGTCTCGGCCACCTGCCGGGAGATCCGCAGCATCTCGGTGACCGGCGTGACCCTGCTGAGCAAGGCCCGCGTCGACGAACTGCTGGCCCCGTACCAGGACAAGTGCCTGGGCGTGGCGGAGATCGAACGCATCCTCGGCGCCTTCACCAACGCCTACATCGAGAAGGGCTACGTGGCGGCGCGCGCCTACCTGCCGGGGCAGGACCTGACCACCGGCAAGCTGCAGGTGCAGATCGAGGAGGGCAAGCTGCGCAGCGTGCTGCTGGACGACGGCGGCAAGGATTCCGTGTGGCTGCCCGGGGTGACCCTCGGCATGCTCGGCAAGCCGCTGAACCTGCGCGACCTGGAACAGGCGCTGGACCAGATCAACCGCCTGCGCTCCAACGACGCGACCATGGACATCCAGCCCGGCAGCGCGCCCGGCGACAGCGTGGTGACCTTCCACAACGCGCCGACCCGGCGCTGGCACGCCGGCCTGAGCTTCGACAACTACGGCCAGGAAGCCACCGGGCAGAACCAGCTGGGCGCCAACCTGGCGCTGGACAACCCGCTGGGCCTGAACGACTACATCAGCTTCAGCCACCAGCGTTCGCAGCCCTACGACACCGGCCAGCACTCGTCCTACCTGAGCAACCTGTCGTACGTCATCCCGCTGGGCTACAGCACCCTCAGCCTGAGCGCCTCCGACTCCGAGTACGCCAGCCTGCTCAGCGCGCCCAGCGGCGCCAAGCTGCACACCAACGGCAACTCGAAGAACTACTCGATACGCCTGGACCACGTGCTCTGGCGCGGCCAGCAGTCGCTGTGGACGCTGTCCGGCTCGCTGACCCAGAAGAAGAGCGAGAACTACCTGGAAGGCATCCTGCTGGAAGTCAGCAGCCGCAACCTGACGGTGTTCGACCTCGACTCCAACTTCACCACCCAGGTCGCCGGCGGCGCCCTGACCCTGAGCGGCGGCGTGGCCCGCGGCCTGAAGTGGTTCGACGCACTGGACGACGCCGACCACCTGCCGGACTGGGCGCCGCGCGCGCAGTTCACCAAGCTCAAGTACGGCGTCAGCTACTACCGGCCGTTCCAGCTGGCCGGCGAAAGCTTCTCGCTGAACTCCTCGTTCTCCGGCCAGTACGCACTGGACGTGCTCTACGGCTCGGAGCAACTGTCCATCGGCAGCCCCTTCACCGTGCGCGGCTTCGCCGAAACGCCGATCAGCGGCGACCACGGCTACTACCTGCGCAACGACCTCAGCTGGACCCGCCCGCTGGCCCTGATCGGCGGCCGCGCGCTGACCCTGCGCCCGTACCTGGGCGCCGACTACGGCAGCGTGCGCAACCGCGCGCCGAACACCCCCGGCGGCGAGCTGAGCAGCGTCTCCGCCGGCCTCGGCCTGTACTACGGCGCGCTCAGCATCGACCTGCTGGAATCGCACCCGATCAGCTCGCCGGGTTACCTGGGCTCCGCCGCGGACGGCGACTCCACCTTCTTCAACGTCAGCCTGGCCCTATAAGGACATAGACCATGAACCATGTCTTCCGGATCATCTGGAGCGTCGCCCGCGGTGCCTTCGTGGTCGTCTCCGAGCTGGCCAGCGTGCGCGGTAAGCGCGGCGAACGCGCCGGCCTGTGGCTGGGCAGCCGCCCCGGCGTGTTCCTGCTCACGCCGATCTGCGCGGCGCTGAGCATCAATACGGTGATGGCCGCCGGCACCCAGGTGGCCAGCGGCAACACTCAGGTGTACAACGCGCCCAACGGCGTGCAGGTGGTCGACATCGCCACCGCCAACGGCGCCGGCGTATCGCATAACCGCTATTTGAACTACAACGTCGACCCCACCGGCCAGGTGCTCAACAACAACTCGGCGCTGACCAAGGCCGGCGCGCTGCAATCGCAGCTGGCCGGGCAGATCGTACCGAACGTCAACCTGACCAACGAGGCCAAGGTCATCCTCAACGAGGTGGTGGCGCCCAATCGTTCCTCGCTGCAGGGCTACACCGAGGTGGTCGGCGGCAAGGCCGACGTGATCGTCGCCAACCCCTACGGCATCACCTGCTCGGGTTGCGGCTTCATCAACAGCGACCGCGCGACCCTGACCACCGGCGTGCCGACCATCGGCGCCGACGGCCGCGTGGCCGGCTTCTCGGTGACCCAGGGCGACATCCTCGTGGAAGGCGCCGGCATCGACGCGCGCAATCAGCAGGTACTCGACCTGGTGGCGCGCTCGGTGAAACTCGACGGCCAGCTCAACGGCCAGGACGTCGGCGTGGTCGCCGGCAGCAACGACTTCGCCTACGCCGACCGCAGCGTCACGGCCAAGGCCGGCAGCGCCGACAAGCCGCTGTACGCCATCGACTCCACCGCCCTGGGCGGCATGTACGCCAACCGCATCCGCCTGCTCGCCACCGAAGGCGGGGTAGGGGTGCGCATGCGCGGCGAAGCGGCGGCCAGCGCCGACGACTTCACCCTCACCAGCGCCGGCAAGATCGAGCTGAACAGCAGCGTCAGCGCCCAGCGCGACCTCGCCGTGACCTACACCGGCAGCGACGCCAGCGATGCCGGCGCCATCACCGTCTCCGGCAGCCAGGCGCGCCTGAGCGCCAAGCAGGACCTGGCCTTGACCGCGCAGAACGGCGGTGGCGTGACCCTCAACGAGGGCGCGCTGAGCGCCGGCCGCAACCTCGATATCGAGGCTGGCAGCCTCACCGACAGCTCGTCCGGCGCGGCCCGCTTCGCCAGCGCCGACAGCCACCTGGACATCAGCGGCGCGACCCGCGTCGACGGCTCCAGCTGGGGCGCCGGCAACGACCTGGGCGTGGAAACCGGCACCTTCAACGTCGGCGCCCTCGGCGCGACGCTGTACAGCGGCTCCAACGCCGGCGCCAGCAACGCCCTGAGCATCAGCGCCGACAGCGGCGAGATCGACCTGGCCAACGCCTCGCTGCAATCGGTCGGCAACATGAATCTGCTGGCCAGCGCCGGCGACCTCAAGGTCGGCAGCGGCGGCAGCCTGAAGAGCAAGGCCACGCTGACCGCGGCGGCCTCCGGCACCCTGGAGCAGAAGGGCAGCCTGCAGAGCGCGGGCGACATGACCCTCAAGGCCAGCGACGCCTCGGCGCAGCTGAACAACAGCGGCTCGATCCAGACCAGCGGCAACCTGAACCTCGGCGCCGACGGCCATACCCTGGGGCTGAACAACCAGGGTTCGGTGCAGGCTGACGGCAGCCTGACCGCCAAGCTCGACTCGCTCGCCAACGGCAGCGCCAGCAATTCCAGCGCCAGCATCCAGGGCGCCAACCGCGACGGCCGCACCAACCTGCAGGTCGGCGGCGCGCTGAACAACTACGGCAAGCTGCTCGCCAGCACCGACCTGACCATCCAGTCCGCCAGCCTGTTCAACGGCGGTTCGCTGGAGTCGGTAGGCGACCTGACCCTCGGCGCCAGCGGCCACTCGATGACCCTGGACAACCAGGGCACGCTGCGCAGCGCCGCCAACCTGCAGGCCACCCTCGACTCGCTGAGCAACGGCAGCGCCGGCAACGCCAATGCAGTGATCGAAGGCGCCCACGACAGCGGCGACGTTGACCTGAAGGTCGGCGGCACCCTGAGCAACTACGGCACGCTGCGTTCCAACGCCGACCTGGACGTCCAGGCCAGCCAGCTGAACAACAACGGCACCCTGGCGGTCAACGGCGACCTGACCCTGGGCGCCGGCGGCCCGGCGCTGACCCTGAACAACCAGGGCAAGGTGACCGTCGACGGCAGCCTGACCGCGACCCTCGCCGCGCTCACCAACGGCGCCGCCGGCAACACCGCCGCACAACTCAACGCGGCCGTGCTGCGCGGCACCAGCAGCCTGGACATCAGCGGCAACCTGAGCAACTACGGCACGCTGCAGTCCAACTCGGACCTGGATATCCAGGCGGCCCAGCTGAACAACTACGGCACCCTCGGCACCAACGGCGAGCTGACCCTCGGAGCCGCTGGCCCGGCGTTGACCCTGAACAACCAGGGCAAGCTCACCGCCGACGGCAACCTGACCGCGACCCTCGCCGCGCTGACCAACGGTGGCGCCGGCAACACCGCCGCGCAGCTCAGCGGCGCCGTGCTGCGTGGTACCAGCAGCCTGGACGTCAGCGGCAACCTGAGCAACTACGGCACCCTGCAGTCCAACTCGGACTTGGATATCCAGGCCACGCAGTTGACCAACAACGGCACCCTGGTCAGCAAGGGCGATCTCATCCTCGGTGAAACCGGCCGCGCCCTGACCCTGAACAACCAGGGTTCCCTGCAGTCCGACGGCTCCCTGACCGCGACCCTGACCTCGCTCACCAACGGCAGCGCCAGCAACACCACCGCCAGCCTCAACAGCGCCGTGCTCGGTGGTACCAGCAACCTCGATATCAGCGGCACCCTGGCCAACTATGGCAGCCTGCATTCCAACGGCGACCTGGACGTCCAGGCCAGCCAGCTGAACAACAACGGCACCCTGGTAACCAATGCCGACCTGACCCTCGGTGAAGCCGGTCGCGCGGTGGTCCTGAACAACCAGGGCACCCTGCAGGCCAACGGCAGCCTGACCGCAACCCTGGCCTCGCTCACCAACGGCGGCGCCAGCAACAGCAGCGCGAAGATCGTCGGCGCCACCCGCAGCGGCAGCGTCACCCTGAACGCCAGCGGCGCCCTGAACAACTACGCGCTGATCCTCGCCAACACCAACCTGACGGTGCAGGCGGCCAGCCTCTACAACTCGGCCACCGCGGGCATCGCCGGCCTGCAACAGCTGGCACTGACCGCCTCCAGCGGCAACATCGACAACTACGGTTCGCTCTACGCCGGCACCGCGCTGAAGCTCACCGCCAGCTCGGGCACCGTGCGCAACCGCAGCAACGCCGAGATCAACAGCAGCGGTTCGCTGACTTCCAGCAGCCGCGACTTCGTCAACAACGGCGCGGTGGTGATCGCCGGCAACGGCACCATCACCACCAGCAACTCCTTCGTCAACCAGACCCTGTACAACGGCGGCGCCATCGGCAAGGCCTGGGACGGTGCCGTGGCGGTGCCAGGGGGCGAACACAGCGTCGAGATCGCCGACGACGGCGCCGGCAGCGACGGCATGAACGCCGACGTCTACAACCAGGACATCACCCGCACCGAGCACTTCGTCGACAGCAACGGCAACACCCTCGACACCGCCCTGGTGACCGGGCTGACCAAGGCGCAGATCATCGCCAACGGCGCCGGCAGCACGCTATCCATCAACTACGGCGCCAGCGGCCTGAACGATGGCGCGGTGATTTCCGCCAATACCGTGAACATCGGTGGCAGCGGTACCTTCACCAACCAGGACCTGGTGCTCTACAAGTACAACCTGACCCGCCGCTGGATCGCCATCGAGGACGGCGGCAACTGGATCTACTGGGCGCGCATCGACAGCGACCCGCAGTACCTGTGCTACTGGAACAACGGCACCGCCGGCTGCACCGGCAAGGACGACGGCGGCCCCAACGGCCCGGACGACGACGACTTCAACTGGGACAACTGGACCCCCGGTGGCGGCCACTGGGCCGTCGGCGAAGGCTGGGTGTCGTACCGGGATGTCAACCAGGCGAAGGAAGCGGCCATCGCCGGCGCGGCCTTCGTCGGCGCCAGCACCGTGGCTTCCAGCGGCGCGGGCATCTATGGCGGCACGGTGAACTTTACCTCTGGCACCCTGAACAACATCGGCTCGCCCTGGCCGGACGACGAGAGCCTGGTCAAGCGGGGCTCCAGCGTCGGCGCCAGCGTCAACAGCACCAGCGGCGGGAGCAACGCCGGCAGTGCCAGCGGGGCGGGCAGCGCGACCGGCAGCAACAGCGCCTCGGGCGCGGGCAGCGGTAGCGGCGTGTCCGGCGGCTCCGTGCTGCCGGGCCTGAACATCAGCCTGCCGACCAACCCCAACGGCTACTTCGTGGTCAGCAAGGACCCGAAGGCCAAGTACCTGGTCGAGACCAACCCCAACTACGCCGTGGGCTCGGACTTCGTCGGCTCCGACTACCTGGCCGAGCGCTACGGCTACAACCCGGACGACGTGCAGAAGCGCCTGGGCGACGCCAACTACGAGGCCTACCTGATCCGCCAGCAGCTGATCCAGCTGACCGGCAACAACGTCATCGCCGGCTACGACAACGAAGCCGCGCAGATGCAGAAACTGATGGACCAGGCCTACGAGCAGGGCCAGAGCCTGGGCCTGGAATTCGGCAAGGCGCTGACCCCGGAGCAGGCGGCGAACCTGACCCAGGACATCGTCTGGATGGAGGAGGTGGATGTCGGCGGGCAGAAGGTCCTGGCCCCGCGCGTCTACCTGGCACCGACCACTGTCGCGGCGGTCGAGAGCGGCGCGGTGATTTCCGGCAGCAACGTCAACATCGCCGGCGACGCCCTGAACAACACCGGCGGCACCATCGCCGGCGGCAACTCGCTGACGGTGAAGACCAGCGGCGACGTGACCAACACCAGCGGCACCCTGAAAGGTGGCGACGTCAGCGTCACCTCCACCGGCGGCAGCGTGACCAACCAGACCCTGGCCATCACCAACGGCGACAACGCCTCGCGCGGCACCGCCATCGGCAAGACCGCCAGCATCGAGTCCAGCGGCGACCTGAACATCGACGCGGCCAAGGACATCAACGTCAAGGGCGCCAATGTCAGCGCCGGCGGCGACGCCTCGCTGGCGGCCGGCGGCAACGTCACCGTCGACACCATCGTCGACTCCCGCGCCACCACCGACACCGTGTCCCACGGCGGCTTCCTCGGCGGCAGCTCGACCACCACCAACGTACAGACCGAGAAGAACATCGGCTCGACCCTGTCCACCGGCGGCAACCTGAAGATCAGCAGCGGCGGCGACACCGTGCTGGCCGGCAGCCAGGCCAAGGTCGGCGGCGACCTCGGCGTCGACGCCGGCGGCGACTTCCGCGTCGAAGCGCGGCAGGACAAGGAAACCGTCTCCACGGTCACCAGCAAGTCCGGCCTGGGCGTCGGCGGTGGCCTCTACGGCACGCAGAAGACCACCACCACCGACTTCACCGGCACCAACGTCGGCTCGACCCTCAGCGTGGGCGGCAACGCCGACGTCAACGCCGGCAAGTCGATGGTCATCCAGGGCTCCGACGTCGACATCGGCGGCAACGCCAGCCTCGACGCCAAGCAGGGCATCTCGGTGCTCGACGGCCTGGACGAGAAGCGCACCACCACCCGCACCGAGACCACCACCTTCCTCAAGGCGGACAGCTCCGGCGGCGCCGAGGCCAAGGCCCTGGCCGGCGCCGGCGGCATGCAGGCGGGCGCCTCGGCCGAGGCCAGCGCCGGCGGTTCGGCGAACCTCAAGCTCGCCGAAACCAGCGTGACCACCAGCCACGACGGCAAGAACACCAGCGTCGCTTCCAACCTCAAGGTCGGCGGCAACCTGGACATGAAGAGCGACGGCACCGTCACCGTGCAGGGCTCCAACGTCGAGGCCGGCGGCAACCTGAACGTCGACGCCAAGGACGTGCAGGTGCTCACCGGGCGCAACGAGGAGTGGCACGACAGCACCACCAACACCACCTCCGTCGGCATCTACAACGACGCGTCGGCCAAGGCCGGGGCCTCGGCTTCCGCCGGCGTCAGCGGCCTCGGCGTGGCCGGCGCGGGCGCCGAAGCCGGTGCCGAGGCGAGCACCACCACCACCATAGGCGCGCGCCACGAGCATTCCGAGGAGTCCAGCTACAACCTGAGCAACTCGGCCTCGACCCTGAAGTCCGGCGGCGACATGAGCATCAACGCCAAGGGCACCGCGACCTTCCAGGGCGCGCAGGTGGAATCCGGCGGCAACATGGACATCAACGCCACCGACATCCGCAACGTCGCCGCCCAGGACGTGAGCACCAGCAGCAGCTCGGCGCAGACCCACACCGCCGGCGTCTATGTGGGCACCAGCGCCTCGGCGTCGGGCAGCGCCTCGGCCAGTTCCACCGGCAAGGCCGACGCCGAAGGCAGCGCCTCGGCGGAAGTCAGCGCCGGCCTGCGCTACTCCTACGAGGCGGAGAGCAACAGCGAAGGCTCGGTGACCCAGGTCACCAACAGCTTCAAGTCCGGCGGCAACTTCACCCGCAACGCCAGCGACACCATCACCGACCAGGGCACCCAGGTGGAGGCGGGCGGCAACATCACCCAGACCGCGCGGGCGATCCACGACGAGGCGGTGTCCGACTCCAGCTGGTCCAGCAGCGACGCGCAGAGCCACGATGCGCGCATCGGCGTATCCGCCGGGGTCGAGGCCAGCGCCAGCGCCTCGGGCGGCAGCTCGGCCGGCGGCGGGATCGGCGGCAAGGCCTCCTACGAGGGCTCGATTTCCAGCGACAGCGAGAAATCCAGCACCGCCGTCACCAGCGGCTTCAAGGCCGGCGGCAACATCAGCTCCACCAGCAAGGACGAGACCAACCTGGTCGGCACACAGTTCCAGTCCGGCGGCGACACCTCGATCAGCGCCGGCTCCCTGGACTACAAGGCGGCCCAGGACACCAGCAGCTCCAGCGGCAGCAGCCACGACATCAGCGTCGAGGTGAAGGTCTCCGAGAGCGACGCCAGCGCTTCGGCCAGCTACGACATGAGCCACTCCAGCTCAAGCTCCAGCACCGCGCGCACCGGCAGCATCCAGGCCGGCGGCAACGTCACGGTGAAGACCGGCGGCGACGCCACCTTCGAAGGCACCGACATCGCCGCCGGCGGCAAGGCCAGCGTGGACGCCGGCGGCAACGCCACCTTCAAGGAAGCGCGGGACACCTCCAGCAGCTCCGAGGTCGGGCTTTCCCTGAGCGGCAGCGCCTCCTCGGGCAAGAGCGACAGCGGCGGCACCGAGAAGGAAGGCGAGGCGGGCGTCGGCGTGGGCTACAGCACCGCGTCCAGCGATACCGCGCGGGTCGGCTCGATCAGCGGCGGCCAGGGCGTGAGCATCAGCAGCGGCAAGGACACCACCCTGGTCGGCACGCAGATCCAGTCCGGCGGCGACACCTCGATCAGCGCCGGCGGCCAGGTGAAGCAGGAGGCCGCGCAGAGTAGCTCGTCCAGCTTCGGTATCCAGGCCGAGGCCTCGGTCAGTGGCAAGAGCAGCTCGGAGCCGGCCTCCGGCGGCGACAGCAAGGCCGCCCAGCCGGCGAAGAAGGCCGAACCGGCGAAAGCCGCCGAGGGTGCCAAGGCCGGGGAAGAGGAGGAGGGCCCGGAAGGCGAAAGCTCGCTGGACCTGCAGGTGGGCTCCAGCCACCAGTCCACCGGGGTCAACATCCAGTCGGCGGGCAAGGTGAGCATCAAGCAGAACCAGCAGTGATGCGCGCCGCCCGGTAAGTCGTGCGATGCCCTCCTCGGAGGGCATCGTGCTTTCCGGCGCTTGGCTTTTTCCCAAGGGCGACTACAGTTAGCCATATGGCTAACAAAAACACCGCCCTCGTCGACGTCTTCCACGCCCTGGCCGACCCGACCCGCTGCGCCATCGTCGGCGCGCTCGGCCGTGGCGCGCGGTCGGTGTCCGCCCTGGCGGAGCCCTTCGACATGGCCCTGCCGTCGTTCCTCAAGCACCTGCGGGTGCTGGAAAGCAGCGGGCTGATCCGCAGCCGCAAGCATGGCCGCACGCGCACCTGCGAGCTGGTCCCGGCGCGCCTGGCCGAAGCCGAGGGCTGGCTGGCCGAGCAGCGCGCCCTGTGGGAAGCGCGGGCCGAGCGCATGGTGGAATTCGTCGAACGCCTGCACCAGGAGGAAACCCGCGATGTCCGCAAACCCTGATCCCCGCGACCTGATCATCACCCGTGTCCTGCAAGCGCCGCGCAGCGCCCTGTGGCGCGCCTGGTCCGAGCCCGAGCTGCTGAAGCAGTGGTGGTGCCCGAAACCCTGGCAGACCGAGGTGCTGGCCTTCGACCTGCGCCCCGGCGGCGCCTTCCACACCCTGATGACCGGCCCCGACGGCGGCCGCAGCGACAACCCCGGCAGCTTCCTCGAAGTGGTCCCGCAGCAGCGCCTGGCATTCACCTCGCTGCTCACCGCCGGCTGGCGGCCGCACACGCCCTGGCTGGGCTTCAGCGCCATCATCGAAATGGCCGACGAAGGCCCCGGCTGCCGCTACACCGCGCGGGTCATGCACCCCGACCCGGCCACCCGCGACCGCCACGAAGAGCTGGGTTTCTTCGACGGCTGGAACACCGTCATCACCCAACTGGAGGCGTTCGCCGCCACGCTGCGCTGAGCCTTGGGCCAGCGGGGCTGGACCAGGATCCGCGATCGGGATGCGCCCTACAGCGAACAGCGACGCTCCTTAACGCCTGACGGATGAACTCCCCCTAGGGTTCGCGGGTCTGCAACTGCCCTCCGCGAATCCGAATGAATATCCGTCACCCCCTCTGCCAGGCGCTGGCCAGCGTCCTGGCCGGCCTGCTGTTCCTCAACCCCATCGTCGCCACGGCGGCGCAGCTCGCGGTGGACGCGGCCGCTGGTGGCAACGCCAGCCTGGGCGCGGCGGGCAACGGGGTGCCCATCGTCAATATCGCCACGCCGAATGGCGCGGGACTCTCGCACAACAAGTTCAGCGACTATTCCGTCGGCCAGCAGGGCCTGATCCTCAACAACGCCACCGGCAAGACCGCCAGCACCCAGCTGGGCGGCATCGTGCTGGGCAACCCCAACCTCAAGGGTCAGGCGGCGCAGAAGATCCTCAACGAGGTCACCGGCGGCAACCCTTCGCGATTGCAGGGCTATACCGAAGTGGCCGGGCAGGGTGCCCACGTCATCGTCGCCAACCCGCACGGCGTGACGTGCAACGGCTGCGGCTTCATCAACACGCCACGCATCACCCTCACCACCGGCAAGCCGATCCTCGCCGGCGAGCGTTTGCAGGGCTATGACGTCGATGGCGGCGCGATCAGCATCGAGGGCGCTGGGCTCAACGCTGGCAACGTCGACCAGTTCGAACTGATCACCCGCAGCGCCAAGCTCAACGCCGACCTGTACGCCAAGCAGCTCAGCGTGGTGGCGGGGCGCAACCAGGTGGACGCCGAGACCCTGGCCGCCAGCACCAAACCCGACGACGGCAGCGCCAAGCCGCAACTGGCCATCGACAGTTCCGCACTCGGCGGCATGTACGCCAACAGCATCCGCCTGGTGGGCACCGAGGCCGGTATCGGCGTGAAACTGGCCGGCAACATGGCGGCCAGTGCCGGCGATATCCGCATCGACGCCAACGGTAAGCTGGAGCTGGCCCAGGCCTCGGCCAGCGCCGACCTGGCACTGAAAGGCCAGGACATAGCGCTGAGCGGCCCGGCCTATGCCGGTGGCAGCGCTTCGGTGCAGGCCACTGGCACCTTGAGCAATGCGCAGAGCCTGGCGGCGGGCTCCCGTGTCCAGCTGAGCGCCGTGCGCCTCAGCAACAGCGGTGTGATCGAAGCCGGCGTCAGTCCGGAAGGCAAGGGCGATCTCTCGATCACCGCCCAGACCCTGCGCAACGCCGGCAGCCTGATCGCCTCACGCGATCTGAACGCTAGCGCCGCGACCCTGGACAACCGCAACGGCCGCATCGGCGGTCAGCTCATCCGCCTCAGCGGCGGCAGCCTCGACAACCGCCAGGGCCTGTTCGCCGCCGGTCAAAGCCTGAGCCTCGACCTCGATCACCTGGACAACCGCGAGCAGGGCCTGCTCAGCAGCCAGGGCCGGATCGACGGCCGCGTCGGCAGCCTGGACAACCAGCAGGGCGGCATCACCGCCCAGGCCATCGACCTGCGCAGCGACACGCTGAACAACCACGGCGGCAGCCTGTTCGCCAACGACCGCCTGGCCATCGGCGGCGGCGACTTCCTCAACAGCGGCGGCCAGGTCAGCGCACTCTCCATCGACTTCAGCCTGCGTGGCACGCTGGACAACACCCTCGGCCTGTTCGAGGCCAGCAACCAGCTCACCTTGGCGGCGGCCAGTCTGAACAACAACCAGGGCCGCCTGCGCGCCCTGGGTGAGCAGGGCACCACCCGGATCACCACCAGTGGCCTGCTGGACAACCGCAACGGCAGCCTGGAAAGCGCCGCGCAGAACCTGCTGATCGGTAGCGGTTCGCTGCTGAACGACAACGGCAGCGTGCGTCACCTGGGTAGCGGCGAGTTCGGCCTCGACCTGGCCCAGGCCGGCCTCGCCGGCGGCAGTTTCATTTCCAACGGCAGCCTCAGTTACCAGGCCGCCAGCTGGACCAACGCCAGCCTGATCCAGGCCCGCGAGCTCAATCTCGACATCGGCCAACTGACCCAACTCGCCAGCGGCCAATTGCTCGCCAGCGGCACCTTCAACGGCCGCGGCGGCGACTGGAGCAACGCCGGCAACATCGCCGGTGGCGCCCTCACGCACATCGACCTCGGCGGCCAGCTGGACAACAGCGGCCGCCTCACCAGCGACGGCGACCTTCGCGTGCACGCCGCCAGTCTGAACAACCACGGCACCCTCGGCAGCGGCGCCAACCTGCGCCTCGAAACCCCAAGCCTGCTCAACGAAAACGGCCTGATCTTCAGCGGCGCCGACATGACCCTGCGCGTCGGCAGCTTCACCAACCGCTTCGCCGACGTCTTCAGCCTGGGCGCGCTGGACCTTGCCGCCGACGACGCCGGCAGCCGCGCCGCGCGCCTGGACAACCTCTCCGCGACCCTGGAAAGCCAGGGCGACATGCGCCTGAACGTCAGCGCGCTGAACAACGCCCGCGCCGTGCTGGTGGTCAACGACGCCGGCAAGTACACGGCGCAGATCGTCGAGGTGAACTGCTACAAGTACCTCAACGACTCCATCGCCGACTGCTCCGGCAAGCGCAACGGCGTCTGGGAAATCACCGAGCGCGACAAGCTCGAAGTGCTGCAGGCCAGCGCCGCGTCCTCGATCAGCGCCGGCGGCGACCTGCGCATCGACGCCGACCAACTGAACAACGCCAGCAGCCAGATCGCCGCGGGCGGCAACCTCTACGCCACGGTGAACCGCCTGACCAACCAGGGCGTGGTCACCGGCGAGATCGAGACGTTCCGCGTGTTCGTCTCCCAGCGCACCGAACACATGGGCAGCTGGCGCGATGAAGCGGACGCCTTCAGTGACCAGTTCTGGTACGAAAGCCCGAATTACCGCGACGACCCAGCGGGTCTGGCGGCAGGCCTCAGCCACTTCCTCGCCCGCAC
>NZ_JARJLT010000226.1 GCF_029335315.1 Pseudomonas citronellolis
GCAAGCTCGCTCCTACGAAGAGCAGGGAACGACCCGCAAGAGCGTTGCGGTATCAGTCTTCCAGCTGCGGGAAGCGCTTGGCGATTTCGTCGCCGGTGAACCTGGCGACCCAGCCTTCGGGGTTGTTGAACAGGCGGATGGCCACGAAGTGCGGGCGCTCGCCCATGTCGAACCAGTGGCGGGTGCCGGCCGGCACCGAGATCAGGTCGTTCTTCTCGCAGCGCACGGCGTAGACCTGGTCCTCGATGTGCAGGGTGAACAGGCCGCGGCCGGCGACGAAGAAGCGCACCTCGTCCTCGCCGTGGCGGTGCTCGTCGAGGAACTTGGCGCGCAGCTCGTCCTTCTGCGGGTGGTCGGCGCTGAGGCTGACCACGTCGACGGTGACGTAGCCCTGCTCGTCCTTCAGCCGCTGGATCTCCGGGGCGTAGGCGGCGAGCACCTCGTCCGGACTGGCGCCGGGGGCGATGGGCGCGCTGGCCTGCCAGCGCTCGAAGCGCACGCCGACCGTGGCCAGGGTACTGGCGATGTCCTCGGCATGGCAAAGCAGCTTCAGCGGCTGCTCGGGGGCGGATTCGTGGTAGACGGTCAGGCTGCTCATGGTCTATGTCCTCGGGGTACTGCCGGATTTCAGCCGCGCAGGCTCAGCACCTTCAGCTCGCACTCGAAGAGGAACTCGAAGGCCTCGACCTGGCGCAGGGCGTCCTCCATGCGCGGCCCCCAAGTGTACAGGCCGTGGCCGCGGATCAGGTAGCCGGGGCAGTCCGGATGCGCGTCCAGCCACGGCTGGACCCTGGCCGCGAGGCGGGCGATGTCCTGGTCGTTGTCGAAGATCGGCACCGTCACCCGGCCTTCGTGGGTGGTCACCCCGGCGAAGGCCTTCTGCAGTTCGTAGTCCTCCAGCTCCAGGCGGTCGCCGGCGGTCAGCCGCGACAGCACGGTGGCGTTCACCGAGTGGGTGTGCAGCACCGCGCCGATCTCCGTACGCCAGGCATACAGCTGGGTGTGCAGCAGGGTTTCGGCGGAGGGCTTCTTGCCCGGCTCCAGGCTGTTGCCGGCCAGGTCGGTTTCCAGCACGTCGTCGACGCCCAACTGGCCCTTGTGCTTGCCGGAAACGGTGAGCAGGGCGCGGTCGGCGGCCAGGCGCGCGGAATAGTTGCTGCTGGTGGCCGGCGACCAGCCGCGGCCGTACAGGAAACGCCCGGCGTCGATGATCTGCTGGGTCAGGTGTTCACGGGTGGCGCTCATGTCCGCTCCTCTTTGAGCCGGGTACGGATGATAACGGCTGCGGCCAGCGCCGCGAGGCTGGCGATGGCGAAGGTCCAGGCCGGACCCAGGCTAGCCCAGCTGTAGCCGGAGTAAAGCGCGCCGAGGGCGCCGCCGGTGCCGGCCAGGGCGGCGTACAGCGCCTGCCCCTGGCCTTGCTGGCGCGCCTGGAAGCTGCGCTGGACGAAATGGATGGCGGCGGCGTGGAAGGCGCCGAAGGTGGCCGCGTGCAGCAGCTGGGCGAACAGCAGCAGGCCCAGGTGGTCGGCCAGGCCGCCCAGCAGCAGCCAGCGCAGCGCCGCCAGCAGGAAGCTCGCGGCCAGCACCCGGCGCAGGCTGAAGCGCGCCAGCAGGCGCGGCATCACCAGGAACAGCAGCACCTCGGCCACCACTCCCAGGGCCCACAGCCCGCCGATCACCCCACGGCTGTAGCCGAGGCTCTCCAGGTGCAGGGTGAGGAAGGTGTAGTACGGGCCGTGGGACAGCTGCATCAGGCACACGCACAGGTAGAAGGCGATCACCCCCGGCTGGCGCAGTTGTTCGAGGAAGCCGCTGGCCGGCGCGTCGCCGTGGCGCCAGGATGGCTGGGCGTTGGGCACCCACCAGCTGGCGCCGACGATGCCCAGCATGATCGCCAGCAGCGCCCAGGGGTAGTAGTCCAGGCTGGTGGCCTCGAACAGTCGGCCGAGGCCGACCACGGTGCAGATGAAGCCGATCGAGCCCCACAGGCGGATGCGGCTGTAGCTGGCGGTGCGCTCGCCCAGGTGGGCCAGGGTGATGACCTCGAACTGCGGCAGCACCGCGTGCCAGAAGAACGCGTGCCCGGCCATCACCAGCGCCAGCCAGGCGTAGCTGTGGCCGAGGAAGATGCCGGCGAAGCACACCGCCGTGCACAGCGCGCCGAAGCGCACGATGCGCAGGCGCTGGCCGGAGCGGTCGCCCAGCCAGCCCCACAGGTTCGGCGCCACGCAGCGCATCAGCATGGGAATGGCCACCAGCTCGCCGATGCGCGCGGCGGGGAAGCCCAGGTGGTGGAAGTACAGCGCGAGGAACGGCGCGGTCCCGCCCAGCAGGCAGAAATAGAAGAAGTAGAAGCTGGACAGGCGCCAGTAGGGAACCGCTGCGGGCATGGGCTGGAATCGATACTGACGTAGGGTGGGTTAGCGGCGCGGCGCGAAGAAGCCCTTGGGTGCTGCCGGAGCCGCTGCGCCGCGTAACCCACCAGCGGCGCCACCGGCCGGTGGGGTACGGCGCGCCCAGCTCGGAGCCTGGCCAGACCCCGGCGACACGCGCCTAACCCACCCTACGGGATCAGAGCTGGCCGAGCACCGGGGTGGTGACGCGCACATCGGCGTTCTGCGCGCGGTTGCGCAGCAGGTGGTCGAGCAGCACGATGGCCATCATCGCCTCGGCGATGGGAGTGGCGCGGATGCCCACGCACGGGTCGTGGCGGCCCTTGGTGATGACCTCCACCGGGTTGCCGGCGACGTCGATGGAACGGCCCGGGGTGGTGATGCTGGAGGTCGGTTTGAGCGCCAGGTGGGCGACGATCGGCTGGCCGCTGGAGATGCCGCCGAGGATACCGCCGGCGTTGTTCGACAGGAAGCCCTGCGGGGTCAGCTCGTCGCGGTGCTCGGTGCCGCGCTGGGCGATGCTGGCGAAGCCGGCGCCGATCTCCACGCCCTTCACCGCGTTGATGCTCATCAGCGCGTGGGCCAGTTCGGCGTCCAGGCGGTCGAAGATCGGCTCGCCCAGGCCCGGCGGCACGCCTTCGGCGACCACGGTGATCTTCGCGCCGACCGAATCCTGGTCGCGGCGCAGCTGGTCCATGTAGGCCTCCAGCTCCGGCACCTTGTCCGGGTCGGGGCTGAAGAAGGCGTTCTGCTCGACGCTGTCCCAGGTCTTGAAGGGAATCTCGATCGGGCCGAGCTGGCTCATGTAGCCGCGCACCTGGACGCCCAGGGTCGCCAGGACCTTCTTGGCGATGGCGCCGGCGGCCACGCGCATGGCGGTCTCGCGGGCCGAGGAACGGCCGCCGCCGCGGTAGTCGCGCACGCCGTACTTGTGGTGGTAGGTGTAGTCGGCGTGGGCCGGGCGGAACAGGTCCTTGATCGCCGAGTAGTCCTTGGACTTCTGGTCGGTGTTGCGAATCAGCAGGCCGATCGGGGTGCCGGTGGTCTTGCCCTCGAACACGCCGGAGAGGATTTCCACCTCGTCGTCTTCCTGGCGCTGGGTGGTGTGCCGGCTAGTGCCGGGCTTGCGCCGGTCGAGGTCGCGCTGCAGGTCTTCCAGGGAAAGCTCAAGGCCGGGCGGGCAGCCGTCGACGATGGCGACCAGCGCCGGGCCGTGGCTTTCGCCAGCGGTGGTGACGGTGAACAGCTTGCCGTAGGTGTTGCCGGACATGCGAGGCTCCGCGGAAGACTTGGGTGAACGAAAAGGCCGAGCAGTATACCTGCGACATCCCGCCCTGCGAACCTTCCGCGGCGTTCGCCGTCAAAGCGCTATCATGCTGTCCATGAAGCTTCCCATGCCGCGTCTGCTCACCTTCCTGTTCGCCGCCCTCCTCGGCTTGTTCCTCGCTCCCATGACCTTCGCCGCGTCCGCCCCGATCCTGCAACGCCCCTACGACCTGGACACCGGCCACGGCGTGCTGCGCGGCACCCTGCTGCTGCCGCAGCGCGCCAGCCCGCCGCCGCTGGCGATCCTGGTGGCCGGCTCGGGCCCCACCGACCGCGACGGCAACAACCCCGAGGGCGGCAACAACGCCTACCTGCGCCGCCTGGCCGAGGCCCTGGCGGCCAACGGCGTGGCCAGCGTGCGCTACGACAAGCGCGGCATCGCCCGCAGCCGCGACGCCGGGCCGGACGAACGGCAACTGAGCCTGGACGGCTACGTCGACGACCTGGTGGCCTGGAGCGACCGACTCGCCGAAGACCCGCGCTTCGGCCCGCAGGTGCTGGTGGGCCACAGCGAGGGCGCGCTGATCGCCAGCCTGGCGGCGCCGCGCAGCAAGGCCACAGCCCTGGCGCTGATTTCCGGCAGCGGCCGGCCGATCGACAAGGTCCTGCGCGAGCAGCTCTCGGTGCGCCTGCCGCCACCGCTGCTGGCGCGCGCCGACACCATCCTCGACCAGCTGCGCGCCGGCCGCCAGGTGGCCGAGGTGCCGCCGCAGCTGACCGCCCTGTTCCGCCCCAGCGTGCAGCCCTACCTGATCTCGCTGTTCCGCCACGACCCGGCCCGGGCCCTGGCCGAGGTGCGCCAGCCGACCCTGATCCTGCAGGGCACCAGCGACATCCAGGTCGACGTGGCCGACGCCCAGGCGCTGGCGCGGGCCAAGCCGGACGCCGAGCTGCGGCTGATCGGCGGGATGAACCACGTCCTGCGCATCGTTCCCGCCGACGTACAGAAACAGCTGGCGTCCTACAACGACCCCGGTCTGCCCCTGGCGCGGGAACTGGTCGAACGGCTGGTCACCTTCATCCAGCGCGGCGCGGCGCAGAATCCGCCTTCCAACAGCGCGGGCTGAAACGAACGTCTCAAGAAATCGGCGTTTCCGACGATAATCGCTTACCACCTGTATGAAAGGCGTTACTTACAACGTATTCATACAGACAGTCAGCGATTCCTGGCCAGCGGCCAGGCCCGAGGAAACCCCATGTCCGACGCCGAACCGAGCAGCGCCGCCAGCGACGCCGCCGCCGAGCCCAGCAAGGCCCCGCACCCCTGGTCGGAGCTGGCGCCGGAGCATTTCCGCCTGCTGCGCCTGGCGCCGCTGACCACCGACCGCCACACCGGCGCCCGCCCGTTGCGCTTCGTCCAGCTCGGCCGGGTGGAACGCCACGGTCCCGAGCAGAGCCTGCTGCGCCTGAGCATCCAGCTGCCCGGCCAGGCCCTGCGCAAGGAGCAGAACCTGTTCGAGGTGTGGGCCGACCACCGCAACAAGGAAGTGCGCTTCGGCGCCGACGGCGGCTTCGCGCTGGAGCCGATCAACCGCGGCCTGGGCCGCTTCCTGCTGGCCCAGGGCATCGCCTGGGCGCGGCAGAAGTGGGCGCACTACAAGGTCGAGGGCGGCACCCTGGGCGCCAAGGACGCGCCCAACGAGGAAATCCGCGCGCGCCGCGACCATTTCCTGCGCGCCCAGGGCTTCGACGTCGAATACGAGGACTCGCGCCTGATCAAGGCGCGCTACGGCGCCGGGCGGGTCAGCGAGCTGTACGACGACTGGAACAAGGACAAGGTGCAACTGCTGCCGCTGCTGGACGCGGCCTCGATGCTGGAACAGGCCGACCAGAACCTGGCGACCCAGGAGAACGAGATCCGCCGCCTGGAAACCCGCATCGAGACCTTCCGCCGCGACGACACCAGCCTGCGCTTCATCATCGCCTGCCTGACCATCTTCGCGGTGTTCCAGGCGGGGCTGCTGATCTGGATGGCGACGCACTGAGGCTTCCGACACCCGTCGCGGGGTGACGGGCGGATATCGGCGCGAAATGGCCGGCGGCGGATAACGCTGGCGCGTTATTCGCCCTACCCCGGGGCAGGCGTAGGAGCGGGCCATGCCCGCGATTCGCGCGCATGGCGCGCTCCTACGACAGGTTCCGCGTGGCGTCAGTTCACCCGCGAACGAAACAGCGCCTGGTGCTCGCGGCACTGCGCCGCCGAGAGCAGGAACACGCCGTGCCCGCCGTGGGCGAACTCCAGCCAGGTGAAGTCCACTTCCGGGTACAGCGCCTCGACGTGCACCTGGCTGTTGCCGACCTCGACGATCAGGCTGCCCTTCTCGCTCAGGTGGTCGGCGGCCTCGGCCAGCATGCGCCGCACCAGGTCCAGGCCGTCGTCGCCGCAGGCCAGGCCCAGTTCCGGTTCGTGGTGGTACTCCGGCGGCATGTCGGCGAAGTCTTCGGCGTCGACGTAGGGCGGGTTCGACACGATCAGGTCGAAGCGCTGCCCCGGCAGGCCGGCGAAGCCATCGCCCTGCACGGTGTAGACGCGCTCGCCCAGCTCGTGGCGCTCGATGTTCAGGTTGGCCACTTCCAGGGCGTCGAAGGACAGATCGCCGAGCACCACCTCGGCCTCGGGAAACTCGTAGGCGCAGGCGATGCCGATGCAGCCCGAGCCGGTGCACAGGTCGAGGATGCGCGCCGGGCGCTGGGCCAGCCAGGGCGAGAAATGCCCGTGGATCAGCTCGGCGATGGGCGAGCGCGGCACCAGCACGCGCTCGTCGACGACGAAAGGCAGGTCGCAGAACCACGCCTCGCCCAGCAGGTAGGCGGTGGGCACGCGCTCCTCGATGCGCTGGCGCAGCAGTTCGCGCAGGGCTTCGCGCTCGTCGTCCTCGAGGCGGCAGTCGAGGTAGGAATCGGCGATTTCCCAGGGCAGGTGCAGGGCGCCCAGCACCAACTGGCGGGCGTCGTCCCAGGCATTGTCGGTGCCATGGCCGAAGAACAGGCCCTCGGCGTGGAAACGGCTGACGGCCCAGCGGATGTGGTCGCGCAGGGTCAGCAAACGGGAATCGGTCACGGCGCACTCCTCGCGGCGGGCAAAAAAAGGCCGGCATTCTAGCCCAAGGCGGCGCGCAACGGGGGCCTGCGCTTGGTCGGCTGGTGTCGGCCGGGGTCAATACCACTTTGCGCGGGTTTCGCATAGATTCACAGCGCCCGCGGAACAGACCACAATGGTGGCATACGCATTATCAGGAGTACGTCATGTCCCAACCGCTCAGCATGCTGAAGATCAGCGGACGCGGCTATCCGCCCGCCTCCCTCCGCCAGAGCACGCTGCTGATCATCGACGCCCAGGAAGAGTACCGCAGCGGCGTCCTCGCCCTGCCCGACCTGGAAGCGGCGGTCGCGCAGATCCGCCTGCTGCTGGACGCCGCGCGCAGCCAGGGCACGCCGATCGTCCACGTGCGCCACCTGGGCATCCACGGCGGCCTGCTCGACCCGCAGGGCCCGCGCGGGCAGTTCCTTCCGGAACTGGCGCCGCTGCCCGGCGAGGTGGTGGTGGAAAAGCGCCTGCCCAACGCCTTCTCCGGCACCGAGCTGCATGATCGCCTGCAGCACAACGGGCGCCTGGACATCATCGTCTGCGGCTTCATGACCCATTCGAGCATCAGCACCACGGTGCGCGCGGCCAAGGACTACGGCTACCGCTGCACCCTGGTCAACGCCGCCTGCGCCACCCGCGACATCCCCACCCCGGACGGTGGCGTGCTCTCGGCGCGCGACCTGCACCACGCGGAAATGGCCGCCCTGGGCGACAATTTCGCCGCGGTGGTCGCCCAGGCCCAGGCGCTGGTCTGAGCGCCGTCCGTCCCGGCGCGGCGGCAAGGCGCCGCCGCTGCGATTAGGCTGTAACTCAGCACAGCGCGCCGGACGGGCGGTTCGGGCAGCCGAGTGGGGGTGGAACCCCCTCCCGCCAAGACCGGTCATAGCCTCGTTCATCAGAAGAGGAAGCCGGGATGAAGAGGTCCGACAGTTTCGATCCACGCAGCCTGCGCCCCAGGCGTCCGGGGCGCTGGCGCTGGCGTTTCGCCGCGGCCATCGCCGCGCTCATCGCCACCTTCGGCGTGCTGTCGGCGCTGGCCGGCGTCGCCGCCCTGCTGCGCCGGCAACCGGCGGCCGGGGTGATGCACATCGAGCCGGGGGCCGGGGCGATACTGCTGGTGATCGGGCTCCTCGCCCTGTGGCTGGGCGTGATGGCCTGGCGCCTGGCGCGACGCCGCGCGCGGCGCGGCGACGGGCTCAGCCTGTCACCGCGACTGATGCGCAAACGCTGAAGGCAATTTCCGAATTTCGCCTGCGATCCGCTAGAATGCCGCCTCTTCGCGGAGGCTCCATGCAAGACGACGAATTTTCCCTGTTCACCAACGAGATGCGCGGCGTCAAGCGCATCACGGTGGACCAGGCCGACACCGGCAAGCCCAAGGCCGACCGCCAGCAGGTCAAGCTGCGCCAGCAGAACGCCACGGTGCGCACCGACAGCGTGCGGGTCGACGGCCTGTCCGACCAGTTCGTCATCGACGTCGGCGCCGAGGACGAGCTGTTCTGGGCGAGCAATGGTGTGCAGGAAGGCCAGATGCGCAAGCTCAAGCTCGGCCAGATCGCCTTCGAGGGCAGCCTCGACCTGCACGGCATGAGCGTGGAAAAGGCCCGCGAACTGCTCTGGGACTTCCTCGCCGAAGCCGCCCGCCTGGAGGTGCGCTGCGTGCGCGTCACCCACGGCAAGGCGGCGCGCACCGACGGCAAGCGCCCGCTGCTCAAGAGCCACGTCAACACCTGGCTGCGCCAGCACCCGCAGGTCCTGGGGTTCACCTCGGCCCTGCCGCGCCACGGCGGCACCGGCTCGCTCTACGTGATGCTGCGCCGCACCATGCTGGAAGGCCGCGACGAGTAACCGCGCCGTCGGCGCCGCGCACCCTTGCCAGCACGCCGAGCGCGCCCTACCCTGCGCCTCTGCGCTCCACATAGCCAAGCCCTACAGGTAGATCATGTCCCTGGAACAGAATTACTCGCAGATCCTCAGCCAGCTCGGCGAGGACGTCACCCGCGAAGGCCTGCTCGACACGCCCAAGCGTGCAGCCAAGGCCATGCAGTACCTCTGCCGCGGCTACCAGCAGACCCTGGACGAGATCGTCAACGGCGCGCTGTTCAGCTCCGACAACAGCGAAATGGTGCTGGTCAAGGACATCGAGCTGTACTCGCTGTGCGAACACCACCTGCTGCCCTTCATCGGCAAGGCCCACGTGGCCTACATCCCCAACGGCAAGGTGCTGGGCCTGTCCAAGGTGGCGCGCATCGTCGACATGTACGCCCGTCGCCTGCAGATCCAGGAGAACATGTCGCGGCAGATCGCCGAGGCCGTGCAGCAGGTCACCGGCGCCCTGGGCGTGGCGGTGGTGATCGAGGCCAAGCACATGTGCATGATGATGCGCGGCGTCGAGAAGCAGAATTCCTCGATGGTCACCTCGGTGATGCTCGGCGAATTCCGCGAGAACGCGGCGACCCGCAGCGAGTTCCTCAGCCTGATTCGCTGAGTTCGCGGCGCGCACGGAAAAAACCGGCCCCAGGGCCGGTTTTTCCTTTTGTGGACGGTGCGTGGACGGTTAGAAATACGCGCCCCGATCCGTGCAGCGACGTACAGACGTAGGGCGAATAACCGTTCGCGGTTATCCGCCGTCGGCCCGAGCGCCGAGGCCGATGGCAATGGCGGATAACGCCGTAGGCGTTATCCGCCCTACGGGTTTCCAGTGAGATACCGCTGATGACCAACTGGAGCAAGGCGCGAGGACTGCTCAGCCCCCCGCCGTGTAGTACCCCACCGCCACCAGGTAGCGCCCGCTCTTCTTCAGCAGCGCGTGCTTGTTCTCCACCTTGCTGGTCACCGGGTTGCGCCACTGGTAGTCGAACTGTCCCTCGCCCTTGCTCCGCGCCAGCGCCAGCATGGCCTGGCCGATGGCGTTGCCGGAGGGGTCCTTGAGGCTGGCGAAGTCGGTGCCGACCATCCGCGTGTTGTAGCCGTGGGCGACGAAGCGGCCGCTGTCCATGTCCACCACGAAGGCGTAGAGGTCGTCCTCGATGAAGCCCTGGTCGAGGTCGTTGATGCGCTTGAAGGTGGCGTCCGGGTTGCCTTCCACCGCCTTCACCGTCTTGCCCAGCATGGCTTCGGCGCGGGCCGCGTCGGCGCGCGGGATGTAGTAGCCGACCGCCAGGAAGCGGTCGCCCACGCGTTCGTAATAGACGTGCTTGCGCTCCACGCGACCGTCCGCCCAGTTCTTCCAGCGGTACTCGGCTTCCTGCACCTTGTCGGTTTCCGGCGCTTTCAGCGTCTTGGCGAACTGCGTGCGCAGCGAGGGATCGAGCAGCGGCGAGATGTCCCGGCCGATCAGCACCACCGAGGGGCCGCCGCTGGCGAGCATCACGCCCTTGCTGTCGAGCACGTAGACGTAGATTTCGTTATCGACGAATTCCCCCTGGCGGCTGAACGCCGCGAAGGCCTTGTCGCCCTCCTGGCGGTAGTAGGCCACCGCCTTCTCCAGCAACTGCCGGGCCCGCTGGGCCTGGGCGGCGTCACCCGCCGACGCGGTGGCCGCGGGCAGGTGCAAGGGGACGAGGCAAACGAAGCAGAACAGCAGCGCGCTGAACAGGCGTTTCATGCACGGACCTCCATGGCGTCCTTTCTTGTTCTGGACTGAGCATAGATGGCCGCGGCGGTTTCGCCCGCCGGCGTCAGCCGAAGAAACGCTTCAGCGAGCGCGACAGCCAGCCGCCGTGGCCCTGGTCGCGGGTCAGTTCGTGCATACTGGCGCGCACCGACTCCACGTAGTTGGCGTCGTCGTTGCGGATGTGGGTGAACAGCCAGCGCCCGAGCAGGCCCTTGAGTTCGTCGGCGACATCCTCGCCGGCGGCGAAGCGCAGGCGGTAGTCGGAGACCCGCTTGATGAACAGTTCGTGGACCTTCTTGTGGGCACGGGTGAACTGGTAGCCGGCGTCCTCCAGCAGGGTTTCCTCGAAGGCGAAGTGCGACTGGGTGTAGTCCACCAGCTCCTCGATCACCTCGCCGACCCGCGACTTGTCCAGCGTGCCCTGGGCCTCGTGCAGCTGGTTGATCATCTCGACGATTCGCTTGTGCTGGTTGTCGATCACCTGGATGCCGGTGTTCAGGTCATCCTGCCAGACCAGATAGGCCATCTTTCCCTCCCCCGCCGGAACCCGGCATCGCTGCCACTGCGGTCCGGCCATTGCGCTATTGCGTGGCTGGTCACAGGGTAGGGAAAGCGCCTGGCCGGCGTGCTGATGCCGGTCAATGCAGCTGTCTGAAATATCCGATCCAGAGCCCTCCATAACTGAAAAGACCCGCTCGATGGCGGGTCTTTTCAGACGCAGGTCGTCGCTCAGTCGAGCATCCCGACGTGGCCGGGCTGTGCCGCCACGCGCTGCATCCAGGCGTTGATCGCCGGGTAGCCGGAGAGGTCGAAACCGCCCTGGTGCGCCACGTGGGTGTAGGCGTAGAGGGTGATGTCGGCGATGGAGTAGCGCTCGCCCACCAGGTACGGGGTGCGCGCCAGTTGCTGCTCCATCACGTCCAGGGCCTTGTAGCCGCCCTTCAGGCAGCTCTCGTACTCGGCGCGGCGCGCGTCCGGCATCTTCAGGTAGAACTGGATGAAGCGCGCCACCGCCACGCAGGGCTCATGGCTGTACTGCTCGAAGAACTGCCACTGCAGCACCTGGGTGCGCAGGCGCGGCTCCGCCGGCAGCAGCGCGCTGCCGTCGGCGAGGAAGTTGAGGATGGCGTTGGACTCCCACAGGCAGGTGCCGTCCTCCAGTTCCAGCACCGGCACCTTGCCGTTGGGGTTCTTCGCCAGGAACTCGGGGGTCTGCGTCTCGCCCTTGAGGATGTCGACGTCGCGCCACTGGTAAGGCAGGCCGAGCAGGTGCAGGACCAGTTTGACCTTGTAGCAGTTGCCGGACAGCCGGTCGCCGTAAACGGTGTACATATCGTCTCCTCAGTCGGCCTGGGCCGGTTGTGCATCGCGGATCACCGCGGCCAGGCGGCGCAGGCCTTCGCCCAGGCGCTCGGGCGCCACGTGGCTGAAGTTCAGGCGCAGGTGGCCGGGGTGCTGGTCGGGGTGGATGAAGAAGGGTTCGCCGGGCATGAAGGCGACATTCTGCCGCAACGCCGTGTCCAGCAGGTTACGGGTGTCGATCGGGCGCTTCAGGGTCAGCCAGAAGAACAGCCCGCCCTCGGGCAGGTTCCACTCCGCCAGATCGGCGAAGTGCTCCTGCAGCTGCGCCTGCATGGCGTCGCGGCGGATGCGGTAGAAGTCGCGCAGCTCGGCCAGGTGGCCGCGGTAGGCCTCGCTGCCGAGCCACTGCAGGGCCTGCCACTGGCCGACGCGGTTGGTGTGCAGGTCGGCCGACTGCTTGAGCCGCAGCAGGTACGGGAACAGGTCTGCGCTGGCGATCAGGAAGCCCACGCGCAGGCCCGGCAGCAGGGTCTTGGACACGGTGCCGGTGTAGATCCAGCTGGCCTTCTTCAGGCGGCTGACCAGCGGCGTGGCGCTGCCGCCGTCGAACACCAGCTCGCGGTAGGGCTCGTCTTCGATCAGGGTCACGCCGAACTCGTCGAGCAAGGCCGCCACCTCGTCGCGGCGGCGCTCGCTGTAGCGCACGCCGGACGGATTCTGGAAGGTCGGAATGAGGTAGGCGAAGGCCGGCTTGTGGCGCTCCAGGCGCTGGCGCAGGGCGGCCACGTCCGGCCCCTCTGCGCCCAGCGGCACGCTCAGGCAGTCGGCGCCGAACAGCTGGAAGGCCTGCAGCGCGGCCAGGTAGGTCGGCGCTTCGAGCAGCACCTCGGTGCCCGGGTCGATGAACAGCTTGCTGGCCAGGTCGAGGGTCTGCTGCGAGCCGCTGACGATCAGCACCTGGCTCGCCTCGCAGGGCACGCCCAGCGCCCGCGCTTCGGCGGCCACCGCTTCGCGCAGGGCCGGCTCTCCCTCGCTCATGCCGTACTGGCCGAGGCTTTTCGGCATCGCCGCCCAGTCGACCTTGGGCAGCATGGCTTCGGCCGGCAGCCCGCCGGCGAAGGACATCACTTCCGGGCGCTGCGCCGCGGCGAGGATTTCACGGATCAGGGAGCCCTTCAGGCGGGCGATGCGTTCGGAGAAGGCCATGGGTTCACCGGTAGCGTGGGCAGGAGAAAATAAGTCAAACTGCTTGACCGAAACTACGACGGCCGCAGGAATACGTCAACATGCCTGACCCAATTTCCGCCGACACCTGGTCGCAGGCCATCCAGGCCTTCTACTTCAGCTACCGGGCGTTCACCGCCAAGCCCGACGAAATCCTCGCCCGCCGCGGGCTGAGCCGGGTGCACCACCGCATCCTGTTCTTCGTCGCGCGCCAGCCGCAGCTGAGCGTCAAGGAACTGCTGGCCACCCTGGACGTGACCAAGCAGGCGCTGAACATCCCCCTGCGCCAGCTCCAGGAGATGCAGCTGATCCGCAGCGAGCCCTCCGTGGAAGACAAGCGCAAGCGCCTGCTCAGCCTCACCGCCGAAGGCGTGCGCCTGGAGCGCGCGCTGAGCGCCGAGCAGGCGCGGCTGCTGCAGCGCGCCTTCGCCGAGGCCGGCGAGGACGCCGTGCACGGCTGGCTGGCGGTGAGCCAGGCCTTGGCCCACGCCACTCAGGAAGGCTGAGCGCCACCCTCCAGCTCGCGCGCGCCGCGCAGGAACATCAGCGCCAGCGGCACCAGCGCCGCGGCCGCCAGCAGGGTGCCGGGGATGAACAGCAGCACGCTGGCCATGCACACCCCGGAGAGCACGTCGAGCCAGCCCAGCACCTTCACCGAGGGGTACGGCAGGCCGATCTTCAGCACCCGCACGCCGTACCACAGCCCCACCAGGCCGCTGGGCAGGAACAGCGCCATGAAGCCCGCCAGCTCGACGTTCGGCGTACCGTCCAGCTGCGCGTCGAAGACCACCGCGTAGGCCTGCATGAGCACCGCCAGACCGATCGACAGCCACAGCGGCCAGGCCATGCCGCGCGCGCCGAAGCGCTCGACCAGGAACTGCGTGGCGCGCCAGCTCAGGTAACAGCCCAGCAAGGTGCAGAGCACGCCGAGCCACAGGCTGTAGCTGTCCAGCGCGCCGCCGTGGCCGCCGAGGAACGACAGGCCGAACAGCACCAGCTGGGCCAGCAGCAGCGCCAGGCTCAGCCAGGCCAGCAGGCGCAAGTGCCCCGGGTTCCAGCCGCCACCGGCGAGGCTGCCGGCGGCGCGCGCCTCGATCAGCTCGACCTTGGGCGCGGCGTAGGGGTTGTGCTCCATGGAGGATTTCCGCCACTGCGATCCACCCACCATATCCAGCCGGCGCGCCGCGCGCCACTGTATGGGCCGATCCGCCCCTGGCTGTTACGCGACAGGCCCCCGGGGCGGGGTTAGGCTGCGAAAAAACCACAAGACGCGTGCCGCCATGCCCCTCGAACTCCTGGCCGCCTTCATCGGCTTCGCCTTCGTCACCTCGATCACGCCCGGGCCGAACAACATGATGCTGCTCGCATCCGGAGTGAACTTCGGCGTGCGCCGCACCATCCCGCACATGCTCGGCATCAGCGTCGGCTTCCTGCTGCTGGTGGTCGCCGTCGGCCTGGGCCTGGCGCAGCTGTTCCACGCCCTGCCCTTCACCTACCAGGCGCTGCGCTACCTGGGCGCGGCCTACCTGCTGTACCTGGCCTGGGGCATCGCCCGCACCGGCACCCCGCAGGCCAGCGGGCGCGAGGCCGGCAAGCCGTTCAGCTTCCTCCAGGCGGCGGCCTTCCAATGGGTCAACCCCAAGGCCTGGATCATGGCCATCGGCGCCATCACCACCTACACGCCGCAGCAGGGCTTCGTCGGCAACGTGGTGCTGATCGCGGTACTCTTCGCCGTGGTCAACCTGCCCAGCGTCGGCGTCTGGACCGTGCTCGGCAGCGTGCTGCGGCACTGGCTGGAACAGCCGGCGCGACGCCGCGCGTTCAACATCGGCATGGCCCTGCTGCTGGTCGCCTCCCTCTACCCCCTGTTCGTGGACATCACCCCCGCATGACCGATTCGACCAGCGCGCGCCTGCGCCCCTTCGCCGACTCCTCCCCGGCCGCCGTGGTGGCCGGCTTCGTCGCCATGCTCACCGGCTACACCAGCTCGCTGGTGCTGATGTTCCAGGCCGGCCAGGCGGCGGGGCTGAGCGGCGCGCAGATTTCCTCGTGGATCTGGGCGCTGTCGATCGGCATGGCCCTGACCACCATCGGCCTGACCCTGCGCTACCGCACGCCGATCGTGATCGCCTGGTCCACCCCCGGCGCCGCCCTGCTGATCAGCAGCCTGCCGGGCGTGCCCTACTCGGAAGCCATAGGCGCCTTCATCGTCTGCGCCGGGCTGATCACCCTCTGCGGCGTCACCGGCAGCTTCGAGCGGCTGATGCGCCAGGTGCCCGGCTCGCTGGCCGCCGCCCTGCTGGCCGGGGTGCTGTTCCGCATCTGCATCGAGATCTGCCGCGCCGCCGAGCAGCAGACGCTGCTGGTGGTGGCGATGTTCCTCAGCTACCTGCTGGCCAAGCGTCTGTCGCCGCGCTACGCGGTGTTCGTCGCGCTGCTGGTGGGCGTGGCCCTGGCCGGCGCGCTGGGCCTGCTGAACTTCAGCCACTTTCAGCTGGAAGTGGCGAAACCGGTATGGACCACGCCGAGCTTCTCCCTGGCCGCCACCATCAGCATCGGCATCCCGCTGTTCATCGTCGCCATGGCCTCGCAGAACATGCCCGGCCTGGCCGTGCTGCGCGCCGACGGCTACCAGGTGCCGGCCTCGCCGCTGATCTCCACCACCGGCATCGCCTCGCTGCTGCTGGCGCCGTTCGGTTCCCACGGCATCAACCTGGCGGCGATCAGCGCGGCCATCTGCACCGGCCCGGAAGCCCACGAGAACCCGCACAAGCGCTACACCGCGGCGCTCTGGTGCGGCATCTTCTACGGCGTCGCGGGCATCTTCGGCGCCACCCTGGCGGCGCTGTTCGCCGCGCTGCCCAAGGCCCTGGTGCTGTCCATCGCCGCCCTCGCCCTGCTCGGCTCGATCACCAACGGGCTGAGCAACGCCATGGCCGAATCCCGCCAGCGCGAGGCGGCCATGGTCACCTTCCTGGTCACCGCCTCGGGGCTGACGCTGTTCTCCGTCGGCTCGGCCTTCTGGGGCCTGGTCGCCGGGCTGGCCACCCAGCTGGTGCTGAACTGGCGCCGCGCGCCCTAGGGCGCATCTGCTAGCATCGGGCGTTCGCCTTACCGTGGAACGCCCGCATGCTGCACACCCTGGCCGTCGCCAACTACCGCTCGATCAACAGCCTGGTGCTGCCGCTGGGCCGGCTGAACCTGATCACCGGCGCCAATGGCAGCGGCAAGTCCAACCTGTACCGCGCCCTGCGCCTGCTCGCCGAGACCGCCCAAGGCGGCGTGGTCAACGCCCTGGCCCGCGAAGGCGGGCTGGACTCGACCTTCTGGGCCGGCCCGGAAACCCTTTCGCGGCGCATGCGCAAGGGCGAAGTGGAAGTCCAGGGCGGCCCGCGCAAGGACGTGGTGCGCCTGCGTCTGGGCTTCGCTGGCGAGGACTTCGGCTACGCCATCGCCCTCGGCCTGCCGCCCCCGCCGCTGGTCAGCGCCTTCGGCCTGGACCCGGAAATCAAGCGTGAATGCATCTGGGCCGGCCCGGTGTACCGCCCGGCGTCGCTGCTGGTGGACCGCAACGGGCCGATGGTGCGCCTGCGCGAAGGCCGCAGCTGGGAAGTGAAGGCGCAGCACCTGCCGACCTTCGACAGCCTGTTCGCGCAGATCGGCAACGACCCGCAGTGCCCCGAGGTCTTCCGCCTGCGTGAGCGCATCCGCGGCTGGCGTTTCTACGACCACTTCCGCAGCGACGCCGAAGCCCCGGCGCGCCTGGCCCAGCTGGGCACCCGCACGCCGGTGCTGCACCACGACGGTCGCGACCTGGCGGCGGCGTTGCAGACCATCCGCGAGATCGGCGACGCCGAGGCGCTGGACGCGGCCATCGCCGACGCCTTCCCCGGCGCGCGCCTGGACATCGACTTCCAGGCCGGCGGGCGCTTCGCCGTGCAACTGCTGCAGCACGGCCTGCTGCGCCCGCTGAGCGGAGCCGAGCTGTCCGACGGCACCCTGCGCTACCTGCTGCTGGTGGCCGCCCTGCTCACCCCCAGGCCGCCGTCGCTGATGGTGCTCAACGAACCGGAAACCAGCCTGCACCCGGACCTGCTGCCGGCCCTGGGCCGCCTGATCATCCGCGCCTCCGAACACACCCAGGTGTGGGTGGTGTCCCACGCCGCGCGGCTGATCGCGACCCTGGAAGAACACCCGGAGTGCAACGCCATCCACCTGGAGAAGGAACTGGGGCAGACGCGCATTCGCGGGCAAGGGATGTTCGATGAGCCGGCCTGGCATTGGCCGGATTGAGCTGGGGTGGGTGCAGGGACGAGGCTTTTGGGCGCAGTGCTGCGCCGAACCTTCAGGGCTGCTCCAGCCAGCCTCAAACCACCGCCTGCGAAACCACCTCCTTCTTCACCCCACGGCTCACCCACCAACCGAACGCTCCGGCGGTGAAGAACATCAGCACGCCATAGATCGCCGCCGGAATCGCCATGGTCTGGTTGTTCAGCAGCGACGGGCTCAGCGCCAGGGCGATGGCCAGGGTGCCGTTGTGGATGCCGATCTCCATGCCGATGGCGATCGACTGCGGCCGCGACAGGCGCAGCAGGCGCGGCACCCAGTAGCCCACCGCGAGGCTCAGCAGGTTGAAGCACAGCGCCGCCGCGCCCACCACCGGGGCGTAGGTCAGGAAGGTCTGCCAGTCCTTGCTCACGGCGATGACGATGATCACCGCCAGCAGCAGTGCCGAGAGGATCTTCACCGGCTTCTGCAGCGCCGCGGCCACCCCAGGCAGCAGGCGCCGCACCAGCATGCCGATGGCCACCGGGCCGAGGACGATGACGAACACCTGCACCACCTTGCCGAACTGCAGCGGAATGGCCTGGCCGTCGTGCATGAAGTACGCCAGCGACAGGTTGACGATCAGCGGCATGGTGAGGATGGCGATCACCGAGTTCACCGCGGTCAGCGTGATGTTCAGCGCCACGTCGCCGTGGGCCAGGTGGCTGTAGAGGTTGGCCGTGGTGCCGCCGGGCGACGCCGCCAGCAGCATCATGCCCACCGCCAGCGCCGCCTCCAGGGCGAAGCCCAGGGTGATCAGGAAACACGCCAGCGGCAGCAGCAGGATCTGGCACACCAGGCCGATCAGCACCGGTTTCGGGTAGCGCACCACGCGGGCGAAATCGGCCAGGGTCAGCGATAACCCGAGGCCGAGCATGATGATGCCCAGGGCGATGGGGAGGAACAGCGTAAGCAAGGGACTCGTGGTCATTGTTGTAATTCTCCTGCGGCAAGCGAAGGGACGGTCTGACGCCGTCGTAGGCCGATTCTTGCTACCAGAGTGGCCCTTGTAACTATCCCTGTCGGCCAAAAGACGTTCTACCTGTAACAGAATGCGTGCGGAACCCGCCACTACCAGCCCAGGCGCGCCCCCAGGCTGACCTGGCTGGCGCGGCTGTCCAGGCTGTCGAGGTTGTCGGCGTGGCCGAACGTGAGGTACAGGCCAAGCTCCGGCGTCGGGCTCAGCACCAGCCCGGCGAGCACCTGTACGCGGGCGCCGCGCTGCTCGGTGCGCAGCCGCTGGCGGTCGGCGAAGACGACGCCATCGGCCTCGCCGAAAGCCTGCAGGAAATGCACCCCGAGATAGCTCTGCAGCGGCATGCCGGCCATCTCCTGGTCGCCGCGCAAGCGCAGGCCCACGCGGGCCATCCAGCGTTCGCCGGCCTCGAAGTCCACCGTCGACACCGCGTCGCGGCTGTCGTCCAGCGCCAGGTGCTGACGGATCAACTGCGCCTGCGGCTCGATCGCCCAGCGCCAGTCCAGCGCCAGCGGGTAGCCGGCCTCCAGCGAAAGGCTGTAGCCGTGCCCTTGCAGCGGCAGCTCCAACCCCCTCGCGGAACGGGCCCGGCCGTCGAAGGAACTGCCCATCAGCACCGCGTCCAGGTACCAGCCCGGTGCGCCCAGCAGCGTCCAGTAGGCGCCCAGGCTATCGCCATCCAGGCGCAGGTCGCCGCTGTCAGTGTCATCGAAGGCCAGGGCGAAGCCAGCAACGTCGCCGCGCAGCCGCGCATGGCTGACGAAGAAGCCGGCGTACTGACGCAACCCGCCCTCCCCGGCGTGGGCGAACAGGTCCTGGCCGACCTGGAAGCCGTCGAGGCGGCCGTCGAACGTCGGGCTCGCGGCGCCCGCCCAGGCTTGCCGCTGGCTCTGCCCAAGCCAGCGCCCCCAACTGGCCGGCAACGCCCGCTCACCCAGCAGCAGCCGCTGATCGCCCTGGCGTTCGTGGAAGCTGCCCAGGCTGCTCGTCGCCAGCAGCGCGGCGGCTGGCAATGCCGCGGTGTACAGCGGCACCTCCAGCCGGTAGATGGCGATGGTTTCGCCAGGCGCCGCACGCGGCAGCGGCGGTGTGCCGGGCGCCGCTATCGGCGCCTTAGCGGCCGGCGCCGGCGCGTTCGGCGCAGGTACGGCTGGCGCAGGTGTGGCTGGCGGAGTGACGGGGGCGGGCCCTGGCGG
>NZ_JARJLT010000227.1 GCF_029335315.1 Pseudomonas citronellolis
GCACCGCGCACGAACTGGCGGCCCTCGGCGCCCATGTGGTGCTGGTCGGACGCAAGGCGGAGAAGCTGGAGAAGACCACCGGCGAAATCGTCGAGGACGGCGGCAGCGCCAGCTGGCACAGCTGCGACATCCGCGATGAAGAAGCGGTGAAGGCGCTGGTCGCACAGGTGATCGCCGAGCGCGGGCCGATCCACCACTTGGTCAACAACGCCGGCGGCCAGTACCCCGCGCCGCTCGCCTCGATCAACCTCAAAGGCTTCGAGGCGGTGGTGCGCACCAACCTGGTGGGCGGCTTCCTGATGGCCCGCGAGGTGTTCAACCAGAGCATGAGCAAGCACGGCGGCAGCATCGTCAACATGCTCGCCGACATGTGGGGCGGCATGCCCGGCATGGGCCACTCCGGCGCGGCGCGCGCGGGCATGGAGAACTTCACCAAGACCGCCGCCATCGAGTGGGGCTACGCCGGGGTGCGGGTCAACGCGGTGGCGCCGGGCTGGGTCGCCTCCAGCGGCATGGACACCTACGAAGGCGCCTTCAAGGCGCTGATCCCGACCCTGCGCGAGCACGTGCCGCTCAAGCGCATCGGCACCGAATCGGAAGTCTCGGCGGCCATCGTCTTCCTGCTCTCCCCCGGCGCCGCCTTCATCAGCGGCAACACCATCCGTATCGATGGCGCCGCCAGCCAGGGCAGCCGCGCCTTCCCGCTGAGCAAGGCGAAGCCCGGGCAGAGCCGCTCGTACAACGGCTTCCATCGCGCCTACCTGCCCGACGTGCTGAAGGACCAGGAGTAAGCCATGCCGGTGATCCAGTCGGAAATCGATACCCAGGGCGAAGACTTCGCCCGCAACCGCGAGGCCATGCTGGCCGCCGTGGCGAGTTTCCGCGACGTCGAACAGAAGGTGCTCGACAAGGCCGCCGAGGCCAAGCCGAAGTTCGACAAGCGCGGCCAGCTGCTACCGCGCGAACGCCTGAACCTGCTGCTCGACCCCGGCGCGCCGTTCCTCGAGCTGTGCTCGCTGGCCGGCTACAAGCTGCACGACGACAAGGACGGCACCCAGGCCGGCGGCGGCATCATCTCCGGCATCGGCTACGTCGCCGGGGTGCGCTGCCTGGTCACCGCCAGCAACAGTGCGATCAAGGGCGGCACCATCTCCCCCACCGGGCTGAAGAAGACCCTGCGCCTGCAGCAGGTCGCGGTGGAGAACAAGCTGCCGCTGATCGCCCTCACCGAGAGCGGCGGCGCCAACCTCAACTACGCCGCGGAGATCTTCGTCGAGGGCGCGCGCGGCTTCGCCAACCAGGCGCGGATGTCGGCCATGGGCCTGCCCCAGGTGACCGTGGTGCACGGCTCCTCCACCGCCGGCGGCGCCTATCAGCCGGGGCTGTCGGACTACGTGGTGGTGGTGCGCGGCAAGGCCAAGATGTTCCTCGCCGGCCCGCCGCTGCTCAAGGCCGCCACCGGCGAGATCGCCACCGACGAGGAACTGGGTGGCGCCGAGCTGCACGCCCAGGTCGCCGGCACCGCCGAGTACCTGGCCGAGAACGACGCCGACGGCGTGCGCCTGGCCCGCGAAATCCTCGCCGCGCTGCCGTGGAACGCGCAGCTGCCGGCGCCCGTGGCCAAGCGCTGGGACGCGCCGCTGTACCCGGCCGAGGAACTGCTCGGCATCGTCCCGGCCGACGCCAAGAAGCCCTACGACGTGCGCGAGATCATCGCGCGCATCGCCGACGGCTCGCGCTTCCTCGACTTCAAGAACGAATTCGACGCGCAGACCGTCTGCGGCCACCTGCACATCGAGGGCCAGGCCTGCGGGCTGATCGGCAACAACGGCCCGATCACCCCGCAGGGCGCGGCCAAGGCGGCACAGTTCATCCAGCTGTGCGAACAGAGCGCCACGCCGATCCTGTTCCTGCACAACACCACCGGCTTCATGGTCGGCACCGAGTCCGAACGCCTGGGCGTGATCAAGCACGGCTCGAAGATGATCCAGGCGGTGGCCAACGCCACGGTGCCCAAGCTGACCCTGGTGGTCGGGGGGTCGTATGGGGCCGGCAACTACGCCATGTGCGGCCGCGGCCTGGACCCGCGCTTCATCTTCGCCTGGCCGAACAGCCGCACCGCGGTGATGGGCGGCGCCCAGGCCGGCAAGGTGCTGCGCATCGTCACCGAGGAAAAGCACGCCAAGGAGGGCAAGGAAGCCGACCCGAAGATGCTCGACATGCTCGAACAGATGACCGCGCAGAAGCTCGACGCCCAGTCCACCGCGCTCTACGGCACGGCGAGCCTGTGGGACGATGGCCTGATCGACCCGCGCGACACCCGCCAGCTGCTCGGCTACCTGCTGGACATCTGCGCGGAGGCGGCCGTGCGGCCGCTGAAGAACAACAGTTTCGGCGTTTCGCGATTCTGATCGCAGGGCGCATGACGGCGAATAAAGCGTTCCGCTTTATTCGCCCTACCTGAATTGAAAGATCCCACGGAGAACAACAAATGATCTTCACCCAGGAACACGAAGAACTCCGCCGCACCGTCCGCAACTTCGTCGAGAAGGAGATCAACCCCTACGTCGACGAATGGGAAAAGGCCGGGCGCTTCCCGATCCATGAAGTCTTCAGGAAGGCCGGCGAACTCGGCCTGCTGGGCATCTCCAAGCCGGAAAAGTTCGGCGGCATGGGCCTGGACTACAGCTACTCGATGGTCGCCGCCGAAGAGTTCGGCACCATCCATTGCGGCGGCGTGCCCATGGCCCTCGGCGTGCAGACCGACATGTGCACCCCGGCCCTGGCGCGCTTCGGCTCCGACGAGCTGCGCGAGGAGTTCCTGCGTCCGGCCATCGCCGGCGAGATGGTCGGCTGCATCGGCGTCTCCGAGGTCGGCGCCGGTTCCGACGTGGCGGGCATGAAGACCAGCGCGCGCAAGGACGGCGACGACTACGTCATCAACGGCAGCAAGATGTGGATCACCAACTCCCCGTCGGCCGACTTCATCTGCCTGCTGGCCAACACCTCCGACGACAAGCCGCACGTCAACAAGTCGCTGATCATGGTGCCGATGAACAGCAAGGGCATCAGCCTCAGCCCGCACCTGGACAAGCTCGGCATGCGCAGCTCGGAAACCGCCCAGGTGTTCTTCGACGACGTGCGCGTGCCGCAGCGCAACCGCATCGGCGCCGAGGGTTCGGGCTTCATGATGCAGATGCTGCAGTTCCAGGAGGAGCGCCTGTTCGGTGCCGCCAGCGGGATCAAGGGCCTGGAGTACTGCGTCAACGCCACCATCGACTACTGCAAGGAACGCAAGACCTTCGGCCAGGCGCTGATCGACAACCAGGTCATCCACTTCCGCATGGCCGAGCTGATGACCGAGATCGAGTGCCTGCGCGCCCTCACCTACCAGGCCACCGAGCAGTACATCCGCGGCAAGGACGTCACCCGCCTGGCCTCCATGGCCAAGCTCAAGGTCGGCCGCCTGGCCCGCGAGGTCACCGACGCCTGCCTGCAGTACTGGGGCGGCCAGGGATTCATGTGGGACAACCCGGTGTCGCGCGCCTACCGCGACACCCGCCTGGTGTCCATCGGCGGCGGCGCCGACGAGATCATGCTCGGCATCATCTGCAAGCTGATGGGCACCCTGCCAGGCAAGAAGAAGGGCTAAGTGCTG
>NZ_JARJLT010000228.1 GCF_029335315.1 Pseudomonas citronellolis
GCACCGGGAAGAAATGGCGTCAGCCGGAAACGGCGGTTCGCGAGCAAGCTCGCTCCTACGGGGTGCGGGCGGTACGGGGCAATGAAAAACGCCGTTTCCCTTCGGCAGGGAAACGGCGTTTTTGCTTCAGCGGGCCTTACGGCCCACCGCGCGAATCACCCACTCAGTAGTAGGCGTTCTCGCGGTTGCTGTGGTCGGTCACGTCGCGCACGCCCTTCAGCTCCGGGATGCGCTCGATCAGGGTCTTCTCGACGCCATCCTTGAGGGTCATCTCGACCGCGCCGCAACCCTGGCAACCGCCGCCGAAACGCAGCACGGCGATGTTGTCCTCGACCACTTCGACCAGGCTGACCTGGCCGCCGTGGCTGGCCAGGCCCGGGTTGATCTCGGTCTGCAGGTAGTATTCGATGCGCTCGTTGAGCGGGCTGTCCTCGTTGACCATCGGCACCTTGGCGTTCGGCGCCTTGATGGTCAGCTGGCCGCCCATGCGGTCGGTGGCGTAGTCGACGATGGCGTCTTCCAGGAACGGCTCGCTGATGCCGTCGATCCAGGCGGTGAAATCCTTCAGGCCGACCGGGGTGTCTTCCGGCTTCTGCTCGCCCGGCTTGCAGTAGGCGATGCAGGTTTCCGCATACTGGGTACCCGGCTGGGTAATGAAGACGCGGATGCCGATACCGGGGGTGTCCTGCTTGGCCAGCAGTTCGGCCAGGTAACCCTGGGCAGCTTCGGTGATGGTGATGGCGCTCATGGCAACTCCTCGCAAACGTGGGAGCAGTTTACGCCATTCGGCCCCCCGGGAGAAAGCCCTACCAATTTAGTAGGAATAGTTCGCAACGCGGTGCCCGCCTGCTCCCCGCTTACCCATATCGCCACGGCAACGTCACTGGGTCCCCGCGTTCGCGGGGATGACGCGCCAAA
>NZ_JARJLT010000229.1 GCF_029335315.1 Pseudomonas citronellolis
GCACGCCAGTTCGCAGCCTGGCTAGGCCTGGTGCCAGGGCAGCATTCCACGGGCGGGAAACAGCGCTTGGGCAAGATCACCAAGCGCGGTGATACCTACTTACGCACCTTGCTCATCCACGGAGCCCGTGCGGTCGTGCGTTGTTGCGTCAACAAGAGCGATGCGCGCAGCCGCTGGCTGCAAGGCCTGCTGCAACGGCGTGATGCCAACGTCGTCGCCGTTGCCCTGGCCAACAAGAACGCCCGGATCATCTGGGCCCTGCTCAGTCGGGAGACACGCTACCAGCCTGCCTGAGTGCTCCAGCAGTACCGTAGTTGAATCGCTCCACCACGATTGCACAGTGAATGGCAATGATGACGAACCGGTCGAACCGGCCTGTATGAAACCTGAGTTATCCGCGGGCTCCCTGCTGCAGTGAAGCA
>NZ_JARJLT010000022.1 GCF_029335315.1 Pseudomonas citronellolis
ACACTAGGACAGGTGCGACAAATTCGCGCACCCGGCGTCCTGTCGCGGCCCCCTCGCACTCGATTTATTCGCGCCAGGCCCACAGCCGCGGGACTTCCTGAAGCGCGCGCGGCCCTCGCCAGGGAAATTTGCTCACTTTCTGCACAGCCTGATCAACAAACAGCCAGATGCGTATAATGCCGCCCGTCCTCGCGACCGCCGGCAACCCCGGCCCCACTGAAATCGCCCGCGCCGGGCAGGAGCAGCAATGAACGAGAGTTTCGAAGACTGGATGATGTACGGGCTGGTCAGCGCCCTGGTCCTGTTCATGGCCTTCATCGTCTGGGACCTGGCCAAGAAGTCCAAGGCCGGACGCATGGGCACCATGGTGCTGTTCTTCGCCCTCGGCCTCGGCGTGTTCGGTTTCCTGGTGAAGTCCTTCGTGGTCGCCGGCCTGGAAGGCGGCTTCTGACCCAGCCCTAGGGCTGCACCTCGCGCCACTGCCCGGGTTGCAGCCCGTCCAGCGCCCAGGGGCCGATGCGCACCCGCACCAGGCGCAGGGTCGGCAGGCCGACAGCCGCCGTCATGCGCCGCACCTGGCGGTTGCGCCCCTCGCGAATCACCAGTTCCAGCCAGGCCGTGGGCACCGACTTGCGGAAGCGCACCGGCGGCACCCGTTCCCATAGCTGCGGCTCGTCCAGCCGCCGCGCTTCGGCCGGCAGCGTCGGGCCGTCGTTCAGCTCCACGCCCTGGCGCAGCTTCTGCAGCTGCTCCTCGCTCGGCTCACCTTCCACCTGCACCCAGTAGGTCTTCGGCAGCTTGTGCTTCGGGTCGGCGATGCGCGCCTGCAGGCGGCCGTCGTTGGTCAACAGCAGCAAGCCCTCGCTGTCGCGGTCCAGGCGCCCGGCCGGATAGACGCCGGGGATCGGCACGTAGTCCTTGAGCGTCGCCCGGCCTTCGCTGTCGTTGAACTGGGTGAGCACGTCGAACGGCTTGTTCAGCAGGATCAGCCGCGACTGCGCCGGCGGCGCCTTGGCCACCCGGCGCGGAGCGGATCGGGAAGCGGGACGGGGGGAACTGGAACGGGGCGGACGCGGCATGGGCAAGGACTGGCTACAGGTCGGCGGAGCAAAAGCATGGGCCGGCATGCTAGGTTGTGCCAGTGTCCCCCGCAAGAGCACACAAGAGCATCCCGCCATGCCCAACGCTCGTCGCTCTCCCTGGCTGATCACCCTGCTCAACCTCGCCGGCCGCCTCGGCGCCGGCCACCGCGGCGCGCAAGGCGCGAACTTCGACGGGGCGCGCTTCCGCAACCTCGACGCCAAGCCGCAGCACGGTTTCCGCGAATTCCTCAAATGGCAGCTGCAGCGCGACCGGCAGCTGGCCTGGGTCGACCAGCCCGGCGCCGAGCGCCGCCCGGAAACCCCGGCGCGGGTCAGCGGCGAGGAACTGCGCGTCACCTACATCAACCACGCCACCGTGCTGATCCAGCACCGCGGCCTGAACATCCTCACCGACCCGCTGTGGTGCGAGCGCAGCAGCCCCTTCGGCTTCATCGGCCCCAAGCGTCACCACCCGCCAGGCCTGGCGCTGGACGAGCTGCCGCCGATCAACCTGATCCTGGTCAGCCACAACCACTACGACCACCTCGACGTCGGCAGCCTCAGCCAACTGGCCCGGCGCTTCCCGGAAGCGAAGGTGGTGACCGGCCTGGGCAACGCCGGGCTGATCCAGGCTTGCGGCTTCGCCGACGTGCAGGAACTGGACTGGTGGCAGAGCCTGGCGCTGCCCGAGGGCATGCTGCTGACCGGGGTGCCGGCGCAGCACTGGTCGGCGCGCACCCGCAGCGACACCAACCGCACCCTCTGGCTGGGCTTCGTGCTGGAATCGGCCGATGGCCCGATTCTGTTCCCCGGCGATACCGGCCTGGGCCCGGAGTTCGGCCTGATCCGCGAACGCTTCGGCCCGCTGCGCTTCGCCACCCTGCCGATCGGCGCCTACGAGCCGCGCTGGTTCATGCGCCACCACCACATGAACCCGGACGACGCCGTGCAGGCCCACCGCACCTTGGAATCGCAGTGCAGCATGGCCATCCACTTCGGCACCTTCCGCCTGAGTGACGAAGGCCAGTTCGCTCCGGTTCGCGACCTGGCCCAGGCGCTGACCGAACAGGGCGTGGAAAGCCAGGCGTTCCGCGCACCCAAGCCCGGCGAACAGTGGCAGGTGCCGCCACTGGCCAGCCGCCCGTAGGCTGGCGTTGAGCGAAGCGATACCCAGCGCTTCGCTCCATCAGCCCGTCAGTAGGACGTGGACGAATCCGCCGCGACCGTTCCCGCCAGCTCGCCCAACAAGTCGTCGAGCAGCGCGGACGCGCCGAAGCGCAGGTGCTGCGGAGTGACCCAGGCATCGCCCAGGCGCTCCGCCGCCAGCGCCAGGTAGACCTCGGCATCCTCCAGCCGGCGAATGCCGCCGGACGCCTTGAAGCCCACCTTGCCGCCAGATTCGAGAATGCACTCGAGCATCACCCGCGCCGCTTCCGCCGTGGCGTTGTGCGCGGCCTTGCCGGTGCTGGTCTTGAGGAAGTCGGCGCCGCCGGCGATGGCCTCGCGACTGGCCGTGCGGATCAGTTCGGGGTCGTCCAGCTCGCCGCTTTCGAGGATCACCTTGAGCCGGTGATAGGGGCCGCAGAGCGCCTTGCAGGCGCGGATCAGCTCCACCGCGCCGGTCTCCCGCCCGGCCTTGAGCGCCCGCCAGGGGTAGACCAGGTCGATCTCGTCGGCGCCTTCGGCGAGGGTCCGGCGCACCTCTTCCAGCACCTCGGCGGCCGGGGCATCGCCCGCCGGGAAATTGCACACGCTGGCGACCTTCACGGCACGCGCGCCGAAGCCATTGAGCGTGCGCCGCGCCACGTGGACGAAGCGCGGGTAGACGCACACCGCCGCCACCTCGCCGTAGGGCGTCAGGGCCTGGCGGCACAGCTGGACGATGCGCGGCATGTCGTCGCTGGCGTTCAGCGACGTCAGGTCGAGCAGTGACAACACCCGCGCGGCGCGCTCGGCGCGGGTCGGTTGCAGGGATTCAGCCATGACGTCCTCCGGTTGCGGTCTTTGCGCCATCCTGCCACGGGCCCTCCCCGCCGGAGCGGGAAAGGCCCGTTGCCATGCGCTGGATCAGCGGAACGGCGGCTCGTCGAAGCTGCGCAGCTTGCGCGAGTGCAGCGAATTGAGCTGGGTACGCAGCAGGTCGACGGCTGCGATGCCGATCGCCAGGTGCTGGCTCACCGCGCGCTGGTAGAACGAGGTGGCGGCGCCGGGCAGCTTGATCTCGCTGTGCAGCGGCTTGTCGGACACGCATAGCAGCGTGCCGTAGGGCACCCGCAGGCGATAGCCCTGGGCGGCGATGGTGCCACTTTCCATGTCCACCGCCACGGCCCGCGCCAGGTTGATCAGCGGGCGCTCCTGGGCCCAGTGCAGCTCCCAGTTGCGGTCGTCGTAGGTCAGCACGGTGCCGGTGCGCAGGCGCCGCTTGAGCTGTTCGCCGCGCTCGCCGGTGACCAGCGCCGCCGCTTCCTGCAGCGCCACCTGCACCTCGGCCAGGGCCGGCACCGGGATGTGCGGCGGCAGCACGCGGTCGAGGATGCCGTCGCGGCGCATGTAGGCGTGGGCCAGCACGTAGTCGCCGATGGTCTGCGACTGCCGCAGGCCACCGCAGTGGCCGATCATCAGCCAGCAGTGCGGGCGCAGCACGGCCAGGTGGTCGGTGATGTTCTTCGCGTTGGACGGGCCGACGCCGATGTTGATCAGGGTGACGCCGTCGCCGTCGCTGGCGATCAGGTGGTACGCCGGCATCTGGAAGCGGTGCCACTCGACCCCGGCGATGATGGCGTTGGCCTCGCCCTGGTCCATGTCGCGCTCGATCACCACGTTGCCCGGCAGCACCATGCGCACGAAGCGCGGGTCTTCGCGCAGGCGCTCCAGGCCGGTGTGGATGAACTGGTCGACGTAGCGGTGGTAGTTGGTCAGCAGGATCCACGGCTGCACATGGCGCCAGTCGCTGCCGGTGTAGTGCACCAGGCGGCGCAGCGAGAAGTCGGTGCGCGCCGCGTCGAACAGCGCCAGCGGCATGGGGTCGGCGCCTTCCCACTGGTAGAGGCCGTCGGCGATGCCGTCGGAGGTGGCCGACAGGTCGGTGCTGGGGAACACCCGCGCCAGCTCGGCGGCGGTCACCCCGGAACCGGCCAGCTCGTCGCCCTGCTCGACCACATAGGGATAGGGGATGTTCTGTTCGCTGGGGCCGACCTCGACGCGCACCGTGAAGTCTTCCATCAGCGGCCGCAGCTGCTCCAGCAGGTATTTGCGGAAGGCCTCGGGGTGGGTAATGGTGACGGCGTAGGTGCCCGGCGTCTGCACCTTGGCGTAGGCGCGGGTGGTCGAGGGCACTTCACCCTGGCACAGGTAGGTCAGGCGCAGCTGCGGGTAGCGGAACAGCGCGCGCTCCTCGGCGGCGGGATGCTCGCGGCCCTTCAGGTAGCGCCGCAGCGCCTGGCTCAGCGCCCCGGTGGCGCGCTGGTGCAAGGCGGCTAGGCGGTCGACCGCTTCTTCGGCGGTGTGGGCGACGACGAAAGCGTCGCCAGGCTCGGCATTCATGGTGGGCTTCCTGTCTGAGCGATCAGTTCCATCTTGCCTGCTTATTAGCAGGAAGGGGATGACAGTTTGCTCGCTGACTGTCGGGAAACCCGGGGCCCGCCGGCGGCGGGCCCCAAGACCTCAGGCCAGGTGCGGCGTGGAGCGCGCCACCAGGGCCTCGACGTCGGTGCCGCGCGGCAGGGTGCCGTAGACCCGCCCGCCGTTGCCCAGGCGGCTGCCGATGAAGGCGTCGGAGACGGTGGCGTTGCCGGCTTCCAGCAGCAGCTTGGCCTGCAGGGCGACGGCCACGTCCTCGGTGAGCTGGCGGGCGCGGAACTGGATGTCGGCGGTGTCGGCGAAGGCCGCCTTGAGGTTGCCGATGAACGACGCCAGGCGCGCGTCGCCATGGCCGTCGCCCAGTTCGACGAAGAGCGCGTCGAGCACACCCGGCTCCTTCGACAGGGCGCGCAACACGTCCAGGCATTGCACGTTGCCCGAACCTTCCCAGGTGGAGTTGACCGGCGCCTCGCGGTACAGCCGCGGCAGGATGGTGTCCTCGACGTAGCCGGCGCCGCCCAGGCATTCGGCGGCTTCGTTGATCATCGCCGGGGCGCGCTTGCAGATCCAGTACTTGCCCACGGCGGTGACCAGGCGGGCGAACTTGTCCTCGCGCTCGTCGTGCAGGTGGTCGAGGGCACGGCCCATGCGCATGGTCAGGGCCAGCGCCGCCTCGCTTTCCAGCGCCAGGTCGGCGAGCACGTTCTGCATCAGCGGCTGCTCGGCCAGCACCCGACCGCCGACCTGGCGGTAGGCGCAGTGGTGCGCGGCCTGGGTCAGCGCTTGGCGCATCAAGGAGCTTGAGCCAACCATGCAGTCGAAGCGGGTCATGGCGACCATCTCGATGATGGTCGGCACGCCGCGCCCTTCCTCGCCGACCATCCAGGCCAGGGCGCCGCGGTACTCCACCTCGCTGGAGGCGTTGGACCAGTTGCCCAGCTTGTTCTTCAGGCGCTGGATGTAGAACTCGTTGCGCGAGCCATCCGGGCGGTGGCGCGGCAGCAGGAAGCAGGTCAGGCCCTTGTCGGTGTAGGCCAGGGTAAGGAAGGCGTCGCACATCGGCGCCGAGCAGAACCACTTGTGCCCGACCAGCTCGTAGGCCTGGCCCGGGCCGGGAATGCCCACCGGGTAGGCGCGCGTGGTGTTGGCGCGCACGTCGGTGCCGCCCTGCTTCTCGGTCATGGCCATGCCGATGGTCGCCCCGCTCTTCTGCTCGATCGGCAGGTTGCGCGGGTCGTACTCGGTGGAGAGGATCTTCGGCAGCCATTTCTCGGCGAGGTCCGGCTGCAGGCGCAAGGCCGGCACGCTGGCGAAGGTCATGGTCAACGGGCAGCCGGTGCCGGCCTCGGCCTGGCTGTGCAGGTAGCTCAGGCCGGCGCGGGCGACATGCGCGCCGGCGCGCGGGTCGGTCCAGGGCATGGACGGGATGCCGGCCTCGATGGCCGCGCGCATCAGCTCGTGGTAGGCCGGGTGGAACTCCACCAGGTCGACGCGGTGGCCATAGCGATCGTGGCTCTTGAACACCGGCTTGTTCTCGTTGGCCAGGAACCCGGCCGCCATCAGCGGCCCGCCGGCCAGCGCGCCGTAGGCGTCCAGGCGCTGCTCGGCCCAGCCGCCGTCGTAGCGGCGCAGCCACTCCTGCAGCGGCAGGTCGACGCGGTACAGGTTGGCGCCATCCAGCGGCGGCACCTGGTTGCTGACTTCGTGGGTCTCGGCGTACTGGTGCAGGTTCATCGCGGTTCCTCCGGCAGGGGCGCGCCGACGGCGCGCAGGCAGAAATCGACCAGGGCCTGGCTGACTTGCTCCAGGCCCAGGCTGGGGTGCCCGGCGTCGCGGGCGGCACGGGCCGGCGGCGACAGCGGGCCGACCAGGGATTCGGCGATCGCCCCGACCAGGCAGGCGGCGATCAGCGGCGCCGGGCCGACGCGGAAGCGGCCATCACGCACGCCTTCGTCGAGCAGTTCGACGAACAGTTCGGCGTAGGCTTCGCGGTACAGCAGGCGCTGCTCGTCCACTTCCGGGTCGACCGGCTCGGCGATCAGGGCGAAGGCCAGGCGCCGGCTGTCCCAGGCGCGCCGGGCGAACTGGCGCAGGCCCTGGGCCAGGCGTTCGGCGGGCGTGCCGGGGCCGCCCAGGACTTCGGCGAGGGCGTCCACCTCGCGCTGGCTGGCGCGGGCGAAGACCTCGGCGGCCAGCTCGCCCTTGCCGCGGAAGTGCCGGTACAGGCTACCGGTGGCGATGCCCGCCTCCTCGGCCAGGGCCTGCATGGTCAGCGCCGCGAAACCACCCTCGGCGACGCGATCCAGGGCCAGCTGGAGGATGCGTTCACGTTGCTCGCCGTCCTTCTGCTGGCGGGCTTCGGTAAGACGGTAGGCCATGGTCTGAATCCGGATTCATTTCTTTCAAGCAGTGAATCATGCTTCAGAGCTTGGCCAAAGCGGTATTTGCGCCAGCGGCAAGGCGGTTTCGGACAGCGACGAACGGCGGCCAGGCGACTGATGGCAGCAACGGAAGCGGGAAAGTGCCCACAGGCGGGCGCTTCGTCAGTATCATGGCGAGGCTTGGTGGGCTCCTGGTGGTGGCCACCCGACGGACTTCGCCGACCCGGTCGCGCCCCGGAGTCCTGGTCGATTCAGGCAGCGCCCGCCGCCAGAGTCTCTCGAACCACCTGCCCGGACGCTCGCCGGCCGCGTCATGGCATCCGTTGTTGGCCGCAGGTAATCCATTGAACGAGGTAAGCATGGAACAGAAAGACATCGATTGGGGCGCGCTCGGATTCGATTACATCAAGACCGATTTCCGCTACATCTCCCACTGGCGCGATGGCCTCTGGGACGACGGCAAGCTGACCGAAGACAACGTCCTGCACATCAGCGAGGGCTCCTCGGCCCTGCACTACGGCCAGCAGTGCTTCGAAGGCCTCAAGGCCTACCGCTGCAAGGACGGCTCGATCAACCTCTTCCGCCCCGACCAGAACGCCCGCCGCATGCAACGCAGCTGCGCCCGCGTACTGATGCCGCAGGTGTCCGAGGAGCAGTTCATCGAGGCCTGCAAGGCGGTGGTCCGCGCCAACGAACGCTTCATCCCGCCGTACGGCTCCGGCGGCGCCCTGTACCTGCGCCCGTTCGTCATCGGCGTGGGCGACAACATCGGCGTGCGCCCGGCCCCCGAGTTCATCTTCTCGGTGTTCTGCATCCCGGTCGGCGCCTACTTCAAGGGCGGCATGAAGCCCCATGACTTCGTGATCTCCACCTACGACCGCGCCGCGCCCCACGGCACCGGCGCCGCCAAGGTCGGCGGCAACTACGCCGCCAGTCTGCTGCCGGGCTCGCAGGCCAAGAAAGACGGCTTCGCCGACTGCATCTACCTCGATCCGGCCACCCACACCCGCATCGAGGAAGTGGGCTCGGCGAACTTCTTCGCCATCACCCACGACGACGAGTTCGTCACCCCGCGCTCCAGCTCGGTGCTGCCGGGCATCACCCGCCTGTCGCTGATGGAGCTGGCCGCCCAGCGCCTGGGCCTGAAGGTCACCGAGGGCGACGTGCAGATCGACGACCTGGCGCGCTTCAAGGAAGCCGGCGCCTGCGGCACCGCCGCGGTGATCACGCCGATCGGCGGCATCCAGTACAAGGACAAGCTGCACGTGTTCCACAGCCGCGAAACCGTCGGCCCGGTGACCCGTCGCCTCTACGAGGAACTGACCGGCATCCAGACCGGCGACATCGAAGGCCCCGAGGGCTGGATCGTCAAGGTCTGACCCCGGCCGCCTTCCGGCACGCCACGCGACGCCCGGCACCCGCCGGGCGTCGTCGTTTCAGGCGTGGCTCGGCAGCGCCGGCTGGCACAGCAGCCAGTCGTGCAGCAGGGTCTGCAGCTCCTCGAACTTCACCGGCTTGGCCAGGTAGTCGCTCATGCCGGCGGCCAGGCAGCGCTCACGGTCGCCGCTGTGGCTGTGGGCGGTGATGGCCAGCACCGGCAGCTCGCCGCCGTGCGGCAGCGCGCGGATCGCCCGGCAGGTGGCGAAGCCGTCCATGACCGGCATCTGGCAGTCCAGCAGCACCGCGTCGACGCCCTCGCGGCGCAGCAACTCGATGGCCTCCGCACCGTTGTCGGCGGTGCGCACGCGGTAGCCGAGCTTGAGCAGCATGCCGCGGATCACCAACTGGTTGATGGCGTTGTCCTCCACCACCAGCACCGTGCACTGCTCGGGGCGGCGCACCGCCTGGCCACCGGCGCGGCGAGGCGGCGCGCTGTAGCACTGGGCCGGCTGGCCAAGGGTAAGCTCCAGCCAGAAACAGCTGCCGCGCCCCGGCACAGAGTTGTGCTGCAGGTGGCCGCCGAGCAGCTCGGTGAGCTGCCGGCACAGCGCCAGGCCAATGCCCAAACCGCCGTACTCGCGGGTCAGCGAGCCGTCGAGCTGGTGGAAACGCTGGTACAGCACGTCGTTCTCCGGCGTCTCGAAACCGATGCCCGAATCCCGCACCTCGACGCGCAGAGCCACCCCATCGGCCTGCCGCTGGCCGCCGACGCGCAGGGTCACGCCGCCCTGGCGGGTGAACTTGATGGCGTTGTCGAGCAAATGGCCGAGGGCCTGCGCCAGCTTGCCGGCGTCGCCCTCGAGGGTATCCGGCAGGCTTTCGTCCAGTTGCAGCTCGAAGCGCAGGCCCTTGTCCTCCGCGCGCGGCGCGTACTGCGCGCGCAGGCTGTCGAACAGGCCGCGCAGGCTGAACGGCTCGCGGCGCGGGTAGAGCTTGCCGGCCTGCAGCTCGATCAGCGCGAGGATGTCGTTGACCATGCGCATCATGTCGCGCGCCGAGCCGGTGGCGGTCTTCTGGTACTGCGCCAGCTCCACATCCATCGGCACCGTCTGCATCAGCTCCAGCGAACCGATCACCCCGCTCATGGGTGTACGCAGCTCGTGGGTGACGGTGGCCAGGAACTCGTCCTTCAGGCGGTTGCTGTTGGCCAGTTCGAGGTTGAGCTGCTCCAGCTTGCGGCTGGATTCCTGGAGGATACGCGTGCGCTCTTCCTTCATGGCGTTGATGCGGTCGGCCAGGGCCAGTGACAGCAGCCCCACCTCCAGCGCCGAGCCGATCTGGCCGGAGTACATGGTGAGGAACACGTTGGGCAGGAAGCCCAGGACCATCAGGGTGTTGATGGTGCCGCCGAGCAGGAAGGCGCTCCAGGCGAAGATGAAGTAGCGTGCCACGCGCATACCGCGCAGCCAGGCGAGGATGCCGGCGCTGAAGATCACCACCACGAAGGCCAGCGCCAGGTAGGTGGCCAGGCGCAGCGACAGCGCGTAGCTGGCCGACAGCGCCAGCAGCATCACCAGCGCGCCGGTGGCCATCAGCGCCAGCAGCACGCGGTCGATCCACGGGCTGTGCTCGCGGGTGTGCAGGAAGCTGCGGGCGAACTGGCAGCCGAACAGCGCCGCCGAACCGATCAGGAAGGGCGTCGAGGCGTTCGCCCACCAGGGACTGTTGGGCCAGAAATACTCGATGCCGGCGCCGTTCACCGAGACCTGGTAGAAGCCGAACGAGGCGATATAGAGGATGTAGTAGAGGTAGCTGGTGTCGCGGACACTGATATAGATGAACAGGTTGTAGACCAGCATCCCCAGCAGCACGCCGTAGATGATCCCGAGCACGTAGACGTTGCCTGGCTGGTTCTCCATGTAGGCCTTGGGCGACCACAGTGTGAGCGGCGCCTGGATCGAGCCCTGGCTTTCCAGGCGCAGGTAGACGCGCAGCGGCTTGCCGGGTTCGAGCTTGAGGTCGAACAGGTAGTTGGTCAGGCTGATCGGCCGGCTGGAGAACGCCAGGGTGTCGCCGGTGCGCTGGGCCAGGCGGTAGCCGCCGGCGCCGTCGGGAAGGTAGAGGTCCAGGCGGTCCAGCGGCGGGTAGGCCAGCTCCAGCAGCCAGTGCGCCGGGTCCTGGGATTCCTGCGGGCGGTAGTCGAGGTCCAGGCGCAGCCAGTAGACCGAGCGCGAGTAGCCGGCGTTGAGCACGTCGCGGTCGTGCCGGTGGAAGCTGCCGGCCAGCGCCGCCGAAGTGATGTCGGCGATGTCGGCGGTGCCGCGCACATCCTCGAAGACGTCGATCTCGTGCCCCAGCGGCAACTGCCCGGTGTGCTCGTCGAAGCTCACCGCGCCAGCCCATGGCGACAGCAGAAGTACAAAGAGAAACAGCCAGCGTCCCATGCTACCCCGCAGTGCCCCTCCAGGCGCCGCCGGGGAGCCCCATCTCCCGCGAATGGCGCGCCTTGTGGGCGTGATGTTCGAATCGGGCAACTCTAGCATGCCGAGGCGGCCCGCAAGCAGCGCCGCCACCGGGGATCGGCGCAAACGACGCCCGTGCGGTTTAGTGGTAAGCTCCCGCGCCATGAAAATGCCAAGCTCCCGCCCCGTAGTGCTCTGCCTGTCCGGTCACGACCCGAGTGGTGGCGCCGGCCTGCAGGCCGATATCGAAGCCCTGATCGCCCAGGGTTGCCATGCGGCCCCGGCCGTCACCGCGCTGACCGTCCAGGACACCGTCGACGTCGCCGACTTCCGCGTACTCGACCGCGAGTGGGTGCTGGCCCAGGCCAACGCCGTGATCGCCGACCTGCCGGTGGCGGCGGTCAAGCTGGGCATGCTCGGCTCGGTGCAGATGGTCGAGACCGTGCTCGAAATCATGCAGTCGCTGCCCGGCGTACCGCTGGTCTGTGACCCGGTGCTGCGCGCCGGCGGCGGCGGCGCCCTGGGCAAGGACGAAGTCGGCTACGCGATCCGCGAACGGCTGTTCCCGGTGGCGGCCATCGCCACGCCGAACCTGCCCGAGGCGCGCATCCTCGCCGAACTGCCCGAGGGCAGCGCCGACGAGTGCGCCGCGAAGCTGCTGCCGTACATCGAGAACCTGCTGATCACCGGCGGCCACGGCGACGAGTCGCAGGTACACAATCGCCTGTACTGCCGCGACGGCAGCCGCCACGACTACACCTGCGAGCGCCTGCCGGGCAGCTACCACGGCTCGGGCTGCACCCTGGCCAGCGCCCTGTCCGGCCGCCTGGCCCTGGGCGAGGCCCTGCCCAGCGCCGTGCGCAGCGCCCTCGACTACACCTGGCGCACCCTGCGCGACGCCGAGGCCCCCGGCCGCGGCCAGTACATCCCGCGCCGGCTGCCGCTGGACTTCTGCTCCTGATTCACTGCCGAGGCCCTGATGAAACTTCGCGGACTCTACGCCATCACCGATAGCAAGCTGCTCGCCGACGGGCGCCTGCTGCCCTACGTCGAGGCCGCCCTGCGCGGCGGCGCGCGTCTGCTGCAATACCGCGACAAGTCCGCCGACGAATCGCGCCGCCTGCGCGAGGCCGAGGCCCTGCGCGACCTGTGCGAGCGCCACGGCGCCGAACTGATCATCAACGACGACGCCGAACTGGCCGCGCGCCTGGGCGTCAGCGTGCACCTCGGGCAGACCGACGGCTCGCTGGCAGCCGCCCGCGCCCTGCTCGGCCGCAAGGCGATCATCGGCGCCACCTGCCACGGCAGCCTGGAGCTGGCCGCGCAGGCCGTCGCCGAGGGTGCCGACTACGTCGCCTTCGGCCGCTTCTTCCAGTCGTTGACCAAGCCCGGCGCCTCCGAGGCCGGCCCCGAGCTGCTCGAACAGGCCCGCGCGCGCTTCGCCGGCGTGCCGCTGGTGGCCATCGGCGGCGTGACCCTGGACAACGCCCCCGAGCTGATCGGCCGCGGCGCCGACCTGCTGGCGGTGATCAACGCCCTCTTCGCCGCCGACACCCCGGCCGAAGTGGAGCGCCGCGCGCGCGCCTTCAGCGCGCTGTTCTAACCCATTCCCGCAGCGCCGCGCAGGCGGCGCCGCCCGCATTCCGGAATCCTACGAGAGGTCGCCATGTCCCGTTCCGAACTCCTCTTCGCCAACGCCCAGAAGCACATCCCCGGCGGCGTCAACTCGCCGGTGCGCGCCTTCAAGAGCGTCGGCGGCACCCCGCTGTTCTTCAAGCATGCGGAAGGCGCCTACGTGGTGGATGAAGACGACAAGCGCTACGTCGACTACGTCGGCTCCTGGGGCCCGATGATCCTCGGCCACGCCCACCCGGAAGTGCTCGACGCGGTGCGTCGCCAGCTGGAACACGGCCTGTCCTACGGCGCGCCCACCGCGCTGGAAGTGGAAATGGCCGACCTGGTCTGCTCGCTGGTGCCGTCCATGGACATGGTGCGCATGGTCAGCTCCGGCACCGAGGCGACCATGAGCGCCATCCGCCTGGCCCGTGGCTATACCGGCCGCGACGACATCATCAAGTTCGAGGGCTGCTACCACGGCCACTCCGACAGCCTGCTGGTGAAAGCCGGCTCCGGCGCCCTGACCTTCGGCGTGCCGAACTCCCCGGGCGTGCCGGCGGACTTCGCCAAGCACACCCTGACCCTGCCGTTCAACGACCTGGCCGCCGTGGAAAAGACCCTGGACGAGTGCGGCCAGAACGTCGCCTGCATCATCGTCGAGCCGGTGGCCGGCAACATGAACTGCGTGCCGCCGGCCCCGGGCTTCCTCCAGGGCCTGCGCGCGGCTTGCGACAAGCACGGCGTGGTACTGATCTTCGACGAAGTGATGACCGGCTTCCGCGTCCACCTCGGCAGCGCCCAGGCCCTCTACGGCGTGACCCCGGACCTGTCGACCTTCGGCAAGATCATCGGCGGCGGCATGCCGGTGGGCGCCTTCGGCGGCAAACGCGCGATCATGGAGCAGATTTCCCCGCTGGGCCCGGTCTACCAGGCCGGCACCCTGTCGGGTAACCCGCTGGCCATGGCCGCCGGCCTGACCACCCTGAAGCTGATCAGCCGCCCGGGCTTCCACGACGAGCTGACCGCCTACACCAGCCGCATGCTGCAGGGCCTGCAGGAGCGCGCCGACGCCGCCGGCATCCCGTTCGTGACCACCCAGGCCGGCGCCATGTTCGGCCTGTACTTCAGCGAGGCGGACGCCATCGTCACCTTCGCCGACGTGATGACCAGCGACGCCGAGCGCTTCAAGCGCTTCTTCCACCTGATGCTGGAAGGCGGCGTGTACCTGGCGCCGAGCGCCTACGAGGCCGGCTTCACTTCCATCGCCCACGGCGAAACCGAATTGAAACTGACCCTGGACGCCGCCGAGCGCGCCTTCGCCGCCCTGAAGTGACTCCCTCCGGCCGCGGCGCTCGCCGCGGCCAATTTTCCGCCGTTACGCAAAATAGACTCTGCCTACGCCAGATTCTTGGCCACTCGGACGGAATTCACGGAAAATACCGTAAAGACTTTGTAAGGAAGCGCCCGCTTATTTCATAATGTGCGAGCCGGCACGTTTCCGCCGGCCGGGCTGCACGCCCGCCCCGTTGCCGGAGGCCGTTTTCTCCCATGTACCGTACTGGTCGCGCCCTGATGCTGGGCAGCCTGTTGCTCATCGCTCCCCTGCTCTCGCAGGCGGGTGGCAACTCGCTGCTGGTGCCGGCGACCGGGCGCTGCACGCTGAACACCGTGCCCGAGCAACTGCAGCAGGCTCTGGCCAGCTGCCAGCAGATCGCCAACGGTGGCGACGCCGAGGCGCAGTTCGAGCTGGGCGAGTACTACTACACCGGCGAACGCGCCCCGCGCGACTTCCAGGCCGCCCTGCGCTGGTACGAGAAGGCCTCGCTGCAGGGCCACGCCCAGGCCCAGTGGCGCCTGGGGACCATGTTCTTCCGCGGCGAAGGGGTCAAGGCCAACAACATCCAGGCCTACATAGTGCTGAAGATGGCCGCGGTGAACGGCGCCGAAGACGCGATGGACAGCGCCGACCTGGTCGCCGAGCAGATGAGCAAGGACGAGCTGGACATCGCCAGCAAGGTGCTCGGGCAGATATTCCGCAACTACCTGATCGAACTGCAGACCGCCGGCAACACGCCGTTCTCGCCGCTGCCCTGACGTTCAGCGAGCCTCGCGACGACGCCGTAGCGCCAGGCTTCCCAGATAGACCCCGCCGCCCAACATGAAAATCCCCATGGGCAAGGCCAGGTACCCCTGGGTCTTCCATCGCTGCTCGATGTCGAAGTAGGAGCGCACGTTGATATTGCCGATGATCAATCCCCAGACTTGCAAGCCCGGCTCCCTGGACCACCAGGGGCCGAACTGGGCCGGGACGTAGTCCACCCGCACCTGCCAACCCAGGCTACTCGCCAAGAAGCGCCTGACGCGCGCGACCTCACCGGACTTGCCGGCGTAATGGAAAGGCAGCTCATACCCCTCAAGGCCGAAGGAAGTGTCATCCTTGTTCGTCTGGTACCAGGCCAGGGTCCCCACCGCCGTCTGCACGCTCGACTCGTTGGGTATTCCGCTGCGCGGATCACGATGGGCAAGAAAAAACGCGGCATTGAACAGGCAGACTGCTGACAGCCACGCCAGACGCTGCCAGGACATCGAAGCCAGGGACCAGGACAATGTCCGCTTGCTCAGTTCTTGTCCGGCATCGGCATGGGGAACGGCATCACATTGCCGCTGGGCTTGGCCTCGCTGATCTTCGCGGTGCCCAGGCGTTCGACTTCGTCGATGCGGATGATCGAGTGCAGCGGCACGAAGCTGCGGATGACGCCCTCGAACTGGGCCTTGAGCTTCTCTTCGCTGGGGTCCACGACCACCTGGGTGCGCTCGCCGAAGACGAACTCCTCGATTTCCAGGAAGCCCCACAGATCGCTCTGGTAGATCTGCTTGGCGTACATCTCGAACACCTGGCCCTGGTTGAGGAAGACGACCTTGTAGATCGGGTTCTCGCGCTTGTTCATGAACGACGGGTGACAGCTCTGCGAAACGGGGCGCGAAGCATAGCACAGCCACCTGACGTGCAAGCCTAGGAACAGACCGGGTGCGCCTCTATAATGGACGGTCACACTGGATTTCCCCGACGAACGCGCATGGCCAAGAAGCTTTTCATTCAGACCCACGGCTGCCAGATGAACGAGTACGACAGCTCGCGCATGGCCGACCTGCTGGGCGAGCAGCACGCCCTGGAGCTGACCGAGAAGGCCGAAGAGGCCGACGTGATCCTCCTCAACACCTGCTCGATCCGCGAGAAGGCCCAGGAGAAGGTGTTCTCCGAACTGGGCGCCTGGCGGACCCTGAAGCAGCAGAAGCCGGAGCTGGTGATCGGCGTCGGCGGCTGCGTGGCCAGCCAGGAAGGCGCCGCCATCCGCGAGCGCGCGCCGTACGTCGACGTGGTCTTCGGCCCGCAGACCCTGCACCGCCTGCCGGAAATGATCGACGCCGCCCGCGCCACCCGCAAACCGCAGGTGGATGTGTCGTTCCCGGAGATCGAGAAGTTCGACCGCCTGCCCGAACCGCGCGTCGACGGCCCCACCGCCTTCGTCTCGGTGATGGAAGGCTGCAGCAAGTACTGCAGCTTCTGTGTGGTGCCCTACACCCGCGGCGAGGAAGTCAGCCGGCCGTTCGACGACGTGCTCGCCGAGGTCATCCACCTGGCCGACAACGGCGTCAGCGAAGTCACCCTGCTCGGGCAGAACGTCAACGGCTACCGCGGCGCCACCCACGACGGCCGCGTCGCCGACTTCGCCGAGCTGATCCGCGTGGTCGCCGAGGTCGACGGCATCGAGCGCATCCGCTACACCACCTCGCACCCGCTGGAGTTCAGCGACGCGCTGATCGCCGCCCACGCCGAAGTGCCGCAACTGGTGCCGTTCGTCCACCTGCCGGTGCAGTCCGGCTCGGATCGCGTGCTGGCCGCGATGAAGCGCAACCACACCGCGCTGGAATACAAGTCGCGCATTCGCAAGCTCAAGGCCGCGGCGCCGGACATCTGCATCAGCTCGGACTTCATCGTCGGCTTCCCCGGCGAGACCGACAAGGACTTCGAGCAGACCATGAAGCTGGTGGAGGATGTCGGCTTCGACTACTCCTTCGTCTTCATCTACAGCCCGCGCCCCGGCACACCCGCCTCGGACCTGGTCGACGACACCCCCGAGGAGGTGAAGAAGCAGCGCCTGCTGATCCTCAACGCGCGCCTGCAACAGCAGGGCTTCGAGATCAGCCGGCGGATGGTCGGCAGCGTCCAGCGCATCCTCGTCACCGACTACTCCAAGCGCGACCCCGGCCAGCTGCAGGGCCGCACCGGGAACAACCGGGTGGTCAACTTCGCCTGCGACAATCCGCGCCTGATCGGCCAGTTCGCCGACGTGGAAATCTACGAAGCGCTGCCCAACTCGCTGCGCGGCCGCCTGGTCGAGACCAGCCGCCACTGAAGCCACCCCGGCGCCCGAGCTTTCCCATAGGCTCCGCCGGGGTTATTCTTCGACCATCCCTTTTCGCAACGGTCATACCGGCAGCACCTTGAACGCCCCCCTGGATCTTCACCGCTTCACCCTGGAACCCTTCGACGCACGCAGCTTCGCCAACCTCTGCGGGCAGTTCGACGAGCACCTGCACCAGATCGAGAAACGCCTGGACATCGAGATCCGCAACCGCGGCAACCAGTTCGAACTGGTTGGCGAGGCGGCGCGCACCCAGGCCGCCGAGCAGCTGCTGCAGCGCCTGTATCGCGAGGCGCAGAACGGCACCCAGCTGACCCCGGACATGGTCCACCTGTTCCTCCAGGAATCCGGCCTGGAAGAACTGACCGAAACCGGCGACGTACCCAACATCACGCTGAAGACCCGCAAGGCGCACATCCGCCCGCGCGGCGCCAACCAGCAGCGCTACGTCAAGGCGATCCTCGACCACGACATCAACTTCGGCATCGGCCCGGCCGGCACCGGCAAGACCTACCTCGCGGTGGCCTGCGCGGTGGACGCCCTGGAGCGCGAGCAGATCCGCCGCATCCTGCTGGTGCGCCCGGCGGTGGAAGCCGGCGAGAAGCTCGGTTTCCTGCCCGGCGACCTGTCGCAGAAGATCGACCCCTACCTGCGCCCGCTGTACGACGCCCTCTACGAGATGCTCGGCTTCGAGACCGTGGCCAAGCTGATCGAGCGCCAGGTGATCGAGGTCGCGCCGTTGGCCTACATGCGCGGCCGCACGCTGAACAACAGCTTCATCATCCTCGACGAAAGCCAGAACACCACGATGGAACAGATGAAGATGTTCCTCACCCGCATCGGCTTCGGCTCCACCGCGGTGATCACCGGCGACGTCACCCAGGTCGACCTTCCGCGCGGCACCCGTTCCGGCCTCAAGCACGTGATGGAAGTGCTGCGCGACGTACCGGGCATCAGCTTCACCCACTTCAAGCCCAAGGACGTGGTGCGTCACCCGCTGGTGCAGCGCATCGTCGAAGCCTACGAGCGCTTCGAGAGCCTCCAGCCGGCACGCCCGGGCGGCGAACGCCCGGCGCGGGAGCGCGACGATGCTTGAGCTGGACCTGCAACTGGCCAGCGATGCCGCCAACCTGCCCGGCGAGGCGCAGCTGCGCCAGTGGTGCGAACTGGCCCTGCGCCAGCGCAAGGCCGACTCGGAGCTGACCATCCGCCTGGTCGACGAGGACGAGGGGCGCGAGCTGAACCGCACCTGGCGGCACAAGGACTACGCCACCAACGTCCTGTCCTTCCCCGCCGACGTACCCGACGAACTGCTGGACATCCCGCTGCTGGGCGACCTGGTGATCTGCGTGCCGGTGGTCGAGCGCGAGGCCGCCGAACAGGGCAAGGAACCGGCGGCGCACTGGGCCCACCTGGTGATCCACGGTTGCCTGCACCTGCTGGGCTACGACCATATCGAGGACGCCGAGGCCGAGGAAATGGAGGCCCTGGAACGGCAATTGCTGGCCGAACTGGGCTACCCCGACCCGTACGCGGCGGACGAAGAATAAAAGCCAACGAGCAAAGGAAAGATGAGCGAAGACCGATCGAGCAACGGGCATAAGTCCTGGCTGGACAAGATCACCCAGGCTTTTGCCCACGAGCCGAGAAACCGCCAGGAGCTCCTCGAGCTGCTGCGCGACGCCCACGACAACAAGCTGCTGGACAGCGAGGCGCTGTCCATCGTCGAGGGCGCCATCCAGGTCGCCGACCTGCAGGTGCGCGACATCATGGTGCCGCGCTCGCAGCTGATCAGCATCAAGGCCAGCCAAACCCCGCGCGAGTTCCTCCCGGCGGTCATCGAGGCGGCGCACTCGCGCTACCCGGTGGTCGGCGAGAGTCTCGACGACGTGATGGGCGTGCTGCTGGCCAAGGACCTGCTGCCACTGATCCTCCACGACGACAACCACGCCTTCAACATCAAGGACCTGCTGCGCCCGGCCACCTTCGTGCCCGAGTCCAAGCGCCTGAACGTGCTGCTGCGCGAGTTCCGCGCCAACCACAACCACATGGCCATCGTCATCGACGAATACGGCGGCGTGGCGGGCCTGGTGACCATCGAGGACGTGCTGGAACAGATCGTCGGCGACATCGAGGACGAGCACGACGTCGAGGAAGACAGCTACATCAAGCCGCTGCCCAGCGGCGACTTCATCGTCAAGGCGCTGACTCCGGTGGAGGCCTTCAACGACTTCTTCGGCGCGGAATTCTCCGACGAGGAATTCGACACCGTCGGCGGCCTGGTGATGAGCGCCTTCGGCCACCTGCCCAAGCGCAACGAGACCACCGAGCTGGGCGGTTTCCGCTTCCGCGTGCTGAACGCCGACAGCCGCCGCCTGCACCTGCTGCGCCTGACGCCGCTGCGCGACTGAAGCGAACACGAACGACCGTAGGAGTGGGCCACGCCCACGATCGCGCCTGACGCGCTCCTACGGATCGTTCTGACAGCCTGCAACACAGCGTCGCAGATGCTGCATGGCTTTTCGCCCCTACCCCCGTAGCAGACCGTTCGTCTCTCCATTACTCTTGCGCATCGCCAAAACGCTTCCAAGGATTTCCGATGCGCTGGATCACCCGTCCCGGCTGGCCGGGCCACCTGTTGGCCCTGGCCGCCGGCGCCCTCACCCCGCTGGCCCTGGCCCCCTACGGCCTGTGGCCGCTGGCGCTGCTTTCCGTCGCCCTGTTCTACCTCGGGCTGCGCGGCGTCACCCCGGGCTCGGCGCTGTGGCGCGGCTGGTCCTACGGCTTCGGCGCCTTCCTCGCCGGCACCGGCTGGATCTACTACAGCATCCACGACTTCGGCGGCGCCTCGCCGGCGCTGGCGGGTTTCCTGGTGGTCGGTTTCAGCGCCGGGGTAGCGTTCTTCTACGGCCTGCCGGCCTGGGTCTGGGCGCGCCTGCTGCGGCGCAACAGCGCCCCGGTCGCCGACGCCCTGGCGTTCGCCTCGCTGTGGCTGGGCCTGGAGCTGTTCCGCAGTTGGTTCCTCACCGGCTTCCCCTGGCTCTACACCGGCTACAGCCAGCTGCAAGGCCCGCTGGCCGGCCTGGCCCCGCTCGGCGGCGTCTGGCTGATCTCGTTCAGCATCGCCCTGTGCGCCGCCCTGCTGATCAACCTGCCGCAGCTGACCTTCCGCCCGATGCGCCTGGCGCTCGGCGTGGCGCTGCTGCTGGCGCCCTGGGTCGCCGGCCTGGCGCTGAAGAACCACGCCTGGACCACTCCGGCTGGCGCGCCGCTGACCGTCGCCGCGATCCAGGGCAACATCGCCCAGGAAATGAAGTGGGACCCCAAGCACGTCACCGCGCAGCTGGAGCTGTACCGCGACCTCAGCGCCGCGCAGCATGACGTCGACCTGATCGTCCTGCCGGAAACCGCCGTGCCGCTGCTCAAGGACCAGGCCACCGGCTACCTCGGCATGCTCGGCGACATGGCCACGCAGAAGCGCGCCGCGCTGATCACCGGCGTGCCCATGCGCCAGCGCGACGCCGACGGCGTGCACTACTACAACGGCATCACCGTGGTCGGCGACGGCAGCGGCGACTACCTCAAGCAGAAGCTGGTGCCCTTCGGCGAATACGTCCCGCTGCAGGACCTGCTGCGCGGCCTGATCAGCTTCTTCGACCTGCCGATGTCCGACTTCGCCCGCGGCCCGGCCGATCAGCCGCTGCTCAAGGCCAAGGGCTACGCCCTGGCGCCGTTCATCTGCTACGAAGTGGTCTACCCGGAATTCGCCGCCGGCCTCGCGGCGCAGAGCCAACTGCTGCTGACCATCAGCAACGACGCCTGGTTCGGCACCTCCATCGGCCCGCTGCAGCACCTGCAGATGGCGCAGATGCGCGCCCTGGAAGCCGGGCGCTGGATGATCCGCGGCACCAACAACGGGGTCACCGCGCTGATCGACCCGCAGGGCCGCATCGCCAACGAGATTCCGCAATTCCAGCAAGGCGTGCTGCGCGGCGAGGTCACCCCGATGCAGGGCCTGACCCCGTACCTGCACTGGCGCCTGTGGCCGCTGGGCACGCTGGCCGTGCTGCTGGTCTTCTGGGCCGTGGTGCGCCGCCAGGTCGCGCCCGAACAGCGGCGGATGTTCGGCTGAGGGCCGACCGTCCACGCCGACGCCGCTCCTGCGCAGGATGGCGTGGAGCGAAGCGGTACCCATCGTTGGCATGGGTATCGCGAGCCACCCCGGGGTTCGCGAGCAAGCTCGCTCCTACACGGTGCGTCCCGGCCCCGTAGGAGCGGATTTCATCCGCGATGCTCCTCAGCGGTAGAACAAGCGGTACCCCAGCAACCCCAGCGCCTCGTTGAGCAACTGGTTGCTCTGCCAGAACGACCGCGCCTCCGGCAGCCAGCCGCCGAACGGCCGGGCGTTGTCCACGCCGACGAAGCCCATCGGCGCCGGCAGCACCTCCAGGCCGTTGGCCTCGAAGCTCCAGACCGCGCGCGGCATGTGCTGCGCCTGGGTCACCAGGACCACCCGCCGCACCCCCGCCTCGCGCAGGATCTTCGCGCTCAGCACGGCGTTCTCCCAGGTGGTGCGGCTTTCCCCTTCCCGCCAGCGCACGCTCAAACCGTAGTCCTCGGCCAGGCTGTCGGCCATGATCTGCGCCTCGCTCGGCGGGCTGCCGTAGTGCAGGCCGCCGGAGGTCAGGATCGGCAGGCCGCTGGCCTTGGCCAGGCGCGCGGCGTAGCGCAGCCGCTCATGGGCCATCAACCCCGGCTGGTCGACGCCCCAGGCCGGGTCGCCGCGCTCGCGGCCGGCGCCGAGGATGACGATGGCGTCGGCGCGGCGCGCCAGGTCAGCCCATTGCGCAGGCGCCAGCGCGGGCTGGCGTTCGAGCAGGCGCGCGCCCCACTCCACCGTCAGCGGCAGGCTGAGCAGCCAGAAGCCGCCGAAGCCGGCGACGAAGCAGGCCAGCGCCAGGCGCGGACGCCGGCGCCGCAGGACGAAGCCCAGCAACAAGAGGATGAGCAGGATGCCCGGCGGCATCAGGATCTGTTTGACGAGGTAACGCAGCGGCATCGGCGGCTCCTTGTGGAGCGCCACAGCCTAACGGATGCGAAGGCGGATTCAACGTCCGCGCGAACCCCGGAACAGCTGCGAGCCGCAGGCGGTGCAGGGCATCACGCCGAGGTTGCGGCTGTAGGCCACGGGGGTGCCGCACAGGGCGCAGAGCAGTTGCAGGTGGCGATGGGTCAGGCGCGGCTTGCCGGCGCCCTGGCGGGCGCGGGTCTGGCGGGCCGGCGCGTGTTCGATCAGCGCCAGTTCCTCCGCCGCCGCATGCCAGCCGCGCAGCCAGTGCACGTCCTGGTCGAGGTAGGCGCGGATCAGCTGCATCTCGGCGCTGCTCAGGCCTCGCAGCTCCAGCTCCTCGGGATGCTCGTCACGCAGGCGTTCCGCGGTTTCGGCCTCGTCGAGGGCCAGTTCGAGTCGATGCAGCAGCCGCTCATATAGACCGGAACCCGACACACTTGCGCGATGCAGCTCAGCCATCAGTCACCTCAAGCAGGCGGAAACCTCCCGCCCTCAGGCCAAGCTTAGCGCCCCGGCCCCCGGCCCACCGAGCGCGCGACAAACGGCGCGGGCTACCGGCTGGGAGAGGGGTCATGTATGCTACGAAGCTTTCTGCTGCCGCCCGGTCCGCGTCCAAGCGGGCCGGCGAGTCGGAGGGTCCCCGACCTCCCCCGGCCACGCCGCATTTCTTCTCCGTACAGGTCCATACCGCGCCATGCACGAGCAATATCAGCCCCTCGAGATCGAGTCCCAGGCCCAGAAATTCTGGAACGAGCACAACTCCTTCCGCGTCGACGAAGTCGCCGGCAAGGAGAAGTTCTACTGCCTGTCGATGTTCCCGTATCCGAGCGGCAAGCTACACATGGGGCACGTGCGCAACTACACCATCGGCGACGTCATCAGCCGCTACCATCGCATGCAGGGCAAGAACGTCCTGCAGCCGATGGGCTGGGACGCCTTCGGCATGCCGGCGGAAAACGCCGCGATGAAGAACAACGTCGCGCCGGCCGCCTGGACCTACGACAACATCGCCTACATGAAGTCCCAGCTGAACAGCCTGGGCCTGGCCATCGACTGGTCGCGCGAAGTCACCACCTGCAAGCCGGACTACTACCGCTGGGAACAGTGGCTGTTCACCCGCCTGTTCGAGAAGGGCGTGATCTACCGCAAGAACGGCACCGTGAACTGGGACCCGGTGGACCAGACCGTGCTGGCCAACGAGCAGGTCATCGACGGCCGTGGCTGGCGTTCGGGCGCGCTGATCGAGAAGCGCGAAATCCCGATGTACTACTTCAAGATCACCGCCTACGCCGAAGAGCTGCTGGAAAGCCTCGACCACCTGCCGGGCTGGCCGGAACAGGTCAAGACCATGCAGCGCAACTGGATCGGCAAGTCGCGCGGCATGGAGATCGCCTTCCCCTATGAGCAGGCCTCCATCGGCGAAGCCGGCCAACTGAAGGTCTTCACCACCCGTCCGGACACCCTGATGGGCGCCACCTACGTCGCCGTGGCCGCCGAGCACCCGCTGGCCAGCCTGGCCGCCCAGCGCGACCCGTCGCTGCAGGCGTTCATCGACGAGTGCAAGCGCGGTGGCGTCGCCGAAGCCGACATCGCCACCCAGGAGAAGAAAGGCGTCGCCACTTCCCTGTTCGTCGAGCACCCGCTGACCGGCGCCAAGCTGCCGGTGTGGATCGCCAACTACGTCCTGATGACCTACGGCGAAGGCGCGGTGATGGCCGTTCCGGGCCACGACGAGCGCGACTTCGAGTTCGCCAACAAGTACGCCCTGCCGATCGTCCAGGTGATCGCCCAGGTCGAAGACGACAACGACTTCGAGCCGACCTTCTGGAAAGAGTGGTACGGCCTCAAGGACGACAGCGTCCGCACCGTCAATTCCGGCAAGTACGACGGCCTCGGCTACCAGGCCGCGTTCGACGCCATCGGCGCCGACCTCGAAGCCAAGGGCCTGGGCCAGGCGCGCACGCAGTTCCGCCTGCGCGACTGGGGCATCAGCCGCCAGCGCTACTGGGGCTGCCCGATCCCGATCGTGCACTGCGACGCCTGCGGCGACGTGCCGGTGCCGGCCGAGCAGCTGCCGGTGGTCCTGCCGGAGAACGTGGTGCCGGACGGCGCCGGTTCGCCGCTGGCCAAGATGCCCGAGTTCTATGAGTGCAGCTGCCCGAAATGCGGCCAGCCGGCCAAGCGCGAAACCGACACCATGGACACCTTCGTCGAGTCCTCCTGGTACTTCGCCCGCTACGCCTGCCCGCAGTTCGAAGACGGCATGCTGGACAAGAAGGCCGCCAACTACTGGCTGCCGGTCGACCAGTACATCGGCGGCATCGAGCACGCCATCCTGCACCTGCTGTACGCGCGCTTCTTCCACAAGCTGATGCGCGACGAAGGCCTGATCGACTCCGACGAGCCGTTCAAGGACCTGCTGACCCAGGGCATGGTGGTCGCCGAGACCTACTACCGCACCACCGCCAACGGCGGCAAGGACTGGTTCAACCCGGCCGACGTGGAAGTCGAGCGTGACGCCAAGGCCAAGGTCATCGGCGCGCGCCTGAAGACCGACGGCCTGCCGGTGGAAATCGGCGGCACCGAGAAGATGTCCAAGTCGAAGAACAACGGCGTGGACCCGCAGGCCATGATCGACGCCTACGGCGCCGACACCTGCCGCCTGTTCATGATGTTCGCCTCGCCGCCGGACATGAGCCTGGAATGGTCCGACTCCGGCGTCGAGGGCGCGAGCCGCTTCCTCCGCCGCGTCTGGCGCCTGGCCCAGGCCCACGTCAACGCCGGCTTCGCCGCCGCGGTGGCGCAGGACACCCTGGACGACGCGCAGAAGGAAGTCCGCCGCGCCATCCACCTGGCCATCAAGCAGGCCAGCCAGGACGTCGGCCAGAACCACAAGTTCAACACCGCCATCGCCGCGGTCATGACCCTGATGAACGTGCTGGAGAAGGTCCCGCAGGAAGACGCCGGCAACCGCGCCCTGCTGCAGGAAGGCCTGGAGACCGTGGTGCTGCTGCTGGCCCCGATCACCCCGCACATCAGCCATGTGATCTGGCACGAGCTGGGCCACAATGGCGCGGTGATCGACGCCCGCTGGCCGCAGGTCGACGAATCCGCCCTGGTGCAGGACACCCTGCAACTGGTGGTACAGGTCAACGGCAAGCTGCGCGGGCACATCGAAGTGCCGGCCGAAGCCAGCCGCGAGGACGTCGAGGCCACCGCCCGCGCCAACGAAAACGTACTGCGCTTCACCGACGGCCTGACCATCCGCAAGGTGATCGTGGTTCCCGGCAAGCTGGTCAACATCGTCGCCAATTGAAGGCATTCGCCCGCGGCGCCTTGCCGCGGGCATCCCGGATCAACAGGAGTGAGGGAAGCTTGATGAAACGTATCCTGACCAGCATCGCGCTGATCGGTCTGACCACCGTGCTGGCTGCCTGCGGCTTCCAACTGCGCGGCCTGGGCGATACGAACTTCGCGCTGAAGGAGATCGACCTGAGCGCGCGCAACGCCTACGGCGACACCGTCAAGGAACTGCAACGGCTGCTCGAGAACAGCGGCGTGAAAGTCACCAAGAGCGCGCCTTATCACCTGTTCCTCGCCCGTGAGGACGAGACCCAGCGCACCGCCAGCTACACCGGTTCCGCGCGCAGCGCCGAGTACGAGCTGACCAACACGGTCAACTACGAGATTCGCGGCACCGACAACCTGCTGCTGCTGGCCGACAAGGTCGAAGTGCAGAAGGTCTACCTGCACGACGAGAACAACCTGACCGGTTCCGACCAGGAAGCCGGCCAGCTGCGCAAGGAAATGCGCCGCGACCTGGTGCAGCAGCTCTCCCTGCGCCTGCAGATGCTCACCCCGGCGCGCCTGGCCGACCTGCAGCAGAAGGCCGAAGCCAAGGCCAAGGCCGAAGCCGACGCGCTCAAGGCCGCGGACGAGGCGGCCCGCCAGCAGGAACAGCAGCAGCCGCAGCAATCACCGATCGAACTGCCCAAAGCGCAGTAAAGGGATGAAGGGGCCGGCCATGCCGGCCCCAGTACTTTCATGAAGCTCAATCCCGCGCAACTCGCCAAGCACCTGCAGGGCAACCTGGCCCCCGTCTATGTCGTCAGCGGCGACGAGCCGCTGCTCTGCCAGGAAGCCTGCGACGCCATCCGCGCCGCCTGCCGCCAGCGCGACTTCAGCGAGCGCCAGGTGTTCAACGCCGAGGCCAACTTCGACTGGGGCCTGCTGCTGGAAGCCGGCGCCAGCCTCTCGCTGTTCGCCGAGAAGCGCCTGCTGGAACTGCGCCTGCCCTCCGGCAAGCCTGGCGACAAGGGCGCCGCCATCCTCCAGGAATACCTGCAGCGGCCACCGGAAGACACGGTGTTGCTGGTGACCCTGCCCAAGCTCGACGGCTCCACGCAGAAGACCAAGTGGGCCAAGGCGCTGATCGACGGCGACGGCGCGCAGTTCATCCAGATCTGGCCGGTGGACGTGCACCAGCTGCCGCAGTGGATTCGCCAGCGCCTGTCGCAGGCCGGCCTGGCCGCCAGCCAGGACGCCGTGGACCTGATCGCCGCGCGGGTGGAAGGCAACCTGCTGGCCGCGGCGCAAGAGATCGAGAAACTCAAGCTGGTGGCCGACGGCAACCAGCTCGACGCCGCCACCGTGCAGGCGGCGGTGGCCGACAGCGCGCGCTTCGATGTGTTCGGCCTGATCGACGCGGCCCTGGCCGGCGAGGCCGCACACAGCCTGCGCATGCTCGAAGGCCTGCGTGGCGAGGGCGTGGAACCGCCAGTGATCCTCTGGGCGCTGGCCCGGGAAATCCGCCAGTTGGCCGGCATCGCCCAGCAGTTCGGCCAGGGCGTGCCCCTGGACAAGGCCTTCGCCCAGTGCCGCCCGCCGGTCTGGGACAAGCGCCGTCCGCTGCTGACCAAGGCCCTGCAACGCCACAGCGGCGCGCGCTGGAACCAACTGCTGCAGGACGCCCAGCTGATCGACGCGCAGATCAAGGGCCAGGCCCAGGGCGACGCCTGGAACGGCCTGGCGCGCCTGGCGCTGCTGCTGGCCGGGCAACGCCTGCCGCTGCCGCCGGGCTGATCCGCCGCGCGAAGCCCCGTCGGGTAGCCTTTCGTAGGAGCGAGCTTGCTCGCGAACGGATTCCGCTGCGGCGATATTCGCGAGCAAGCTCGCTCCTACAAGGTTTGCCGCTGGCCTGCTCTGCCGCCTACGACCTTGCCGGCGACTCCCGCCGCGCCTGCCCCGGTGTGCGGTCCAGGGCGATGCCACGGGTATCCCGCCCGGTACTTATCAACAGGCAGATCAGCACCGCCACCGTGCCCGCGACCCAGGCCATCGCCGTGCCGTAACCGTGCGACTTGGCGATCTCCGCCTGCATCGGCGCGTTCACCGAAGCGACCAGGTTGCCCAACTGGTAGACGAAGCCCGGCAGTACCGCGCGGGTGCCCACCGGCGCCAGTTCGTTGAGGTAGGCCGGGATCACGCCCCAGGCGCCCTGCACCATGAACTGCATGAGGAAAGCGCCGACGCCGAGCATGAACGCGCCCTGGCTGAACGCCCACAGCGGCAGCACCGGCAGCGCCAGCAGCGAGGCGCCGATGATCGCCTTCTTCCGCCCGATGCGCTCGGACAGGCTGCCGAAGAGGATGCCGCCGAGGATCGCCGCGATGTTGTAGGCGATGGCGATCAGACTGACGGTGTGCGGGTCGAAGCCGTGCTGCAGCTTGAGGAAGGTCGGGTAGAGGTCCTGGGTGCCGTGGCTGAAGAAGTTGAAGCAGGCCATCAGCAGCACCGCGTACAGGCACAGCTTCCACTGGCTGCGTAGCACCGGCCACAGCGGCGTCGACTCCTGGCGCTCGCGCGCGGCCTGCCAGATCGGCGATTCCGGCACCTTGAACCAGATGAAGAACACCAGCACCACCGGCAGGCAGCCGACGATGAACATGCCGCGCCAGCCGAGGAACGCGAAGAACGCCCCGTAGACGATGGAGGCGATCAGGTAGCCCGCCGGGTAGCCGGCCTGGAACAGCCCGGAGACGAAGCCGCGCGACCGCTCGGGAATGGTCTCCATGGCCAGCGACGAGGCCACGCCCCAGATGCCGCCCATGGCGATCCCGTAGACCACCCGCAGCGCCAGGAACACCGCGAGGTTCGGCGAGAACGCCGAGAACAGTTCGAGCACCGAGTAGCAGACGATGTTGGCCATCAGCACCGGCCGGCGACCATAGCGCTCGGCGGCGCGGCCGAACACCAGCGCGCCGATCGGGCGCACCGCCAGGGTCAGCAGGATCGCCAGGGAGACCTGCGGCAGGTCCACCGAGAAGGTCTGGGCGATGTCGCTGAGCACGAACACCAGCAGGAAGAAGTCGAAGGCGTCCAGCGTCCAGGCGAGCACGCAGGCGATCACCACGTTGCGCTGGGTTGGGGACCATTGCTGCATTGCGAATCTCCAGTCGGGGGGATCGACCAAAGCGCCCCGCTCCCTGCGCGCCATGGCGTTGCATAGGCAGCTACGAATCTAGCCGAGCCGATCGAGCGCGCCATAGCCGTCCAGTTGAAAAACACTGTTACAAACTCACGAACAATCCCCCAGCGCACGCCGAACGCCGCCCGCGACCGCTCGGCGGCGGCGGGCCGGGCGCGGCTGACCGAAGGCCTGAACGGCCCATGGACTTTCCCCGGCAAAGCGCCCATGATGCCCGCGCCCGCAAGGGGCGGGCGTCCACTTCGAGGTGAAAGCCATGGCGAAGAAAGCCAAACGGCCGAACAAGGCCAAGTCCCTGATAGCCCAGCCGCTGTTCCGCAGCCGCCAGGAAATCCCGCTGAAAGGCAAAGGCAGCTACCGCCGCGAAGCCTCCCGTAACTGGG
>NZ_JARJLT010000230.1 GCF_029335315.1 Pseudomonas citronellolis
GCAGACTGCTTCCCGCCCCATGTCGCGCAACCGCCAGGTGGCCGCCGCGATCATCGGCAACGCCCTCGAGTGGTACGACTTCATCGTCTACGGCTTCCTCTCCAGCCTCATCGCCCGGCTGTTCTTCCCCGCCGAAAGCGCCTACGCCTCGCTGCTGATGGCCCTGGCCACCTTCGGCGTGGGCTTCTTCATGCGCCCGGTGGGCGGCGTGCTGCTGGGCCTGTACGCCGACCGCAAGGGCCGCAAGGCGGCCATGCAACTGATCATCGCGCTGATGACCCTGGCCATCGCGCTGATCGCCTTCGCCCCGGACTACGCCGCCATCGGCGTCGGCGCGCCGGCGCTGATCGTCATCGCGCGCATGCTCCAGGGCTTCGCCACCGGCGGCGAATACGCCAGCGCCACGGCCTTCCTGGTGGAGTCGGCGCCGGCCAACCGCCGTGGTCTGTACGGCGCCTGGCAGTTGTTCGGGCAATGCCTGGCGGTGTTCGCCGGCGCCGGCATGGGCGCGCTGGTCACCCACAACCTGTCGCCCGAGGCGCTGGACGCCTGGGGCTGGCGCGTGCCCTTCCTGGTCGGCCTGCTGATCGGCCCGGTGGGCCTGTGGATGCGCCGGCACATGGAGGAAACCGAGGACTTCGTGCGCGCCAGCGGCAGCGAGCCGCCGGTGACCCTGCGCCAGGTGCTGAACGAGCATCGCCGCGCGGTGCTGGTGACCATGGGCTCGACCATCAGCGGCACCGTGTCCTTCTACGTGGTGCTGGTGAACATGCCGACGTTCGCCCACACCCAGCTCGGCCTGCCGCTGGACCAGGTGTTCATGGTGCAGATGCTCGCGGTGGCGCTGATGACGCTGATCATCCCGATCTCCGGCGCGCTGTCCGACCGCTATGGCCGGCGCCCGGTGCTGTTCGCCGGCACCCTCGGCTTCACCCTGATGGTCTACCCGCTGTTCGCCTGGGTGGCCGGCGCGCCGAGCATCCAGCACCTGTTGGTGATGCAGCTGGTGCTGTGCAGCCTGATCGGCGTCAGCTACGGCCCGGCGCCCACCGCCGTGGCCGAGCAGTTCCCCACCCGCGTGCGCTCCACCGGCCTGGCCCTGGCCTACAACGTCGCGGTGATGCTGTTCGGCGGCTTCGCCCCGTTCATCGTCGCCTGGCTGACCCGCGTCGGCGGCACGCCGACGGCGCCGGCCTGGTACGTGCTGGCGGCCTCGCTGATCGGCCTGTTCGCCCTCGCCTTCCTCCGTGAAGGCGCCCCCGAGGCGCTGGCCCGCCGCCGCGCCCGCGCCCCCCTTTCCACTGCCCGGAGTCTGTGAATGAGCGCCACCGCCACCCAACCCTCGCCCTACGCCAGCGCACCCCAGGCGGAAATCGTCGCCCTCGGCGCCCTGGCGCTGTCCGAAGCGATCCGCACCCGCCAGCTGAGCTGCCGCGAGGTGATGCAGGCCTACCTGGAACAGATCGCCCGCTTCAACCCGCGGGTCAACGCGCTGGTCGCGCTGCGCAGCGAGGATGAACTGCTGCGCGAGGCCGGCGAGTACGACCGCCTGCTGACCCAGGGCCAGTGGCTCGGCTGGCTGCACGGCCTGCCCCAGGCGCCCAAGGACCTGGCTGCCTGCGCCGGCCTGGTGACCAGCATGGGCTCGCCGCTGTTCGCCCGCCAGGTGAGCGTCCACGACGCCCATGTGGTGCAGCGCGCGCGGCGCGCCGGGGCGATCTTCGTCGGGCGCAGCAACGTGCCCGAGTTCGGCCTCGGTTCGCACACCTACAACGCCGTCTACGGCACCACCGGCAACGCCTACGACCCCAGCCGCAGCGCCGGCGGCAGCAGCGGCGGCGCCGCCGTGGCGCTGGCCCTGCGCATGCTGCCGGTGGCCGACGGCAGCGACATGATGGGCTCGCTGCGCAACCCGGCGGCGTTCAACAACGTCTACGGCCTGCGCCCGTCCCAGGGCCGCGTGCCCTTCGGCCCGGGCCAGGACCTGTTCGTCCAGCAACTGGCCAGCGAGGGCCCCATGGGCCGCAGCGTGGCCGACGTCGCCGCGCTGCTGCGCACCCAGGCCGGCCAGGCCCGCGACGTGCCGCTGTCGCTGCGCGGCACGGCCGACCTCGACGGCCCGCTGGAACGCGACTTCCGCGGCACGCGCATCGGCTGGCTGGGCGACTTCGACGGCTACCTGCCGACCGAGGCGGGGTTGCTGGAACTCTGCGAGAACGGCCTGGCGGATTTCCGCGCCCTGGGCGCCGAGGTCGAGCCGTGCCTGCCGGACTACGACCTGGAACGCCTCTGGCGCTGCTGGCTGGTGCACCGCCAGTGGCTGGTGGCCGGCAACCTGGCGCAGGCCTACGCCGCCCCCGAACTGCGCCGGCAGCTGAAGCCCGAGGCGCGCTGGGAAGTGGAGTCGGGCCTGGGCCTGGGCGCCGCCGACGTGTACCAGGCGTCGATCGACCGCAGCGACTGGTACCGTGCCCTGGAAAAGCTCTTCGAACGTTACGACTACCTGCTCCTGCCCAGCGCCCAGGTGTTCCCTTTCGATGCACAACTGGCATGGCCGGATGCCATTGCCGGACGCCCGATGGACACCTATCACCGCTGGATGGAAGTGGTGGTCGGCGCCACCCTCGCCGGCCTGCCGGCGATGAACGTGCCGGTGGGCTTCAACGCCGCCGGGCTGCCCATGGGCGTGCAGATCCTCGGCCCGGCGCAGGCCGACCTCGCCGTGCTGCAACTGGCCCACGCCCACGAGCAGCGCACCCGCTGGGTCGCGCGGCGGCCGCCGGCGATGCTCGATGAACGCTGAGCCGCGCGGCCCGGCCGGGCATGGCACGCATCCTGCCTCCGCTTTACCTTCAGCCATGTCTGAAGGGAACTGGGGAGGCACGATGCAGGGGAAAGAGGAAGGCAGCACGGTGCGCTCGGTGGAGCGCGCCCTGGCCATCGTCGAATTGCTCGGCGAACACGGCTCGCTCGGGCTGGAGGAACTGCACTACCTCACCCGCCTGCCCAAGGCCACGGTGTCGCGCCTGCTGCATACCCTGCAGGAGCAGGGCTGGCTGTATCGCGGCCTGTGCGACCGGCGCTACCGCCTGAGTTCGCGGCGGCTGTTCGGCGACGCCGACGAGCGCCGCAGCCGGCGCCTGGTGGAGGAAGCCGCGCCGCTGCTGAAGGAGCTGAGCGAGCGCACCGGGCTGGTCGCCGACCTGTCGTTCTTCGACGGCGCCGACCTGCGCGTGGTGGAAAGCGCGATCCCCGAGCGGCTGCGCAAACGCTACCCGAGCAACCGGATGATCGTCGGCCTGAAGTCCAGCCTGTTCCACTCGGCGATGGGCCAGGCCTGCCTGTCGGTGCTGGACGAGGACTGCGTGCGCGGCCTCGCCGAACGCCACGCGCTACAGGGCGAAGAGCTGCTGGAACTGCACCAGCGCGCGCATCACCGGGGCTTCGGCGAACGCACCGAGGGGCATTGGGAATACTCGGTGCGCCTGCCCTTCCTGATCCGCGCCATCGCCCTGCCGGTGCGCAGCGGCGAGCGCGTGCTGGGCAGCATCGCGCTGCACTGGCCGCAGGACCAGGGCAGCGTCGAACGGGTGCAGCGCGAGCACCTGGGCAGCCTCAGCGCCACCATCGCGCAGCTGCAACGCAGCCTCGCCTGAAGGCGCGCCTCAGGGCGCGCCGAACATCGCCGTCCAGTAGATGCCGGCGTCGCTCTTCGGGTCCACCGCGTAGGCCGCGCCCAGCTCGCGGAACTGCGGGCTCATGAGGTTGGCGCAATGCCCCGGGCTGGCCAGCCAGGCGTCGACCACCGCCTTCGCCGTGCCCTGCCCGGCGGCGATGTTCTCGCCCACCGCGCCGGCGCTGTAGCCGCCCAGTTCGGCGCGGTCGCCGGGGGTGCGGCCGTCGCGGTCCAGGTGCGAGAAGTAGTTGCCGTTGGCCATCGCGCGGCTGTGTTCCTCGGCGACCCCGCCAAGGGTGGCGTTCCAGCCCAGCGGCGCGGCCTGGGCGAACGCCTGGCCGCCGCACTGGCGCGCCTGGCCACGGGCGGCGTTGACCGCCTGCAGCAACTTCTGCCCCTCGGCCTGCCAGTCGCCCAGCTTGCCCTGCAGCAGCGGCCGCGCCAGCACCACGCGCCAGTCGTTGCCCTCGCGGCTGAAGCCGACGTCGATGAACTGCGGGTCCAGCAGCACCTGGCAGAAGCTCTCGCGCAGTGCCGCCATGGCCGCCGTGGCGTCCTTCGGCCCGGTCAGGCTGAGCATGCGCGCGCTGCTCATCGGGTAGCCGCTGGCCTTGAGCGCGGCCTGCCAGTCCTGCACGCCGGGCGCCAGGCCCAGGCGCGGGTCCTGGCCGAGCGGCGGCAGCACTTCGCTGGCCTGGCCGGCGCACGACTGCGGCTGGCTGCGGAAGTCGTTGATGGCTTCGAGCAGCGGCTCGGCGGCCACGGCATGGCCGGCGCCGGCCAGCAGCGCCAGGGCCGGCAGGAGGCATCGCAGAACGGACGACGAAACGCGCATGTAAGGCTCCCCTTGGTGGATTGCCGCACATGATGCGCGATCCGCCGGGTTTTCGCTGCCCCCGCGCGCTCAGTCGGGCAGCGGCGCCATCACCTCCACCTCGTGGATGTCGAAGTCGCGGCGCAGGTAGTCCATGCGCCGCGCGTGGAACGCGCGCATGTGCGGCAGCGCGCTGTGCACCGCGAGGTGCTCGCGGGAAGCCCAGACCTCGAAGAAGCTGAACAGCGTCGGGTCGCTGGCGTCGCGCAGCATGTGGTACTGGATGCAGCCGTCCTCGGCGCGGCTCGGCGCCAGGTAGGCGCGGAACAGCCGTTCGAAGTCGGCGGCGCGTTCCGGGCGGGTGTGGGCGTGGAGGATGAAGGCGTAGGGGCTGCTCACGGCAGGGCTCCGGTTGATTGAGGATTACATAACCTAGAGCAATTCCCGGCGCCGATTCGTGAGTTAAAAACACAAATCAATTGCGCCCGGGCCGGTTTTTCCGCGCCCGGCCGCTGGCTATCCTGCCGGCCATTCACAGCTTTCGCGCTTTCGGAGCCCACCATGAAAAACATCCTCCTGCTCAACGGCGGCAAGCAGTTCGCCCACTCCAACGGCCAGTACAACGCCACCCTGCACGAAGCGGCCCTGGCGCACCTCGACCACGCCGGCTTCGACGTGAAGGAAACCTTCATCGACGGCGGCTACGACATCCAGGAAGAAGTGCAGAAATTCCTCTGGGCCGACGTGATCGTCTACCAGATGCCCGGCTGGTGGATGGGCGCGCCCTGGACCGTCAAGCAGTACATCGACGAAGTCTTCACCGCCGGCCACGGCAGCCTCTACGCCAACGACGGCCGGACCCGCTCCGACGCCTCGCAGAAATACGGCAGCGGCGGCCTGCTGCACGGCAAGCAGTACATGATCTCGGCCACCTGGAACGCCCCGCAGCAGGCCTTCGACGACCCCAGCGACTTCTTCGAGGGCAAGGGCGTGGACGCGGTCTACTTCCCCTTCCACAAGGCCAACCAGTTCCTCGGCATGCGCCCGCTGCCGACCTTCCTCGCGGTGGACGTGATGAAGCGGCCCAACGTCGAGGCGGACGTGGCGCGCTACCGCGCGCACCTGGACGAGGTGTTCGGCCGCGCCTGACGCGTAGGAGCGCGCCATATGGCTGGACATCGGCGGATAACCGCGAACGGTTATCCGCCCTACGGTCGGGCGATCAGCCACACCGGCATCTCCCGTAGGGCGCGTAACGCCAACGGCGTTATCCGCCGCGCCCCGCCAGAACCATTGCCGTCCCCGCCCGTTCACCCCCTCCCTGTGGGCCGCACCCGGCAAATGCGCTAGTCTCTGCCTCCCTTATCTCTGCCTTAAAGGAGCAACCCCATGGCCCGTGCATCCGCCCGTCACATCCTGGTTTCCAGCGAAGCCAAGTGCAACGAACTCAAGGCCGCCATCGAAGGTGGCGCCGACTTCGCCCAGGTCGCCCGTGACAACTCCACCTGCCCGTCCGGCCGCAGCGGCGGCGACCTCGGTTCGTTCCGCCCGGGCCAGATGGTCCGCGAGTTCGACCAGGTGGTGTTCAGCGCCCCGCTGAACCAGGTCCAGGGCCCGGTCAAGACCCAGTTCGGCTACCACCTGGTGGAAGTCACCAGCCGCGAAGACTGATCCACCCCGCCGGGGCGCGCGTCAGGGCAGGATCGCCCGGCTGCGCGCCGCGGCCAGCGCTTCCTTGCGGCGGTGCACACCAAGCTTGGCGTAGACCGCCTTGAGGTGCTGTTTCACGGTTTCCGGGGATATCCCCAGCTCGCGCGCGATGGCCTTGGTCGTGCGCCCGCCGGCCAGGCTGACCAGCGCGTCCAGCTCGCGGCGGGTGAACAGGGCCTGGGCGTCCAGGCGCGCGCGGAAGTGCCTTTCCCATTGTTCGATGCAACGCGGGATCAGCGCCGACGGTTCGCGCCCCGGTCGCCTGGCCATCTCGCGCAGGCGGGTGACGACCAGCGCGCCGGCCTCGATGAAGCATTGCAGCGAACCACCGGCGCTGAGCAGCGCCAGCGCCTCGTCCAGCGCCGCGTCGGGATCCCCCGGCAACTCACCGACCAGCAGTGCATGGGCCTTGAGCGTCAGCGCACGGCCTACGCCGGTCTGGTTGAGCCGCTCGCGGGCCATCCTTTCGAGCGCCTCGGCGACCTCCCGCGCCGCCGCCGGCTGCCCCTGGCTGACCAGCAGCCAGTAATGGGCCTGGGCCACCGCGAGCAGCTCGGCCCAGATCACCGGAGCGCCCTCGCGCAGTTGCGCCCAGCGCGGCGCCAGGTCGATCTCCAGCGCCAATGCCAGGGCGGCCTCCACCTCGCCCAGACGGCAGCGCAGCTCCACCAGGGTCGCCAGCCCGGCGCGGCGCAATGGCATTTCGCGTCCGCGCCCCCGACGCAGCGCCTCCAGCCCTGCCAGCGCCTCGTCGATATCGCCTTCGAAGAACGCCGCGCGCGCCGCGCCTATCACGCCCCTCGCCATGACTTCGGCCAGGGGCGGCCCGATCTTCGGCAGGCAGCGGGCGAAAGCCTCGCGTGCCAGGCCCAGCTCACCTCGTGCGTAGCGCGCGTGGCCGAGCAGGGCGTGCAGCAGCTGATCGAATATTCCCGGCCGCGCGCTGGCGCCATCGCCGTCGAGCAGGCCACCGACCGTCTCCAGCACCTCGCCGAAGCGCGCCTCCACCGAATCGGCCAGCGCCCGGTACAGGCGCGTCCAGGGCAGATTCTCGTGAAAACCTTCGCTGCGGTTGATCTGCAACAGCTCCTCCAGGCGCAGCCGCGCCTCGTCGATATCGCCGTAGCGCAGCAGCTGCAGGATGGCGCCGGGCAACGCCAGGCACAGGTAGCGCGGGTCCTCGAAGTAGCGCAGGCGGGCGTCGGCCATGGCCGCCTCGACCCGTTCGCGGACCTCATCCTCCGACGCCCGCCAACCACCGCAGGCCAGGAGCATGGCGCGCCCGTAGAACAGGTCGGTGCGCGCCTCGGCACAGGCGCTGTCCTGCAGTTCGACTTCCAGGCGTGACAGGTCCAGGCTGCCCGGCAACGCCTCGCCGCCGATCATGTGCAGGTACGCCAGCATCAGGCGCAGGCGTGGGTGCCGGCGCACCTCGGGCGGAGGCAGCAGGTCGAGCAGCTCCCGCGTGCGCCCGGCGCCCTCGCTGACCAGCAGGCGCAGCGCGCCGGCCTCCAGGACAAGTTCGGCGGCCAGGGCGTGATGGCGGCCACGGGCGGCGTGTTCGATGGCGCGCACGATCTGCCCGTTGGCTGCGTGATAGACCGCCGCGCGCGCCTGCAACTGCGCGAAGCGCAGCGGCTCGCGGCTCTCCAGGCGCCCCAGGAGGAATTCGCGCAACAGCGGGTGCAGGTGCGCCCGCAACGGCTTCTCCTGAACCGTCATGGGCACCAGGCGTTCGGCGGCGCGCAACGCGCGCTCGGTGTCGTCGTGCTCGCGCAGGTGGTTGAGCGACGCCACCTCTAAGCTATCGAGGACGCAAGCGTCGAGCAGGAACTCGCGCAGTTCCGGCGGCCAGCTGGCGAACAGCTCGCGCGCCAGGTAATCGAAGACGGTGCCGTGCGCATGCCGTCCGCCGTGCAGGCGCAGCAGCCGCAGGGCGAACGGCCAGCCCTGGGTATAGTGCGTCCAGTGCCGCGTGCACTCCTCGTCGAACACGCCACCGAGCAACTGCCGGGCTTCGACTTCGGTGCAGCGCAGGCCGTCGGCGCGCACCACCTTGAGTTTGCCGGCCAGCTCCAATTGCACCTGGGCGAATGCCGGTCGCGCGCGACTGCCCAGCAGCAGCCGCATGTTGCCCGGCAGGCCGTGCGCCAGGCGTTCCAGCAACCGCTCGACTTCGGCGCCCTGCAGCCGCTCGACCTGGTCAAGGAACAGGCAGCCACGGCGCGGGCCGGCGTCCAGCGCCGCGAGCAGCGCCTCCAGTCCGCCCTCGGCCGCCACCTCCAGGCCGCCGTGGCGCAGGCCCTGGGCCAGGGCGTCGAGAAACGCGCCCGGCTCGCTGTCGCCGTCCGCACAGTTCAGCCAGAAGGTGGGTTCGCCGCGCCCGGCCAGCAGGCGCTCGGCCTGGGCCAGCAGGGTGGTCTTGCCGAACCCCGCCGGGGCGCAGACCAGCATCAGCCGCGCCGTGCGCGGCGCGCCGCCGAGCAGCTCGGCGAGCAGGCGTTCGCGCACGAGCGCGCCGTCGACCTGGACGCCCGGCGCGAAACGGCCACTTGAGTGCTCCTTCATGATCATCTCTCCCTTTCTTGCGATATCGCCCGGCCGCACCCGCAGTGCAAGGCCAGGTAGAGGGCGGCCGCGATCAGCAACGCGTCCAGCGCCGGCACCCCGACCAGGCTCACCGCCCCGTGGTCGTGCAGCGTCGCCACCAGTACGCCGCCGGCCCAGGCCACGAAGGCCGCGGGGCGCCAGCGCCGCGCACGCCGCGGCCAACGCAGCCCCAAGTAGTAATTGCACAGATAAACGCCACCCACCGGCGGCAGCGCCACCGACAGCAGCACCAGGTAATCCGTGAATCGCTCGGCCAGCCCCAGCGTCCCGGCCAGCGTGCCGACCACCCCGGCGAGCATCGCCAGGGACCAGCGCGGCAGCCGTGGCGCGATGCTGGACCAGACCAGGGTGGTGGCGTAGAGGTTGTAGGCGTTGGTCGACCAGGCCGAGAGCAGCAGGATCAGCATCGCGGGCAGGCCCAGGCCGAAGACCAGCATGATCGCCACCAGCTCGCGCTCGCCGCTGGCCAGGCTCGGCAGGCCGACCAGCGCCAGCAACAGTGGGAAGCCCAGGCCGAACGCCCCGCCGCAGGCCAGCAGCGCGCCGCCGGGCGAGCGCGCGAAGCGGCAGATATCGGGGATCAGGATGCAGCCGATGGCGACGCCGCCGACCACCAGCGACATCCCATGGCGCAGCGAGTACGCCGGCGTGGACACGGGCCCCGGCGCGTGGCCCAGCGCCTGCCAGCAGAGCCAGCCGAGCAGGATCAGCTTCAGCGGCGTGGCCAGCAGCGACAGGCCATCCAGGCCACGAAAGCCGACCAGGTTGGTGTAGAGCATCAGCAGGCAGCCCAGCAGGCTCCAGTACAGCGCCGGGACGCCGCTCAGGGCGACCGGTTCGGCCACCACCATGGCCCGGCCGAACAGGCTGGCGATGATCCCGAACCAGCCCAGCAGCGACAGCGACAGCAGCAGGTTGACCAGGCGCCCGCCGACACTGCCGAACGCGTCCATGATCAGCATGTAGGTCGTCAGCCGCGAGCGCGCGCCGGCGTAGGCGGCCGGCAAGGCCACCAGCAGCAGGATCAGCCCGCCGCCCAGGCAGGCCAGCAGCGCGCCGCCCGGCCCCAGCGAATGGGCCAGTTCCGCGCCGGTCATGAACGACGGCAGGGCGATCATCGCGCCCATCAGGATCAGGCCGATGCGCCAGCCGGCCAGCCCCTGGCCAGCCGGCACCGCGCGGGTGGCATGCTCGGCGGCGGTGGGATCGAAGCTCATGTCCCCGCCTCCCATGCGTCCGCCCCGGCGAACGGCGCCCAGTCCTCGCCCAGGCCGAAGCGGCGCGGCCCGACCACCGCCAACGCCGCCTCGCCGAGCAGCCGCGGCGAGGCGGCGTAGGCCAGCAGGCGCACGTGCATGCCATAGCGCAGGTGCTCGGCGGCCAGCGGCTCGGCGCTCTCGCTGTCGAGCAGGCACAGCAGGTCGGGTACCAGCGCCAGGGTGCGGCCGCCCTGGCGGGCACGAAGGAATTCGTTCTGGATGTCGACCTGCACGGTTTCGGCAACGCCGGCGCGATCTTCGATCAGCACCTGCCCCCAGTGGAAGCCGTCGCGGGTCTCGTGGCGCACATCGACGATCTTGCCGTCGAACAGCTCGCGTGCCGGCCGCCCTGGCTCCAGGGCGTCGAGGAATCCCACCAGGGCGGTCACCGGGTCGGCGCTGGCCGTGCGCGACTCGCGGATGAAACGGCCAATGCGCAACGCCAGGCTCAAGCTGCCGGGCACGGCGAAGCATTTGAGCTGCGCGCCGGTCATCGGGTACAGCGCGCCATAGAGGCTGCCGCCCAGGGTCGCGGCCAGCGACCTGGCCATGCGCTCCAGGGTCGGGTTGTCAGCCGCCGACAGCCGCGCCAGGTTGCCCAGGTCGTCGCAGAACAGCGCCGGCGAAGCACTGCAACCGTGGATGCCGAAGGTGGTCATCTCGATGTGCGGGAAGGCCCGGCCGATGCCGTCGGCGTCCACCACCGGGCGCCCGCCAAGGGCCCCGGCGGCCAGCGGCAGCATGGCGTTGGCGCCGCCGACCTCGGCGCACACCAGGGCGTCGATGCGTCGCTCGTAAAGGCTTTCGGCCTCTTCCAGAATGCGTTCCAGGGCGCTCTCGCTGAGCAGTTGCTCGACCAGTACGGTGGGCGCGCCGATACCCGCCACGCTGACCACGAAGGCCTCGTCGGCGATCTCGTCGAGTGGTACCAGGCGCGGCTGCCGGCCACGCTGCAACTGGCGGCGCAGGAACAGCTCGCCGATGTACGGATCGCCTCCCCCGCCGGTGCCGAGCAACATCGCGCCTCGGGCCAGGTCCTGGCTGGAAAGACTGTCGAACTCGATCATCGCTTCATTCTCCGGTTCAAGGCGCGAGCGCCGCCAGGGCCAGGTCGCCGACGGCGCGCACCTGGACCCGGGTCGCGCCGGTGTGTAGATGGGTCATGGGCAACTCGCTGACCTCGACGATGCTCACGCTGCCCGGGTCGGCGCCGGCCCACACCGCCGCCTCGCGGGCTTCCTGGCGGGCCTGCTCGAGCACGTCGTCGCGGTTGCCCGGGTGCATGTCGAACAGCCGGTCGACGCGCCCGCTGACCTGGGCGACGGCCGCCCCGACGGCGTTGGCCACCTCGGCGTGGGCCGGTCGCAACACCGCCGAGGCGCCCTGCAGTTGCATCGGCAGCAGCACAGCGCCGCCGCCTACCAGCACCACCGGTACCGCCGCGGCGCTGCTGCGCATGCCGTCGATCGCCCGTTCCACGCTGCCGACCATGGCCGCCATGGCCCAGCGCACCAGCGCCGGGTCGAGCCCGGCCAGGTGCCGCGCATCGCCGATGCCCGTCAGGCCCTGCGCGGCCACGGCGATGTCGGTGGCGCACAGCCGGTCGCCACCGAACACCCGCGCGTGCTGGCGGATGTCCAGGCCCAGCGAGTCGGGCCCGAGGCACGGCGCCTCCCCTTCCAGGTGCACCAGGGTGCCGCCGCCCAGGGCCACCGACAGGCCGTCGGGGCGCCTCAGGCTGCAGCGCACGCCGCCCAGCTCCTGCGGGTTGGCGCTCTGCCGGGGCAGGCCGCGCAGCAACACGCCGACATCCGTGGTGGTGCCGCCGACGTCGACCACCAGGGCGTCCTCGACACCGCTGAGGAAGGCCGCGCCGCGCAGGCTGTTGGTCGGCCCGGCGGCGCAGGTCAGGATCGGGAAGCGCGCCGCCATGCGCGGGGTCATCAGGGTGCCGTCGTTCTCGCTGATATACAGCGGCGCCTGTAGCGCCAGGCCACGGAAGGCCTGCAGCAGGTCGGCGACCACGCGCTGCGCCAGCGGCTGCAGGCTGGCGTTGAGGATCGCCGCGTTCTCCCGTTCGAGCAGTCCGATGCCGCCCACCTCGCTGGACAGGGTCACCTGCACGCGCTCGCCCAGGGTGCGGCGGAACACGTCCAGCGCGGCCTTCTCGATGTCCGGCCGCAGCGGGGCGAAGGTCGAAGACAGCACCAGCGCCTCGACGCCGCGCTCGCTGATCGACTCGGCGATGCGCCGCAACTGGTCGACATCCAGCTCGCTGTAGCTCTGGCCATCGAAGCGGGCACCGCCGTTGGCCAGGTACACCTGCTCGCCGATGGCCGCGCGCAGTTCGCGCGGCCAGCCCAGAAGCGGCGGCACGCCATCGCCGCTGGGCAGCGCCAGGCGCACCACCGCCACCCGCGCCAGGTGCCGGCGCTGCAACAGCGCGTTGAGGAATTGCGTGGTCCCCAGCATCACCGCGGCAATGGCCGCCGGCGCCACCCCGGCGCAGCGCAGCAGCTCGTCCACCGCTGCCGCCACGCCATCGCCCACGGCGTCGGTGGTCGGCCGCTTGAGCGCATGCAGCACCTCCCGCCCGCGCATCAGCACCGCGTCGGTGTTGGTGCCGCCCACATCGATGCCGATGCGCAACGGCGGCTCCTGCCGGGAATGCGCGTGGGCGACGCCTGCGGCCAGCTCGGGTGACGACGGCAGGCTGCGAGAGGCCGCGGTGGGGGGCGATGCGCTGGTAGGGCGGCGACTGTTCATGGGGGCTCCTGCGTCACGTCGGACTTGGCGATTGCGCGCGTCGGCTGGCAACCGAGGAAGGCCGGGGCGCGCCCTCGAAACCGTGCGGCAGCGGCAGTATGCGAAAGCCCGTGGCGCTCGCGCCGGGCAAAAACGGGGGAGCCCGACGCGCGTTTCAGGGGAAATCGGCACAGGACGAGGGGAAAACGACGTCATTACAGGAAGCTTCGGCATACGCCCGGATCAGTCAGCCGGAAAGAGCCCGAAAAACCCGACGAATAGACGCCTTCTTTTGTCTGAAACCCCCTAAAGAAGCGACCTGCGAAGCCGATGCCCTAGCAGTCAACCTCTCCATCCCGAGTACCTTGCGAATGTTCAATGCCCGCCTGAAGCAGGAGCTGTCGGCCCTGCGCGAAGAGCTGTCGTCCGTCGAGCAGATACGTGCCAGCCTCGACGACGAGATGCTCGCGCTCTACCTCGACCCGCGTGGCCGCATCGAGTCGGTGAACGCCAATTTCGAGAAGGAGATGCTCTACCGTGGCGCGCAATTGCAGGGGCGCGCGCTGCTCGACCTGATACCGGTGCACGTGCGCGGCCTGGACTTCCACACCAAGGTGAAAGTCGCGCTGGAGCGCGGCGAGCACCTGGCCGGGGTCATCCGCCTGCTGCGTGGCGACGGCGAGGAAGCCTGGCTGCGCTCGATCCTGCAGCCGATCCGCGACAGCGCCGGGGTGATCCAGCGTTTCTCGCTGTACGCCAGCGACCTGACCCGCACCATCGAATCCTCGCGCGAGCACGAGAACCTGATCACCGCGCTGCAACGCTCCATGGCGGTGATCGAGTTCAACCTCGACGGCGAGGTGCTCACCGCCAACCAGCGCTTCCTCGACGGCATGGGCTACAGCCTGGCGCAGATCCAGGGCAAGCATCACCGCCTGTTCTGCGCCCCGGAGGACTACAACGCCCCGCAGTACCGCGACTTCTGGGAGCAGCTGCGCCGCGGCGAATTCGTCGCCGGGCGCTTCAGGCGCGTCGACAGCCACGGCCGCACGGTGTGGCTGGAAGCCTCGTACAACCCGATCATCGACGCCCACGACCGCCTCTACAAAGTGGTCAAGTTCGCCACCGTGATCACCGACCAGGTGGAACGCGAGAACGCCGTGGCCACCGCCGCGGGCATGGCCTTCGAGACCTCCAAGGGCACCGACGACACCGCGCGCAAGGGCGCCGACGTGGTCCAGCAGACCCTCGACGTGATGCGCGAGCTGGCCAACCGCATGCAGGAAGCCGTGCAGGGCATCGAGGCGCTGGACAAGCAGTCGCAGGCCATCGGCGCCATCGTCAAGAGCATCAGCGGCATCGCCGACCAGACCAACCTGCTGGCGCTCAACGCGGCCATCGAGGCGGCCCGCGCCGGCGACCAGGGCCGCGGTTTCGCCGTGGTGGCCGACGAAGTGCGCCAGCTGGCCTCGCGCACCAGCTCCGCCACCGAGGAAATCACCCAGGTGGTGCAGCAGAACCAGCAGCTCGCCGCCGACGCCGTGTCGCTGATCGACCGCGGCCGCCAGCAGGCCGAACTGGGCCTGAAGCTGTCCGGCCAGGCCGGCGAGGTGATCATCGAGATCCAGGACGCCGCCCAGCGCGTGGTCGGCGCCGTCGGCCAGTTCG
>NZ_JARJLT010000231.1 GCF_029335315.1 Pseudomonas citronellolis
GCAGCGTACGCCGAAGCCATGCCCGGCGCGGCTCAGCCCTCCAGCGACTCCGTCCCCAGCTCGTTCCACACGTCCTCGGCCAGATGGAAGGTGGCGTTGGCCGCCGGGATGCCGCAGTAGATCGCGCTCTGCAGCAGCACTTCCTTGATCTCCTCGCGGCTCACGCCGTTGTTGCGCGCGGCGCGCAGGTGCAGCTTCAGCTCGCCCTCGCGGTTCATGCCGATGAGCATGGCGATGGTCACCAGGCTGCGGGTGTGGCGCGGCAGGCCGGGGCGGGTCCAGATGTCGCCCCAGGCGTGGCGGGTGATCATTTCCTGGAACTCTTCGTTGAAAGCCGTGCGGTTCTGCAGGCTGCGGTCGACGTGGGCGTCGCCCAGCACCGCGCGGCGTACCTGCATGCCGGCTTCGTAGCGTTGTTTCTCGTCCATCGGGGTCTCTCTCGCGTGTCGATGGCGCCTCAGCCGAGGCGCGTGTGTTCTTCCAGGGCGCGTTCCACCCAGCGGCGGCACTGCCCCAGGTAATGGGCCGGGTCGAGCAGTTGGTCGAGTTCGGCGTCGCTCAGTTGCGCGCGCACCTCGGCGTTGCCGCCCAGCACCTGGCGCAGGTGCGCGCCTTCGGCCACGGCCTGGCGGCAGCACTGCTCCACCAGGTGGTGCGCGGCGTCGCGGCCGATGCGCCGGGCCAGGGCGATGCTCACCGCCTCGGCCAGCACCAGGCCACGGGTCAGGTCGAGGTTGCGGGCCATGCGCTGGGCGTCCACCTCCAGCCCCGGCACCACCAGCAGCGCCTGCTGCAGTGCGCCGGAGACCAGGCAGCAGAGCTCCGGCAGGCTTTCCCATTCGGCATGCCACAGGCCGAGGCTGCGCTCGTGTTCCTGGGGCATCGCGCTCAACAGCGTGGCGACCAGCCCCGGCGCGCGGGTAGCGGCGCCGATCAGCACGGCGGCCCCCACCGGGTTGCGTTTGTGCGGCATGGTCGAGGAGCCGCCCTTGCCCGGCGCGGAAGGCTCGAAGACTTCGCCGGCCTCGGTCTGCATCAGCAGACTGAGGTCGCGACCGAGCTTGCCCAGGCTGCCGGCCACCAGGCCGAGCCAGGCGGCGAATTCGACGAGGCGGTCGCGCTGGGTGTGCCAGGGCTGCTCGGGCAACTGCAGGCGCAACTCCGCGGCCAGCGCCTCGGCCACGGCGAAACCGTCGTCGCCCAGCGCCGCCAGGCTGCCGGAGGCGCCGCCGAACTGCAGGCTGAGCAGGCGCGGCTTGAGTTCGGCGAGGCGCTCGCGGTGACGGCTGACCGCCCCCAGCCAGCCGGCGATCTTCATGCCCAGGGTCACCGGGGTGGCGTGTTGCAACCAGGTGCGCCCGGCCATGGGCGTGTCGGCATGCTTGCCGGCCTGTTCGGCCAGGGCCGCGCCCAGGCGCGCCAGGTCGTCCTCCAGCAGGCCGACGGCGGCGCGCAGTTGCAGCACCAGGCCGCTGTCCATGGCGTCCTGGCTGGTGGCGCCGAAATGCACGTAGCGCTCGGCTTCCACGGCCGTCGCGGCGACCTGGCGGCCCAGCGCCCTGGCCATCGGAATGGCCGAGTTGCCGGCGCTGCAGATGGCCGTGGCGAGGGCGTCGAAGTCGTACAGCTCGGCGCGGCAGGCGGCCTCGATGGGCGCCACCGCGCTGGCCGGGATCACCCCGCAGCGCGCCTCGGCGCGGGCCAGGGCGGCCTCGAAGTCGAGCATGCCCTGCAGGCGCGCGCGATCGCAGAACAGCTCGCGCATCGCCGGCTGGGTGAAGTAGGCGTCGAAAAGTCGGTTGCTCACGCAAGGGCTCCAGTTTTCTTCGTCATCAGGCACAGCCTACGCCATGCCGTGAACGCCGACCGGCGGACCGCTCGCGCGGCCCGCCCGTGCAAGCGTCGGCACCTATCAGAAATCGAAGAACACCGTCTCGCCTTCGCCCTGGATGCGGATGTCGAAACGATAGGCCAGCTGGCCGTTCACTTCGCAGCGGCGGGCCACCAGGGTCTCGCGGCGCGGCGCCTGCTCGATCAGGTTGAGCACCGGGTCCTTGGCGTTAGCCTCGGCTTCGTCCTCGAAGTACAGGCGCGTCTGCAGGTGGATGTTGATCCCGCGGGCGAACAGCGACACGTTGATGTGCGGCGCCTGCGGACGACCGTCGGCGGTCTTCACCACGCCGGGCCTGATGGTCTTCAGGGTCCACTCGCCGGCGTCGAAGGTGGTGGCGGTGCGGCCGAAGCCGTTGAACGCCTTCTCCGCGTCGAAGCGGCTGTCGTAGTTGCCTTCGTGGTCGGCCTGCCAGAACTCCAGGAAGGAGTCGCGCACCAGGTGGCCGTTGCCGTCGTAGACGTGGCCCAGCAGCAGGATGTGCTCGCCGGCGGCGCCGGGCTTGGCCATCTGGTTCCAGATTTCCAGGTCGCGGGTCGGGTTGCCGGCCGCTTCCAGGGCCAGGCCGATATGCACGTAGGGGCCGGCGGTCTGCGAGGGGGTTTCGGGGAGCAGTTGAACGGGCATGGCGAAGCTCCTCAGCGATTCTCGAAGTGGGTCTGGCGCTGGCCGCGCAGGACGATGTCGAAGCGGTAGGCCAGGCAGTCCATGGGGTTGGCCATGCCCATGTCCAGGCGCGCGATCAGGCTCTGCACCGCCTCGGGGTTGGCGATCGACTTGACGATGGGGCACATCGGGATCAGCGGGTCGCCCTCGAAGTACAGCTGGGTGACCAGCCGGGTGGCGATCGACGGGCCACTGATGGAGAAGTGGATGTGCGCCGGGCGCCAGTCGTTGGGGCCGTTGCGCCACGGGTAGGGGCCGGGCTTGACGGTGCGGAAGATGTAGCGGCCGTCGCTGTCGGTGAGCGCGCGGCCGACACCGCCGAAGTTCGGGTCCAGCGGCGCCAGGTAGCGGTCGTTCTTGTGCCGGTAGCGGCCGCCGGCGTTGGCCTGCCACATCTCCACCAGGGTGTTGGGCACCGGCTTGCCGTACTGGTCGACGACGCGGCCGTGGACGAGGATGCGCTCGCCGATGGGCAGCGCGCCGGTGTTGAAGTTGAGCAGCAGGTCGTTGTCGTGCTCGCCGAAGGTCAGGTGCGAGAAGTCCGGGCCGGTGGTCTCGGAGATCGACTGCGGGATGCTCACCAGCGCCTGGCGCGGGGAGCGCGCGATGGAGGTCTTGTAGTCGGGGGTGAGGGCTTTGGGGTGCCAGTTGCGGTCACGGATGACGAACCGGCTGCTGTCCACTTCGGACATGGCGGTCTCCTGTTGTTGGAGTTATAGGAGCCTGTAGAGCATCAGGCATGTGAGCCGCAGTTTCCGCCAGCTTGCCGTGCAGGAAAATTGAAAAGCTGCCCGCCATCCTTAACCAAATGGTTATGGATAAAACCCATCGCGGTACGCCTGCCCTACCTCACGCAGCACCTCCTGGCACCAGTGCGCGCCGAGCGACAGCGGCAACGACGCGTTGCTGCAGATGCCCACCGAACCGCCCGCTTCCTGCAACTGCGGCGCCAGCTCGACCAGCTCGCCGTTGCGCAGCGCGGCGCGCACCGCATCCAGCGGCGCCACCCAGACCGCGTCGCTTTCATCGACGTAGCGCCGGCTCAGGCTCAGCGACAGGGTCTCCAGGCGCCGCGGCGACTGGCGCAGGCCGTGCTCGACGAACAGGCTGTCGATGCGCTTGCGGATGGTCGTGCCCTGGGTCGGCAGCACCAGCGGGTATTCCTCCAGCTCGCTGGCGTCGAGCGCCCGGCCGAGCAGCGGGTGGCCGGCGCGCACCACCAGGGTCAGCGGCTCGTTGTACAGGTGCTCGAAGGTCAGGCCCTGGATCTGCGGGCTGTCGGTCATGCGCCCGACCACCAGGTCCAGCTCGCCGACGCGCAGCTGCGAGAGCAGGTGCGCGCTGGGCCCGGTGACCACGCTGAGCACCAGCGCCGAATGGCGCTCGTGCAGCCGCCGCACCACCTCCGGCAGGAAGGCCCCTTCCACGGTGGAAAGCACCCCCAGGCGCGCGCTGCTAGCCGCGTATTCGCCGCCGCGCAGGCTTTCCACGCCGTCGCGCAGGGCCTGCACGCAGGGCCCGGCGTAGCGCAGGAAGGCGATGCCCGCCTCGGTCAGCGCGGCGCCGCCCTTGCCGCGCTCGAACAGGCTGGCGTCGAGCACTTCCTCCAGCTCCTTGAGGGTCTTCGACACCGCCGGCTGGCTCACCGCCAGGCGGTCGGCGGCGCGCGCCAGGCTGCCCAGGCGGGCCACTTCGAGGAAGCACAGCAGGTGGCGGAACTTGATGCGTGAGTCGATGTTCATCGGTTACCCCGGAAGGCCCTGGGCGACTGCCCGGTGCCGCGCTTGAAGAATCGCGAGAAGTACGCCGGCTCGGAAAAGCCCAGCTGGTCGGAGACCTCCTGCACGGTCATGTCCGTGTACACCAGGTTGCGCTTGGCCTCCAGCAGCAGGCGCTGGTTGATCAGCTGCAGCGCCGAGACCCCGGCCAGGCGCCGGCACAGCGCGTTGAGGTGCGCCGCGCTGATGCCCAGGCGCTCGGCGTAGCGCTCGATCGGCTGGTGTTCGCGGAAGCGTTCCTCGACCAGCCTCCGGAACGCCTGCAGGTGCTCGCGGCCGCGATCCGGCGCGGCGCTGGCGGCGTGGCTGGCCTGCAGGTGGCGGCGCCCGAGCCACACCAGCAGCGCGCTGACCAGCGAGCGCAGCATCAGCTCGCGGCCCGGTTCGTGGCGCGCGTACTCGCGTTCGATGGACTCGAACAGGGTGCTCAGGTAGCGCTCGTCCTCGCCCACCGTGTAGCACTGCGGCTGCTCCAGCGCGGCGCGGTCGAACTGGCTGAGCAGTTCCTCGGCGAACGGCTGCGCCAGGCTGATGACGTAGCCGTCGATCTGCGCGGTGAAGCGGAAACCGTGCACGCACAGCGGCGGCGAGACCTGCAGGCTGGCCTCGCGCACGCGGGTGACGCTGCCTTCCACTTCCAGCTCGGCCTCGCCGGCGCGCACGTAGAGCAACTGCACCAGGTCGGCGTGGCGGTGCGGGCGAATCTCCCAGTCGTAGAGGCTGCTGCGCGAGGGAATGGTCTCGCAGTGCAGCGGGTCGGGTGTCGGCCAGGCGTGGGTCTCGCCGTACAGCTGGAACACCGGGACCGGATTCGAAGCGGGCGTCTTGTGCATTTATAGGCCGCCGAGGCTATCCACGAAAAATCCAGGTTATCTGTTGGATATTGCCTTCTGCGCGGCGATTCATCCACCAAAAATGCAGGAGTCAATAACAACGACGCGACGCCCGGGCGTGCCTTCGACAGCCCCGCGTCGTGACTATGAGGACAACAACAATGAAAACCCAGGTTGCCATCATCGGCGCCGGCCCCTCCGGCCTGCTGCTCGGCCAACTGCTCCAGCGCGCCGGCATCGACAACGTCATCCTCGAACGCCAGAGCCCGGACTACGTGCTCGGGCGCATCCGCGCCGGGGTGCTCGAACAGGGCACCGTCGACCTGCTGCGCGAAGCCGGCGCCCACGCCCGGATGGACGCCGAAGGCCTGCCCCACGACGGTTTCGAACTGGTGCTGGACGGCCGCCGCGAACGCATCGACCTCAAGGCCCTGAGCGGCGGCAAGAGCGTGATGGTCTACGGCCAGACCGAAGTCACCCGCGACCTAATGCAGGCGCGCCAGGCCGCCGGCGGCCTGACCATCTACGAAGCCGGCGACGTGCGGTTGCATGAGGTGCAGGGCGAGAAACCCTACGTCACCTTCAGCAAGGACGGCGAACAGGCGCGCCTGGACTGCGACTACATCGCCGGCTGCGACGGCTTCCACGGCGTGTCGCGGCAGAGCATCCCGGCGGAGAAGCTGAAGACCTACGAGCGCGTCTACCCGTTCGGCTGGCTCGGCGTGCTCAGCGACACCCCGCCGGTCAACCACGAACTCATCTACGCCAGCAGCGAGCGCGGCTTCAGCCTCAGCAGCATGCGTTCCAATACCCGCAGCCGCTACTACCTGCAGGTGGGCCTGGAGGAGAAGGTCGAGGACTGGTCGGACGCGCGCTTCTGGGACGAACTCAAGCGCCGCCTGCCGGCCGACGCCGCCGCGCGGCTGGTCAGCGGGCCGTCGCTGGAGAAGAGCATCGCCCCGCTGCGCAGCTTCGTGGTGGAGCCGTTGCAGTACGGCAAGCTGTTCCTGGTCGGCGACGCCGGGCACATAGTCCCGCCCACCGGCGCCAAGGGCCTGAACCTGGCGGCCAGCGACGTCAACAGCCTGTTCCGTATCCTGCTCAAGGTCTACGCCGAGGGCCGCGTCGAGCTGCTGCAGCGCTACTCGGCGATCGCCCTGCGACGCATCTGGAAGGCCGAGCGCTTCAGCTGGTGGATGACCAGCATGCTGCACAAATTCCCCGACAGCGACGCCTTCACCCAGAAGATGCTCGACACCGAGCTGGAGTATTTCCTCGACTCCCACGCCGGGCGCACCTGCATCGCCGAAAACTATGTGGGCCTGCCCTTCGAGCCGATCGAATAACCGCCGCACCGCGAGCCCCCTCTCCCCGGACGGAGCGCGGGGCTTGCCCTTGGCGGAAAAATTACGCAGAGTGTAAGCAGGTTACGAAAACAACAGTGCTCGCGATGAACGTGCACGCCGCCTGCGAGTGAGAGTCCATGGACCTCTACACCTACTACCGCTCCACCTCCAGCTACCGCGTGCGCATCGCCCTGGCCCTCAAGGGCCTGGACGCCCGCCAGCTGCCGGTCAACCTGCTGCAGGGCGAGCAGCGCCAGGACGCCTACCGCGCGCTGAACCCGCAAGGCCGGGTGCCGGCGCTGGTCACCGACGCCGGCGAGCTGCTGGTGCAGTCCCCGGCGATCATCGAATACCTGGAAGAGACCCACCCCGAACCGGCCCTGCTGCCGGCCGAGCCGCTGCAACGCGCGAAGCAGCGCGGCGTGGCGGCACTGATCGGCTGCGACATCCACCCGCTGCACAACGTCGCCGTGCTCAACCGCCTGCGCGGGCTGGGCGTCGACGAGCCAGGCGTGGAGCAGTGGATAAGCCACTGGATCGGCGAAGGCCTGGCGGCCGTGGAAGCGCTGATCGGCGACGCGGGCTTCTGCTTCGGCGCGCAGCCGGGCCTGGCCGACGTCTACCTGCTGCCGCAGCTGTACGCCGCCCGCCGCTTCAAGGTAGACCTCGACGGATTCTCGCGCATACTCAGGGTAGAACGCTTGGCCCTGGAGCACCCGGCCTTCCGCCAGGCCCACCCGGACGCCCAGGCCGACAAGCCGGCCTGAGGAGCGCGCCATGCACAGCCTCGGATTCAAAGTCACCATCGGCGACCACCTCGCACGCAGCGTGCGCGGGGTGCCCTGCTCGCCGCCGCGCCGGCCGCGTAGCTGACCCCACGACTTTCCGAATCCCGGACGCGCACCAGAAGAAGCGCGTCCACCGCGAGGAACACGAACATGGCTGATCTCTTCGACAACCCCATGGGCCTCATGGGCTTCGAATTCATCGAATTCGCCTCCCCTACCCCCGGCGTGATGGAACCGATCTTCGCCTGCCTGGGCTTCACCAAGGTGGCCACGCACCGCTCCAAGGACGTGCACCTGTACCGCCAGGGCGAAATCAACCTGATCCTCAACAACGAGCCCAAGAGCCTGGCCGCCTACTTCGCCGCCGAGCACGGCCCCTCGGTGTGCGGCATGGCCTTCCGCGTGAAGAACGCCCACCAGGCCTACGCCCGCGCCCTGGAGCTGGGCGCGCAGCCGGTGGAGATTCCCACCGGGCCGATGGAGCTGCGCCTGCCGGCGATCAAGGGCATCGGCGGCGCGCCGCTGTACCTGATCGACCGTTTCGGCGAGGGCTCGTCGATCTACGACATCGACTTCGAGTTCATCGAAGGCGTGGACCGCCACCCGAAGGGCGCCGGCCTGAAGATCATCGACCACCTCACCCACAACGTGTACCGCGGGCGCATGGCCTACTGGGCGGACTTCTACGCCAAGCTGTTCAACTTCCGCGAGATCCGCTACTTCGACATCAAGGGCGAGTACACCGGCCTGACCTCACGGGCGATGACCGCGCCGGACGGCATGATCCGCATCCCGCTCAACGAGGAATCCTCCAAGGGCGCCGGGCAGATCGAGGAGTTCCTCATGCAGTTCAACGGCGAGGGTATCCAGCACGTGGCCTTCCTCACCGACGACCTGGTGAAGACCTGGGACGCCCTCAAGGCGCTGAACATGCGCTTCATGACCGCGCCGCCGGCGACCTACTACGAGATGCTCGAAGAGCGCCTGCCGAACCACGGCGAACCGGTGGAGGAACTGCGCAACCGCGGCATCCTCCTCGACGGCACCTCCGAGGGCGGCAGCCGCCGGCTGCTGCTGCAGATCTTCTCGGAAACCCTGATGGGCCCGGTGTTCTTCGAGTTCATCCAGCGCAAGGGCGACGACGGCTTCGGCGAGGGCAACTTCAAGGCGCTGTTCGAGTCGATCGAGCGCGACCAGATTCGTCGCGGCGTGCTGGAAACGAAATGACCCATCGCGGCCGCCCCGCCCCGTAGGAACGGGCCGCGCCCGCGAATCGCGCGCATGGCGCGCTCCTACGGGGCGCGCCGGCCCATGGCT
>NZ_JARJLT010000232.1 GCF_029335315.1 Pseudomonas citronellolis
GCAGGTTGCGGATGCGCTTGCCGGTGGCCTGCGCCAGGGCGTTGGCCAGGGCCGGCGCGGTCGGCGGCACGCCAGGTTCGCCCACCCCGGTCGGCGCCTCGGCGGACGGCACAATGTGCACCTCCACCACCGGCATCTCGTTCATCCGCAGCACCTGGAAGTCATGGAAGTTGGACTGCTCCACTACGCCTTCCTTGAGGGTGATGGCGCTGTGCAGGGCCATCGCCAGGCCAAAGCCGATACCGCCTTCCATCTGTGCGCGAATCACGTCAGGGTTGATCGCCAGGCCGCAATCCACCGCGCACACCACGCGGTCGACCTTGAAGCTCTTGTCGGCCTTCACCGTGACCTCCACCACCTGCGCGACGAAGCTGCCGAAGGATTCGTGCACGGCGATCCCGCGGCCGCGCTTCTCGCCTTCCCCGCCGGCCTTGAGCGGCTCCTTCCAGCCCGCCTGCTGCGCCGCCAGGTCGAGCACGCCCAAATGCCGGGGATGCGCCTGCAGCAGCGCGCGACGGAACTCGTAGGGATCCTTGCCGGCGGCCACCGCGGCTTCGTCGATCAGGGTCTCGGTGGAGTACGCCGTGTGCGTATGGCCCACCGAGCGCCACCACTGGGTCGGCACCTTGATCTCCGGCGCCAGGGTCTGCTCGACGTGCAGGTTGGGCACCGCGTACGGCAGGTCCGCCGCGCCCTCCACCGCCACCTTGTCGATGCCGTCCTTGACCATCACCTTCTCGAAGGGCGTGCCGACGATAAATGACTGCCCGACCAGGTGCTGCTCCCAGCCCACCAGATTGCCCTGGGCGTCCAGCGCCAGCCGCGCGGTGTGCAGGAAGGCCGGGCGATAGTAGCCGCCGCGGGTGTCGTCCTCGCGGGTCCAGACCATCTTCACCGGCCCCTTGTGGCCGTGCTCGCGGGCTGCCTTGGCGATCGACACCGCTTCCAGCACGTAGTCCGACTGCGGGTTGGCGCGGCGGCCGAAGCTGCCGCCGGCGTACAGCTGGGTGATCGAGACCTTCTCCGGGGCAATGCCGAGCAACTGGCCGACGGCCATCTGGTCACCGGTCTGCCACTGCTCGCCGTTCCAGATCTCGCAGGCGCCGTCGGACAGCTTGACCACGCAGTTCAGCGGCTCCATCGAGGCATGGGCCAGGTAGGGGAACTGGTATTCGGCCTCGATCAGCTTGGCCGGCTTATCCAGCGCCTTGGCGATGTCGCCGTCGTTGCGCGCCACCACGCCGGGCTTGGCCGCGAGTTCCTTGTACCTGGCGAAGATTTCGGCGCTGCCCAGGCGGAAGGCGTCGGTCTCGTCCCACTCCACCTGCAGGGCGTCACGCCCCTGGCGCGCGGCCCAGGTGTTCTTCGCCAATACGGCGACACCGGCGAAGCGCGCCGAACTGCCTGGATACTGCACCACCGCCACCACACCGGGCACAGCCTTGGCCTTGCTGTCGTCTACCTTCTTCGGCACGCCGCCGAAGCGCGGCGGGTGCGCCACCACCGCCACCAGCATGTCCGGCAGGTGCACGTCCTGGGTGAAGCGCGCCTTGCCGTCGGTCTTGTCCTGGCTGTCCTTGCGCGGCAGCTTGAGTTGGCCGATCAGCTTGAAGTCCTTGGCCTCCTTGAGCTTCACCTCCGCCGGCACCGGCTGCTTCGCCGCCGCCTCGGCCAACTGGCCGAAACCGGCCTTGCGCCCGGAGGCCTTGTGCTCGACCACCCCGTCGTGCACCTCGATCTGCTCCGCCGGCACCTTCCACCGCTGCGCCGCGGCGGCCACCAGCATGGCCCGCGCCGTGGCGCCGGCCTTGCGCATCTGCTCGAAGGAGTTGGCCATGGCGCTGCTGCCGCCGGTGCCCTGCAGGGTGCCGAAGGCCAGGTTGGCGTAGCGCTTGGCGTCGGCCGGGGCGCCCTCGACCTGGACCTTGCTCCAGTCGGCGTCCAGCTCCTCGGCCACCAGGGTGGCCAGGCCGGTGTAGCTGCCCTGCCCCATTTCCACGTGCTTGGCGATCACCGTCACCGTGCCGTCGGGGGCGATGCGCACGAAGGCGTTGGGCTCGAAGGCCTTGGCCGCGGCGGCCTCGGGGTCGCCGAAGCGGCCCAGCAGGGGCGCGAAGTAGACGCCCAGGGCCAGGCCGCCGGCGCCGCGCAGGAAATGCCGGCGGCTGACGTTGTGGATGCCATGGCCGGCGTCTTCGGCGGCCACCTCTTGTTGCTGCAGGTCTGCCATCTCGCGCCTCCTCAGGCCAGGGTCTGCGCGGCTTCGTGGATCGCCGCGCGAATGCGTACATAGGTGGCGCAGCGGCAGATGTTGCCGCTCATGGCCGCGTCTATGTCGGCGTCCGAGGGTTGCTTGTTGCCGGCCAGCAGCGCGGTGGCGGACATGATCTGCCCCGACTGGCAGTAGCCGCACTGCACCACGTCGAGCTTGCGCCAGGCCTCCTGCACCGCCTTGCCGGCGGCCTGCTCGGCCACCGCCTCGATGGTGGTGACCTGCTTGCCGGCCACCGCCGCCAGGGGCGTGACGCAGGAGCGCGTGGGCTGGCCGTCGACGTGCACGGTGCAGGCGCCGCACAGCGCCATGCCGCAGCCGTACTTGGTACCGGTGAGCAAGGCGACGTCGCGCAGCGCCCACAGCAGGGGCATTTCCCCGGGCGCGTCGAATTCGTGGTCCTTGCCGTTGAGTTTCAGCTTGATCATCAGGCGCTCACCTCTTTCACGGGTGATGGAAATACCCGGAACCGGACGGCTCCGAGGGGAATGGATTCAGCCTAGGCGCTCGCCCGGCCGCTTGCCCTGACGATACGGGAAAAGCCCGCCGGATGGCTTGCCCGGTCCTGCGCAGGCTTGCCTGATTCTGCCGGCGGTGCGCCCCAGCCATGTCATTCCTGCCGGTCTCCCCACGCCGAGGTGTTCCTGCGAAAAGCGGGGGATGCAGAAACGCGGAAGCCACTCCGGGGAGTGGCTTCTCGTGCTGCGCGGGCGGATCAGTCGGTGACTTTCATCACCACCCGGCCACCGCTGGGGCAGGTTTCCATGTAGACGCTCGCCTCGCGGAACTGGGCGAAGTCGAACACCTTGTCGATGCTCGGCTTGAGCAACTGGTCGGCGGTCATCTGGTTGATCGCCTGCAGCGCGCGCTGCACCGCCTCGTCGTTGCGGGCCAGGCCGATCTCCGGCTGGCCGGTGAAGTCCAGCACGCAGTGCCGGTAGAACTGCAGGTGCTTCTTGAACGCGGCGCAGGCCGGGAAGGTCGCGTCGTTGCCACCGTTGATGCCGTAGAGGATCAGCTTGCCGCGCGGCGCGGCGACGTCGCCCAGCAACTTCATCTGCGGCCCGGCGCACTGGTCAAGGACCACTTCCACACCCTTGCCGTCGGTGAAGCGCTCCACTTCCAGCACCAGGTCCTGTTCCTCGGTGTAGATCACCTTGTCGGCGCCCAGGCTGCGAATGAACTCGCGGGTGTTCTCGTGGCTGGTGGTGGCGATGACCTTGGCGCCGAGCGCCTTGGCCAGTTGGATCGACTGCGGCGCCAGGCAGTGCCCGGCCTCGGTGATCAGCACGTGCTGGCCGGGTTGCAGCCTGGCCAGTTCGACCAGGGCGAAATAGGCGTACAGCAGGCCGGTGTAGTGCACCGCGGCCTCTACCGGGCTGAGGTTGTCCGGGTAGCGGGTCAGCGAGGTACGTGGCATCAGCACCACATCGCCCCAGGCCGGATACTGGTTGGGCGAATCGGCCGGGAAGCTGGCCACGGCCATGCCCGGTGCCAGGTCGCGGACATTGCTGCCCACGGCCTCCACCACGCCGGCCAGCTCGTAGCCGATGCCGGCCGGGAGCTTGGCCTGGTCGGGCGCCAGGTTCTGCCGCCAGAGCACGTCGCGCCAGCTTACGCCCAGCGCCTGGGTGCGGATCAGGACTTCATCCGGCCCCGGGGTCGGGGTCGGCATTTCCTCGAGCTTGAGAACCGAGGCATCACCGAACTGGTGGAAACGGATCATGCGGGACATCACATACCTCGCCGTTGATGCTTTATAGCCACGGACTCTATCCGGGCTTTCTTGTGCTTGCTACCCACCGCTATCGATAGTCGACATAAATGCCGATGATTCCGCAGGCATATCAATCGCGTAGGCCGGAGCACCAACTGGCGCTCGAAAAATACGGCTGCGCTGAAAGGGAAGGATAACGGCTGTCAGGCGTCTTGCTAAGGACGAATTCGGAAAATCATCAAGGACTTAACTGTAAGAACTTGACGACAGACGCGCCGCACTTCACTTTTCCCTCCATCGCCAGGGAGCCTCCATGAATCGCAACGACCTCCGCAAGGTTGACCTCAACCTGTTGATCGTGTTCGAAACGCTGATGCACGAACGCAGCGTGACCCGCGCGGCCGAGAAGCTGTTCCTTGGCCAGCCGGCGATCAGCGCGGCCCTGGCGCGCCTGCGCACCCTGTTCGACGACCCGCTGTTCGTCCGCACCGGGCGCAGCATGGAGCCCACCGCGCGGGCCCAGGAGATCTTCGGCCACCTGTCGCCGGCGCTGGACTCCATCTCCACCGCGCTGAGCCGCGCCGCCGACTTCGACCCGGCCACCAGCAAGGCGGTGTTCCGCATCGGCCTGTCCGACGACGTGGAGTTCGGCCTGCTGCCGGCGCTGTTGCGGCGCCTGCGCTCCGAGGCGCCGGGCATCGTCCTGGTGGTGCGTCGCGCCAACTACCTGCTGATGCCGCAGCTGCTGGCCTCCGGCGAGATTTCCGTGGGCGTCAGCTACACCGACGAGTTGCCGGCCAACGCCAAGCGCAAGACCCTGCGCCGCAGCAAATGGAAGGTGCTGCGCGCCGACTCGATTCCCGGCGCCCTGAGCCTCGACGACTACTGCACGCGGCCGCACGCCATGGTGTCCTACGCCGGCGACCTCGACGGCTTCGTCGATGAGCAGCTGGCGACCCTGGAGCGCAAGCGCCAGGTGGTGCTGGCGGTGCCGCAGTTCAACGGCCTCGGCGCCCTGCTCGCCGGCACCGACCTGATCGCCACCGTCCCCGACTACGCCGCCCTGGCACTGACCTCGGCCGGCGGCCTGCGCGCCGACGAGCCACCGTTCTCGCCGCGCCCCGCCGAGCTGTCGATGGTCTGGCGCGGTGCCCAGGACAACGACCCGGCCGAACGCTGGCTGCGCTCGCGCATCAGCATGTTCGTCGGCGACCCCGACAGCCTGGTCTGACCCTCACCGCCACGGATCGACGGCATTCGGCGCGCCGGGGCATTTGGGTTTAGAATGACGCGCAGCATGTCATTCCCAGGAGCCCGCCCATGCGCTACCCCGAAGAACACAAGGCGCAGACCCGCCAACGCATCATCGACGAAGCCGCGCGGCGCTTCCGCAGCGAAGGCGTGGAGGCCACCGGCCTGCAGACCCTGATGAAGGCGCTGGGCCTGACCCACGGTGGCTTCTACGCGCACTTCAAGTCCAAGGACGAACTGGTGGAGATCGCCCTGCAGGCGGCCGCCGAGCAGCTCACCGAGGTGGCCGACAAGACCTTCGACGCCCCCGACGCGCTGCGCCGCTTCATCGACAACTACCTGTCCGAAGGCCACCGCGACCATCCCGAGCGCGGCTGCCCGTTCCCGACCCTGAGCGCCGAGCTGGGCGCACGCGGCAAGCCCAGCCCGACCACCGACCAGGCCTTGCACCAGCGCCTGGGGCGCCTGGAGAAGGCCCTGCCCGAAGGCCACGATCCGGACCAGGCGGTGGCGACCCTGGCCACCGTGGTCGGCGCCCTGCTGCTGTCGCGCAGCGTGGCGGATACCCAGCTGTCCGACCGAATCCTCGACAGCACCCGGCGCTACCTCAAGCGCGACCTGGGCCTCGAAGACTGACCGTAGGCGCACGCACGCTCATCGTAGGGCGAATGACCGTTCGCGGTTATCCGCCGACGGGAGGTATCGGCGGATAACGCCT
>NZ_JARJLT010000233.1 GCF_029335315.1 Pseudomonas citronellolis
GCATGGCGCATGGGATCTCCACCCGCTCCTGCAAAAAGCCTTTCGCCATCGCAAGTCTGCCTATACCTCTATCGGCGCAGTTGCGTCCGTCGCAACAGAGTCTTCGCATTGGCTGCCTAGCATGACCCTCCATCGAGCCACGCGGCCCACCGTCGCGGGCAGGCTGCAAGAGGTTCCGTCATGCACGACTCCACCATCACCGGCACCCCGCTGCGGGTCCGGGACATGCACAAGCGCTTCGGCCAGTTCGCCGCCCTCGACGGCGTGTCGCTGGACGTCGAGGGCGGCGAACTGGTTTGCCTGCTCGGCCCCTCCGGTTGTGGCAAGACCACCCTGCTGCGCTGCATCGCCGGGCTGGAGCGCCAGGACGGCGGGGTCATCCACATCGGCGCGCGCGACGTCTCGCGGCTGCCGCCGCAGGCCCGCGACTACGGCATCCTGTTCCAGTCCTACGCGCTCTTCCCCAACCTCAGCGTCGAGCAGAACGTCGCCTACGGCCTGACCGGCGCCAGCCGCGAGGAAGCCCGCCAGCGCGTCGGCGAGATGCTCGAACTGGTGGGCCTCACCGGCAGCGAGAAGAAATACCCCGGCCAGCTCTCCGGCGGCCAGCAGCAACGCGTGGCCATGGCCCGCGCGCTGGCCCCGGCGCCGTCGCTGCTGCTGCTCGACGAGCCGATGTCGGCCCTCGACGCCCGCGTCCGCGAGCACCTGTGCGACGAGCTGCGCCAACTGCAGAAGCGTCTCGGCATCACCACCCTGATGGTCACCCACAACCAGGACGAAGCCATGCTGATGGCCGACCGCATCGCCGTGATGAACCACGGCAAGGTCGAGCAGTACGGCAGCGCCCAGGAGATCTACGGCGCCCCGGCCACGCCCTTCGTCGCCGAGTTCGTCGGCCAGGGCAACTGGCTGCCCTTCGAGCGCGGCGCCGATGGTCTGGCGCGGGTCGGCGGCCTCAGCCTGCGCCTGCACGGCGAGCGCGCCGGCGCCGCCCATGGCCGGCTGTTCTGCCGCCCGGAGGCGATCGGCATCAACCCGGCGGTGCACCAGGAGAACCTGTTTCGCGCCCAGGTCCGCGAGATCACCTTCCTCGGCAACCGCTGCCGCATGAGCTTCGAGCTGCACGAGCTGCCCGGCCACGCGCTGCTCGCCGAGTTGGCCCCGGAGCAGATGCCGCGCCTGGGCAGCGCCGACATCTGGGTGTCGCTGCCGCCGCAGAGCCTGCAGGTGTTCGCCTGAGATGGAGGCCGCAGTGAAATTCGAGCCGAGCCTGGCCGCCGGCACGCTGCGCGGCGACCTGGGCGACCGTCTGTTCATCCTCGGCGGCAAGCTCCTGCTGCTGCTCCTGCTGACCCTCGCGGTGCTGCTGCCGCTGCTGGCGATCTTCTGGCGCGGCTTCAGCGGCGCGCAAGGGCAGGGCGGCGGCCTGGCGGCCATGGCCGAGCTGCTGGCCAGCGCCAACTTCCACTGGCTGCTGGGCAACAGCCTGAAGGTCTCGCTGAGCGTGGCGGCGCTCGTCGTGCCGCTGGCCTATGGCTTCGCCTACGCCCTGCAACGCACGCTGATCCCGGCCAAGGGCCTGTGGCGTGGCGTCTCGCTGCTGCCGCTGCTGGCGCCGTCGATGCTGCCGGGCATCGCGCTGATCTACCTGTTCGGCAACCAGGGCCTGCTGCGCAGTTGGGTGCCGGACAACATCTACGGCTTCTGGGGCATCGTCCTCGGCGAGGCCATCTACACCTTCCCGCATGCGCTGATGATCCTCCTCTCGGCGCTGTCGCTGGCCGACGCGCGGCTGTTCGACGCCGCCTCGAGCATGGGCGCCAGCCCTTGGAAGGCCTTCCGCAGCATCACCTGGCCGGCTTCGCGGCAGGGCGTGTTCGCCGCCTTCTGCCTGGTGTTCACCCTGACCATCACCGACTTCGGCGTGCCCGTGGTGGTCGGTGGCGACTACCAGGTGCTGGCGCTGGAGGCCTACAAGGCGGTGGTCGGCCAGCAGCAGTTCGGCCGTGGTGCGCAGATCGGCATGCTCCTGCTGCTGCCGGCGCTGCTGAGTTTCGCGGTGGATGCCTGGTTGCGTCGGCGCCAGGGCGACGTCATGAGTGGCCGCGCCCAGGTGTTCCAGCCCAAGCCTTCGCGCCGCCGCGACGTCGCCTACCTGGCGCTGGTGCTGGCGGTCAGCGTGGTGATCCTCGGCGTGCTGGGCATGGCCGTGTACTCCTCGCTGGTGAAGTTCTGGCCGTACAACCTGTCGCTGTCGCTGCGTCACTACGCCTTCGAGGAAACCGCCGGCGGTGGCTGGCTGGCCTACCGCAACAGCCTGACCCTGGCCTGTTGCACCGCGCTGTTCGGCGGCGTGCTGATCTTCACCGGCGCCTACCTGCTGGAGAAGACCCGCGAGCAGGCCTGGTTGAACCAGCTGCTGCGCATGCTCTGCTTCGTGCCGATGGCGGTGCCCGGCCTGGTCCTGGGCCTGGGCTACGTATTCTTCTTCAACCTGCCGGGCAACCCGCTGCACGTGTTCTACGGCAGCATGGCCCTGCTGGTGGTGTGCACCATCGCGCACTACCTGACCACTGCGCAGATGACCGCCACCACCGCGCTGCGCCAGCTCGACGGCGAGTTCGAGGCCGCCGCGCTGTCGCTGAAGATGCCGCTGTGGCGCCACTACCTGAAGGTGACCCTGCCGATCTGCCTGCCGGCGCTGCTGGACATCGTCCGCTACCTGTTCGTCTCGGCGATGACCACGGTGTCGGCGGCGATCTTCCTCTACAGCCCGGACAGCATCCTCGCCGCCGTCGCCGTGCTGAACATGGACGACGCCGGCAACGTCGGCGGCGCCGCCGCCATGTCCACCCTGATCCTGCTCACCTCCGCCGCCGCCTCGATCGTCCTGGCCCTGGCCTCGCGCGGCCTGCTGCGCCGGTCCCAAGCCTGGCGCCGGGGCGCGCATTGAACACCCCCGACCGCTTGCTGCACTTCGCATCCCGCTGACTCACTCATCCAAGGAGCGCACCATGTTCAAACGTCTCGCCTTCGCCGCCGCCGTGCTCGCCGGTTTCAGCCTGCACGCCAGCGCCGCCACCGAACTGACCGTCTACACCGCGCTGGAGCCGGAGCAGCTGAACGCCTACAAGCAGGCCTTCGAGAAGCAGAACCCGGACATCGAGATCAAGTGGGTGCGCGATTCCACCGGCATCGTCACCGCCAAGCTGCTGGCCGAGAAGGACCGCCCGCAGGCCGACGTGGTCTGGGGCCTGGCCGCCTCCAGCCTGGCCATCCTCGACCAGCAGGGCATGCTCGAAACCTACGCGCCCAAGGACCTGGCGGCGATCGGCAAGAACTACCGCGACCCGGCCAACCCGCCAGCCTGGGTGGGCATGGACGTGTGGGCCGCGACCATCTGCTTCAACACCGTAGAGGCCGAGAAGCAGGGCCTGGAGAAACCGATCAGCTGGCAGGACCTGACCAAGCCCGAGTACAAGGGCAAGATCGTCATGCCCAACCCGGCGTCCTCCGGCACCGGCTTCCTCGACGTCTCCGCCTGGCTGCAGACCTTCGGCGAGAAACAGGGCTGGGCCTACATGGACGCCCTGCACGAGAACATCGGCCAGTACGTCCATTCCGGTTCCAAGCCGTGCAAGCTGGCCGCCGCTGGCGAGTTCCCGATCGGCATCTCCTTCGAATACCCGGCCGTGCAGCTCAAGCGCCAGGGCGCGCCGCTGGACATCGTGCTGCCGAAGGAAGGCCTGGGCTGGGAAATCGAAGCCACCGGCATCGTCAAGGGCACCCAGCACCTGGACGCGGCGAAGAAACTCGCCGACTTCTCCGCCAGCCCCGCCGCCATGGAGCTGTACAAGGACAACTTCGCCGTGCTGGCCCAGCCGGGCATCGCCAAGCCGCAGACCGAACTGCCGGCGGACTACGAGCAGCGCCTGATCAAGAACGACTTCGCCTGGGCTTCGAAGAACCGCGACAGCATCCTGAGCGAGTGGCGCAAGCGCTACGACGGCAAGTCGGAGAAGGTGGCGCAGCAGTAACTCCCTGTCGCCGCGGCTCCCTCTCCCCAACCCTCTCCCTGAAGGGCGAGGGGGCTGTTCGGCGCGCTGGATCGACGCTGGTGTTCGCCTGATGTGTCAGGAATAACTCCACGGCATCTTACGGCAGAGGAAGGTTCCCTCTCCCTTCAGGGAGAGGGCTGGGGAGAGGGGCTCTTCCGCGCCTGAAGGATCATTGAAATGCCCCAGCAACACACCGACATCGCTATCATCGGCGCCGGCATCCTCGGCCTGTCCCACGCCTACGCCGCCGCCCGACGCGGCCTGCGCGTGCGGGTCTTCGAACGGACCGCCACGCCGCTCGGCGCCTCCATCCGCAACTTCGGCCAGGCCCTGGTCGGCGGCCAGCCGCCGGGCGTCATGCTCGACCTGGCCCGCGCCAGCCGCCCGCTGTGGGCCGAGTGGGCCGAGCGCGCCGGCTTTTCCATCCGCCGCAACGGCTCGCTGCTGTTCGCCCGCAGCGAGGCCGAGGAAAACCTGCTGGAAGCCTTCTGCGCCGGCCGCGCGAAGGAGCACGGCTACCGCGCCGAACTGCTTCGCGGCAAGGCGCTGGATGCGCTCTACGGCGGCGCCTTCAGCCGGCACCGCGCGGCGCTGCACAGCCTCGACGACCAGCAGCTGTATTCCCGCGAGGCGCTGCCGACGCTGATCGACTGGCTGCGCCGCGAACTGAACGTGGAGTTCCATTTCTCCACCCTGGTCCGCGACATCGAGCCGGGCCGGCTGCGTACCACCGCCGGCGAATTCCGCGCCGGGCAGATCGTCGTCTGTTCCGGCCACGACTACCAGACCCTGTTCGCCGAGCAGCTGGCCGCGCTGAAACCGCAGGTGTGCCGCCTGCAGATGCTGCGCGCGCGCCCCGAGCGCGACCTCGGCCTGGGCCACGCGCTGCTCACCGGGTTGAGCTGCGTACACTACGGCGCCTTCGCCGACCTGCCGGAGGCCCAGGCCATCCACGCGCAGATCCGCCGCGAGACACCGGCGCTGGAGACCCACGGCATCCACCTGCTGATCAGCCCGACGCCCCATGGCGAGCTGATCATCGGCGACTCCCACGACTACGGCAGCGACGCCTCGCCGTTCAATGCCGAGGCGGTGGATCGGCTGATGCTCGACCTGGCCGAGGACACCCTGGGCATGCGCGTCGAGGTCATCGAGCGCTGGCAGGGCGTGTACGGCGCGCGCGGCCCGGCGCCGTTCTCCGTGCTGCGGGTGGAGGAGGGCGTCAGCGCTGTGCTGATGCATACCGGCGTGGGCATGAGCGTGGGCCCGGCGCTGGGCGAGCGGAGCATCGCCGCGCTGTTCGGCTGAGGCGCCTGTCATCGCACTGTCATCGTTATGGCACCGGAACGTCATGCCGGCCTGCTAAGCAGGAAGGTCGCCGGCCCGGCCCAGGGCGATGCCACATTTCAGCGAGCGCGCATGAACCAACGCTTTACCCAGGACCCCTGGGATTCCGACCTGTTCGGGCTGCTCTACGGCTTCCGCTTTCGCTGCGGCGAACGCGGCCAGGAACTGGACTCCAGCGCCGCGTTGCGCTGGCTGGAGGCGCCGGGGGAGGGCGAGGACTTCGTCTGGCTGCACCTGAACCTGGCCCACGCCGCCTGCGAGCGCTGGATGAAGAGCCACCTCGGGTTGCCCGAGAGCTTCTTCGAAACCCTGCGCGAAGGCTCGCGCTCGACGCGCATCGAGCACGTCGAGGGGGCCTTGCTGGCGGTGGTCAACGACGTGGTGTTCAACTTCGGCAGCGTTTCCTCCGACGTCGCCACCCTGTGGGTCTGCGCGCGCCAGCGCCTGCTGGTGACCGCGCGCATGCAGCCGCTGCGCTCGGTGGATCGCCTGCGTTCCTCGGTCAAGCATGGCGAGTGCTTCCGCTCGCCGGTCGAACTGCTCGGGCACCTGCTGCGCGACCAGGGCGACATCCTCACCCAGATCGTCCGCGAGACCACCGTGGGCGTCGACCGCATCGAGGACCGCCTGCTGTCGCAGAACCTCTCCGACAACCGCGCCGACCTCGGCGCCATGCGCCGCGTGCTGGTGCGCCTGCAGCGCCTGCTGGCGCTGGAGCCGGGCTCGCTGCTGCGCCTGCTGAACCGGCCGCCGGAGTGGCTGCAGGAGGCCGACGTGCGCGACCTGCGCGAGGCCACCGAGGAGTTCTCCGTGGTGATCAGCGACCTCACCTCGCTGGGCGAACGCATCAAGTTGCTGCAGGAAGAGATCGCCGCGCAGCTCAACGAGCAGAGCAACCGTACCCTGTTCACCCTGACCGTGGTCACGGTGCTGGCGCTGCCGATCAACATAGTCGCCGGCTTCTTCGGCATGAACGTCGGCGGCATTCCGCTGGCGGAGAACCCGCACGGCTTCTGGTTGCTGGTGATGCTGGTGGCCAGCTTCACCCTGCTGGCCTGGCGCTGGGCGTTCCGCAAGCGCAACGATGGCTGAGCCGCTGTCACCGGTCTGACACCGACGCGGCCTAGGCTGGCGGCACACGCATTCCGCCAGCGAGGCCCCGGCCATGTCCCTGAGCAATGACAACCTGATCCGCCGCATTCACCGCGAACTCCTCGACCACAGCGACGAGGAACTGGAGCTGGAACTGCTGGAGGACGTGCGCAACATCGACGAACTGTTCGACGCGCACATCCCCGACGGCGACGAGGAGAAGATCGCCCGGCGCCGCTACTTCAGCGAGTTGTTCCGCCTGCAGGGCGAGTTGGTGAAGCTGCAGAGCTGGGTGGTGAAGACCGGGCACAAGGTGGTCATTCTCTTCGAAGGCCGCGACGCGGCGGGCAAGGGCGGGGT
>NZ_JARJLT010000234.1 GCF_029335315.1 Pseudomonas citronellolis
GCATGGCGCGCTCCTACGGGTATCAATGGTTGCACGGGCTCAGGGCGATGCGCGCCTCGCCGTTGCGAATCCACTGCGCGTAGCGCGCCGGGATATTGCCCTTCACCTCGCCGCCGCTCACGACGGCGCGGTAGTCGCAGACCGCGCGCTCGCCCTCCCCTTCGCGACGGTACAGGGTCCAGCGCACCGGGCTGCCTTCGGCCAGCGCGCAGGGCAGGCTGAACCAGGGCGAGCCTTCGGCGTAGCCGACGTGGAAGTCGTCCGGCATCGGCCCGCCGGGGAAACCGGCGGCGCCGAGGAAGCCGAACATCGAGTCGTGCTGCAGCAGGCTGCGCCGCGCGTACGGCCAGACGTACTCGCGCAGGAAGTACTGGTCGGCGAAGTGTCGCGAGGCCAGCGGCGCGGCGAAGAACGGCCGGGCCAGTTCGGCCAGCGTCGGCAGCGCCCCGCCGACCACGCCCCAGAGCCCGGCCAGCAGTAGCTCGGTGTGGGTGCCGTTGTCGCGCATGGCGTGGAACAGCTTGTCGCTGCGCAGCCACTCGTCCACCGCTTCCACTTCGCGCTGGCTGATCACCGAGTCGGCGTCGCGGAACAGGATGCGCTGGGCCTGCGGGTCGTCCAGGGCGAGGAAGCGCCACATCGGCCCCGGCCACTGGCGCTGGGCCTCGTCGACGCGCACCACCTGGCCGCCGGCGTCGAGCAGGCGCTGGACGATGGCCTCGGGCACGCTGTCGTCGATGTAGAAACGGCAGGTCCAGTGCGGGTACAGGCGCGGCTGCTCGATCACGTTGAGCACCGCGGTCTCGCAGTACTTGGAGCTGTCGCCGAACAACGAGAAAGCGATCAGGTTGCGCTCGCGGGTCGCCGCGCTGGGCGCTGGCGGCAGCGCCGGCGATTGATGGGCGATGGGCGGTTCCACGCCGAACTGGCGCTCGCGCAAGTTCAGCGCGTGCAGGCCATGGCGGCGCACCTCGTCCCACTGGCGCAGCGCGCAATTGGCGTGGGACAGCGCGTCGAACAGGGCCAGGCTGCCGCCGCCGCAGGCCAGGGCGCGGTTGGCATGGCCTATGGCTTCCTGCCAGCGCTCCAGCTTCACGCAGTTGACCGCCGCGTCGACCCATACCGGTGCCAGCTGCGGCCAGCGCCGGGTGGTCTGCAGGCAGAGTTGCAGGGCCTGCTCGTAGCGGCCCTGGGCGAACAGTTGGCTGGCACGCTTGCCGGCGTTCTCGACCTCGCGACGCTCGCGGTAACTGGGAGTGCGTGCTTTCATCGGTCCCTCCTCAACGCTCGCGCAGCGCTTCGCGGGCGCGGTTGAGCGGCTTGGTCAGGTAGTCCCAGACGGTCTTGCTGCCGGTGTGGATGTCCACGGTGGCGACCATGCCGGGGAAGATCGAGAAGCTCTTGCCGTCCTTGTTCTTCAGCGCGTCGGTCTCGGTGCGCACGAACACCCGGTAGTAATACTGGTCGCGGCGCACTTCGTCCTGGATGGTGTCGGGCGAGATATTCACCACCTGGCCCTTCAGGCCACCATAGATGGAGTAATCGTAGGCGCTGATCTTGACCATGGCCGGCAGGCCGGGATGGATGTAGGCCACGTCGCGCGGCGAGATGCGCGCCTCCACCAGCAGTTGGTCCTCCACCGGGACGATGACCATGAAGCGGCCGTTGGGCGGAATCACCCCGCCGACGGTGTTGACCTCGATGTCCTTGACGATGCCGCGCACCGGCGAGGTAACGGTCAGGCGCGACAGCGAGTCGGCGCGGCCGCGGGTCACCGACTGCTGCGCTTCCACTTCGCTGTTGGCCTTGGCCAGGTCCTCGCGGGCCTTCACCAGGTACTGGTTGCGGGTATCGGTGGCCTTGAGCTGCAGCTCGTTGGCCTGGCGTTGCAGGCGCAGCACTTCGACGTTGCTCGCCGCGCCGGCCGCGGCCAGGCGCGAGGTCATCTGCAGTTCCTTGTTGACCAGGGCCAGGGCCTCGCTGATGCCGTTGAGGGTCTTCTGCAGGCCCTCGCGGCGCGACTTGTACAGCGCGGTCTCGGCCTTCACCAGGTCCGGCTCCTGCAGCACCTCGGCCGGGAACGCCAGCTCGCCGCCGTCCACCTCGGCGCGCAGGCGCGCGGCCATGGCCAGCGCCGAGCGTACCCGCGAGGCGCTCTCGCCCACCGCGGATTCGGTCTTGGTGCGGTCCAGCTGGGCCAGCACCTGGCCGGCGTCCACCAGGTCGCCCTCCTTGACCCGCAGCTGCAAGAGAATGCCGCCTTCCAGGGACTGGATGACCTGCTCGCGGGAGCTGGGGATCACCTTGCCGGTGCCGGTGGAAACCTCGTCCAGCTTGAAGAAGTAGGCCCAGGCGAACAGCGCCAGCATGCCGACGAAGGCGCCCCAGACCAGGCGCGAGGCGCCCGGCGCACGCTGCCGCTCGACGAAGAGGTCGTCCTGCGCCGCCGGCTTGCTCGGCTCGGCGGGCTTGGGCAGTTGTATCGAATTGACCTGCATGATGACTCCCGACGCGGGCGGCGCCCGCGTCCTTCATGTAATCCATCGCCGGCCCTTGGGCCGGCTCCCTCAGGCGATGATCGGCAGCCCGTCGTCGGACGACGGCGGAACCGGTCGCGCGGTGGTTTTCGGCGGCTGCGGATGCGCGCGCACGGTCATGCTCGGCGTCGGCGCGGGCATCGCCGCCGGCGTCGGCGCCGCGGACCTTGCGGCAGCCCGCGCGGCGGCCTGGACGGCCTGCGGCGGCTCAGGCGGCTGCGGCGCGGCCGGTTTCGCGGCCTGCTGGCTGAGTTTGTTCAGCACCGCCTGCTTGGTGTCGTCCAGCACCACCTTGCCGTTGTCGACCACGATGATCCGGTCGACCCAGCGCAGCACGCCGGGACGGTGGGTGGCCACCACCAGGGTGCGGTCATGCAGCCAGGGTTGCAGGTTGTGGATCAACTGCTGCTCGGCCACTTCGTCGAGCCACGCGGTGGGCTCGTCCAGCAGCAGTACGCGCGGGTCGCGCAGCAGCGTGCGGGCCAGCAGCAGCGCCTGGCGCTGGCCGCCGGAGAGCCCGCGGCCGCCTTCGAGAATCTGGTGGTCGAGGCCTTCCGGCTGCGCCTGTACCAGGGACAGGGCGCCGCTCAGGCGCAGGGCGTTGAGCAGTTCGTCGTCGCTGGCGTTGGGCCGGCCCATGGTCAGGTTCTCGCGCAGCGTGCCGAAGAACAGGTTGGCCTGCTGGCTGAGGAAGGCCACGTCGCGGCGCACGTCGTAGGGGTCGATCAGCTCCAGCTTCAGCGAGTCGAGCATCAGCATGCCTTCCTGCGGCCGGTACATCCCGGCCATCAGTTGCAGCAGGCTGGACTTGCCGGCGCCGTTGCGGCCGAGGATGGCCACCTTCTCGCCGGCATTGATCTTCAGCTGGGCCACCTCGATGGCCTGGCGCTTGTCTTCCTGGCGGTAACGGAAGCGCACGTTCTCCATGGCGAAGTCGCCGTGGATCACCGGACGGTGCAGCAGGCGGCCGGCCTCGGCGGTTTCCACCGGGCGCTTCATCAGTTCTTCCAGGCCCTCGCGGGCGACCTTGGCCTGCTGCCAGCGCGCCATGATCCCGGAGATCTGCGCCAGCGGCGAGATCATCCGCGACGACAGGATCGACATGCCGATCAGCGCACCGGTGGTCATGTTGCCTTCCATCACCTGGAAGCAGCCGACCAGGATCACCACCGCGTAGACCAGGGTCTGCACTTCCTGGGTCCAGGTCATGAGCGCGCCGGAGATGAAACGCTGGCGCATGCTGATGTCCGCCGACACGGCGTTGAGGTGGTTCCACTGGTTCTGGAAGCGCTGTTCGGCGCGCAGCTGCTTGATGTCCTCGATGCCCTGCACCGCCTCCACCAGGATGGCGTTGCGGATCGACGACTCGCGCATGCCTTCCTTGGACAGCTTGGCCAGGCGCTTCTGCGCCAGCAGGCCGGGGATGATCAGCAGCGGCAGCACCGCCATGGGCACCAGCGCCATGGAGCCGCCGACCACCCAGAGCATCACCAGGAACAGGAAGAAGAACGGCAGGTCGGCCAGGGTGCCGAGGGTGGTCGAGGTGATCAGTTCGCGCACCTGCTCCATCTCGCGCAGCTGCGAGATGAACGAGCCGGTGGACTTCGACATGGCCTCGTTGCGCAGGCGCAGGGCGTGGCCGAAGACCCGGTCGGAGATGCGCAGGTCGGCGCGCTTGCCGATCTTGTCGGACAGGCTGGTGCGCGCCAGGCGCATGCCGAACTCGATGGCCACCGCCAGCATCACCCCGCCGAACAGCACCCACAGGGTCGGCTCGGACTGCGCCGGCACCACGCGGTCGTAGACCTGCATGGAGAAGATCATCGAGGACAGCGCCAGCACGTTGGCCACCATCGAGGCGAGCATGATGTCGCCATAGCGGCGCCAGTCCTTGAGGACTATGCCCCAGAACCAGTTCGGCTCGTAGGGCTTGATGTAGTCGTCGACGCGCACGTCGGGCACGGCGACTTCCGGGCGCAGGCAGAACACCCGCTGCACCCGCTCGCTCACCTCGCTCGCCGGCAGGGCCTGGAGCACGCCCTGCTCGCCGCTCAGGCGCACGCCGACGCGGCCCTGGCCATCGACGCTCTCGATGACCCCGACCTGGCCGCCGGAGAATTGCGCCAGCACCGGCAAGCGCCAGGGGTCCAGCACGCCCTTGCTCAGCGGCTCGCTACGCAGCGACATGCCCATGTCGCGGGCCATGCGCTGCAGCTGCTGATCGAGGTCCTGGGTGGGCAGCCACTCCAGGTCGACCCGCACCCGCTCCTCGGAAACGTCGAGGCGGTAGTGCCGGGCCAGGAACAGCATCGCCTCCAGCCAGGGAACGTAGGCGGCTTCGGACTTCTGCGCTTGCGCGGTCATTTAGATCTCTCCCTTGATTTGGAAGACGTCGTGCATGTAGCCGGTGGCGTTGATGAAGCCCACCTGGGCGGCCCACAGGTCGTGGCGTGCGTTCACCAGGTCGCTGCGCGCCTGGAAGATTTCCTGCTCGGTGTTGAGCAGGTCGAGCAGCGTGCGGGTACCCAGCGAGAGGTACTGCTCGCGGTACAGCTGCTGGGTGTCATGAATGCTCTTCTCGCGCTCGACGAGCACCTTCAGGCGCTCCTGCAGGCCGCTCATCTGCTGCTGCAGGGCGGTCCACTCGTCGCTGGCCTCGAGCTTCTTGGTGTAGATGCGTTCTTCCGCCGCGCGTACCGCCTGGCCCGCGCCGCGCACCCGCGCCGAGGGCGCGCCGCCGGCGAACAGGTCGTGCTTGACGCCCACGGTGAGGGTGTAGACGCGGTCGCCCGCCATCTCGCCGGCGTTGCCCATGTACTTGCTGACGCCACCGTCGACGGTGAAGGTCGGCATGGTGTTGGACTTGGCCAGCGACAGCTGCGCCTGCGCCTCTTGCACCTCGGCCTCGGCCAGGCGCACGGCGACCGGGTACTCCGGGGTCGGCTCGATGCCCTGGGCGGCTTGCAGCAGGCGCGGTTCCGGCACGCTGACGCCGCTTTCGGGGATGTCCCGGCCGATCATGATGCGCAGCTTGTTGCGCTGCTGCTGCAACTGGGTCTGGATGGCCAGCAGCGACGACTGCGCCGCCTCGACCCGCGACTGCGCCTGGATCAGGTCGGCCTGGGTGCTGGCGCCTTCGCTGGCGCGCTGGCGGGCCAGCTCACGCAGGCGCTTGATGCCATCGATCTGGCCGTTGGCGGCGCCCAGCAGGTCGTTGTAGCGCGACACCTCGACCAGGGTCAGCGCCGATTGCCGCGCCACTTCGTCGGTGGTGGTCATCAGCTGAAACTGCTGCACGCGCACGCCGGCTTCGGCGTTCTTCACCGAGTTGGACACCTTGCCGAAGTCGTAGATCATCTGCGAGGCGCTCAGCGACAGGCTCTGGCCGTTGCCGTAGACGCCCTGCTTGCCGGTGTTCAGGCCGGTCTGGATGGTCGGCAGGTAGCCGGCCTTGGCCACATTGATGCCTTCGCGCTGCTGGTCGACCTGGGCCGCGGCGTCGCGGATCGACGGGTAGGTTTCCACCGCCAGGGTCACCGCCTGCCACAGGTCGAGCCCACCGCCGGCGGGAACGGCCTTGGCGTCCTCGGCGGCCCAGGCGCGGGTCAGGTGGTCCACCGACATATCCAGTGCCGGCCTGGCCGGGGCCTTGGCCTTGGCCGACGCCACGGGCCTGAGTTCGGCCGGCGCCGGAAGCGGCGCCGCCGGCCTGGTGTTGACCGGCGCGGCCGGCTTGCCGCCGGACGCGGACGAGGCCGCCGGCTTCGCTTCGCTGGCGGCGCCTTTCTCCAGGGTCTTGCGTACCGCCATGGCGGTGGGCGCGAGCGCCAGGTTCGGGGCTGCACTGCCGGCGTCCAGCCACTGGCATTCGGGATTGCAAACCATGCGTTTGGTGGACTTGGCGGAGGCATCCGACACTTCGCCCGCAACAACGAACGGGGACATCGCCAACAAGGCTAATGCACCCAATTGAAACTTCTGGAAATACATCTGAGGCACCCTGGAAATCGGAGTCGCCATGCTACAAGTCGGCAAAAAACCTATCGCTAGGAATATTCCTAAAGAAACCGCCGTCTTTTCCTCACCCAGGACTTACTTAATAAACACATAGCCCGAATATACCGAACTAGAGCCACCCAGAAATCCGTAAGAAAATTCGCAATTACAAATCATGTAGGAGATTTCATAAATTCAATCAGGGCACACCAACTACCGCGTCCAAAAGAAAAGGGCCGCTGCACCGGCAGCGGCCCTTTCCGTACGCCCGGATGCGAGCGAATCAGCGCGGGCCGTGCTGGCTGCCGCCACCGCCGAGGAAGCCGCTCTGGCTGCCCTGGCCGGTAGCGCTGCCCGGCAGGCCGATGATGTCGTTCCACACATCGCCCAGTGCCTGAACCTGGGAGCCAGTGCCCTGGGCGGCGCCGTTGAACAGGCCGTAGACCGCGCCCCAGATGGTGCCGAAGGCGCCGACGACCACACCGGCCACCGGGTTCAGGATGGCGCCCAGGCCGCTGCCGCCGCGCAGCGACATGGTGGCGCCGCGCCAGGCGGTGCCCATGGCGCCGGCGATGATGCCGAGGATGGCGCCGCCGATGCTGTCGAAGAAGCCGGTGGTGGCGCCGCCGGCGACCATTTCGATTTCGTTGGAGTTGAGCTCTTGCATGTTTATCTCTTACTGCTTAGGTGTTGGACCAATGCTGTTGGCCTGGAAAAGACGCAACAACGCACATGACGCTTTTCCGTCGCAATCCCGAAGGAACGCGACAGCCCGATAATTGTCGAAAGACATAGATCGCCAGGCAATATTTAATTCCCTTATTTGTCCGCATTCAGGACTGTCGATTCGGAATTGCCGAAACAGACACATTGCCCAGGGGAAACTTCCCACAACAAACTCTAGTGGGTAAAAAAAGCAGCCACCACCTTGTACGACTGTCTCGACGCGCCAATTCCGGCCACACGTCCAACGCGGTTCCTGCCTCGACCACTCCAGCGCACAAACAACGAAAATATTCCGCGCACAACAATGAAAAAGGGCCACTCCCTTGCGGGAGTGGCCCTGTTTACAGCGAGGTTCAGTAGGCGCGCGGGCCGTGGGAACTTCCGCCGCCGAGGAAGTTGCCGAACAGGCCGTCGGCATCGCCCCCGGAAGAATTACCCAGGCCATAGGTCTCGCGATAATGGGCGGCATAGGCCTGCACCGTTTCACGATTCGACAGCAGGCCGGCGAAGGCGCCGAAGATGCCACCCACGACCGGGCCGACGAACAGCCCTACCAGTTGCGCGACAGGCGCGAACAGGCCGCCCCTGCCGCCAATGGCGGTGCCCACGGCCATACCGGTGGTGAAGCCTTCGCCCACGCCCCAGAGCATGCCATCGAGATCGCCGCCGGCGACCTGCTGGATGTCTTCAACCGTCAGTTCTTGCATAGGTAGTTCCTTTTTCATGGTATTTCCCATCGCGGGGACAACTTCCCCACGGCGCAAAACATAGATCAACGGCATTACCCACGCACTCGAAACATCCAGTAAGCAAGAGTTATTAGGAATCACCTCAAGCGCATATGAACAAAAACAAACCCCCTATAAAACCATCGCGATGAATATGAAGTTATTTATTTAAATCGCGAATAGTGGGAACTTCCGCTCCCCTCCCCCGCCGCGGGCTCATTGCAGCGCCCAGAACCCCAGGCGACCCAGGCCGGCGGCCAACTGCAGGCGTGCGTTCTGCCAATCGGAAAGCGCCTGGATGTGCTGCTCGCGGGCGTCGGCGTAGGCGCTCAGCGCGTTGAGCAGTTCGATCATGCTGCCGACCCCGGACTGATAGCGGCCACGGGTCACCTCCAGGGCCTCGCGCGACTGCGCCACCAGGGCATCGGTATCCTTCAGGCTGCCGGTGTCGGTCATCAGCCGCTGGTAACTGCTCCACACCGCCACCGAGACCTGCTGCTCGGCCCCGGCCAGCGCCGCGCGGCGCGACTCGACCTGGGCCTGGGCACCGCGCACCCGGTAACTGCGCTCGAAGCCTTCGAACAGCGGAATGGTCAGGCGCAGGCCAACGCTCGAATCGCGCTGCCGGGTGTCGCCGTTGAGCGCCAGCGGCTGGTCGCTGCGGGCATGGCTGAGGCTGCCGGTCAGAGCCAGGCTCGGCAGGCCTTCGGCGCGGGCCTCGGAGACATCGTGCTC
>NZ_JARJLT010000235.1 GCF_029335315.1 Pseudomonas citronellolis
GCCAGCGCCGCCGGCGGCGACTGGAGCCTGGAAGTACGCCACGGCGACATCGACAAGAGCATCGCCCTGGCCGCCAGTACCCTCGACAGTTTCCAGGGCCTGCTGGCCGACGCCGCGCCCACGGTGAGCATCAGCATTCCCGACAGCGACGTGCTGATCGGCGACCAGCTGACCTTCACCGTCAACCTCTCCAACACCTCCACCCAGGTCGGCTACGCGCCCTACGTCGACCTGTTCCTGCCGGCCACCGGCAAGGACGGCGACGACGGCATCAGCTTCGTCAGCGCCACCTATCTCGGGCAGGCGGTGAAGAGTTTCGTCATCACCTTCGACGCCAACGGCAACGCCACCCACCCGCTGGCCAAGGATTCCAGCGGCAACCCGCTGGTGATCACCGCCGCCAGCGTCGGCATGCGCGCCGGCGACCAGATGGTGGTGCTGCAGGTGCCCTTCGCCAGCCTGTCCCAGGGCCAGCCGACCATCTCCCTGCAGATCACCGCGCACCTGAGCAACCTCGCCGACACCAGCCTCACCGGCGGCAACCCGGACCTGACCATCAGCGCCCGTGGCGGCTTCGAGTACGGCAACGACTCGCTGAACAACCCCACGGTCGACCCCAGCCTGGTGGAAGCCACCCTGCACCCGCTGCTGATCCACCCCACCCTGGTCGACCTCACCCAGAGCCTGGACATGACCGAGGGCGAGACCGCCACCGGGCCGAACTTCACGCACAACCAGACCGTCACCGTCACCCCGGCCAACGGCCAGACCCTGCACAACGTGGTGGTCACCCAGAGCGTGCCCGGTGACGTCCAGGTCACCGCCATCACGCCCGGCGCCGGCGGCACCGTCACCTCGATCACCCTGCGCGACGGCACCGTGCTGACCAACCCGCTGCTGATCGCTTCGGCCATCGCCAACGACAATCTGTTCATCACCTCGTACAGCATCACCTACGCGACCTTGAGCGCGCCGACCAGCTCCGTGGTGACCTTCTATGTGCCCGAGGTGGGCGCCGACGGCGACGCCGTGCTCGACCCCACCAGCGGCGCCCCCACCACCATCACCTTCGGCCCGCCCAGTGCCACCGGCCAATGGACACCACTGGACCCGCGCGACCTGACGCCACCGGACACCGAGGTGGACTTCAGCGGCACCGGCGATGGCGCCGGCGGCTCCTTCGTCGCCAAGTCCATCACCCTGCAGAAGCAGGCCGTGCTGCAGACCGACGTCGGCAGCACCGGCCTGAGCCCGGGCGACACCCTGCGCTACGTGCTCAACGTGGCGCTGTCGGACTATTTCGCCTTCGGCGAGAACCTGCTCCAGGAAGGCCAGTTCAAGATCGTCGACACCCTGGCCGACGGGCAGACCCTCAGCGGCCCGCTGACCATGACCGTCAGCCAGAACGGCGTCAGCGGCACCATCAACCTGATCTACACCAGCAACCGCGACGCCACCACCGGCATCACCACCCTGACCATCGACATCGGCGAGTCGCTGCGCCAGTCCTCGGAGCTGTTCGGCGCGCTGTTCGGCGACCTGGCCTTCGACACCAGCCAGACCGCCGCCACCACCGCGGTCATCAGCTATAACGCGGTGATCAGCCAGGCCTACACCCAGAGCTACCCGCAGAGCGAGATCAACGAGGGCGACAGCCTCGGCAACAACGCTACCGTGACCGCCAGCGTGTTGCTCGACGCCATCAACATCGGCGGCACCCAGAGCGACGGCTCCAGCACCACCAGCACCATTCCCACCAGCCAGGTGGACATCGACATCATCCAGGTCAACGGCGGTACGCCGCCGGCCTCCGGCGAACTGCGCCCCGGCGACGAGGTGACTTTCCAGCTGTCCTACGACCTGGTCACCGGCGACTACGAGAACTTCAAGCTCACCGCCTACCTGCCCTTGCCGCTGCTGGACGTCAGCGCGCTCGGCACCCTGACCAAGGGCGATGACGTCAACCAGTGGAACTTCGGCAGCGGCGACAGCGACATCACGCGCCCGGTCACGGTGACCGTGGGCGCCGGCAACTCCATCGTGTTCGACTTCGGCGACTACCAGATCAACCAGATCGCCGGCGGCCGCATCGTCGTCACCTTCACCCTGCGCGTCGGCGACCAGCCGTTCGCCGACCAGCGCCCGCTGGACATCCTGGCGCAATCCAGCCAGACCACCACCATCACCCAGAGCCCGCTGGTGTCCTCGGACGTCGAGGAAGTGGTGTCGATCGCCGAGCCGGTGCTGGACATCAAGCACGGCGTGGTTTCCAGCAGCAACGGCACGGTCACCGGCACCACCGGCACCTGGACCGCGCCGGGCACCAGCGGCAAGCCGTTCAGCGGCAGCGTCAGCGACCTCGCGGCGGTCAACGGCGACGTCAGCAACATCGATGCCGGCGACACCCTGCGCCTGGCCACCGCCATCGAGAACAGCGGCGGCGGCGGCGCCTTCGACGTGGTCACCAGCATCACCCTGCCCCCGGACCTGACCTTCGTCGGCGGCAGCCTGGCGGCGGCCAACCTGCAGATCTACCGCGGCGACGGCACCCTGCTGCAGCTGAACGTGGACTACAGCGTCTCCGGCAACACCATCACCTTCCTCGACGCCGGCGCCGTCGCCACGCTGCTGCCCGGCCGCGCCGGCACCACCGCCGACAGCAGCGGGCAGAACATCGTCATCATCACCTACGACGTCACCGTCAACAGCGCCGTGGCCGCCAGCCGCAGCCTGCAGACCACGGCGAGCCTGTCCCACTACGCCAGCGTCGAGGGCGGCAGCGACTTCCTCCCCGGCGCCGATCTCACCGAGCTGGCCAACCAGCAAGTGGCCGCCCCGGTGATCAGCAAGGTGTTCGCCGGCGGCAGCCTGAGCGAAGGCGACTCCAGCGCCAGCCACACCACCGGCAGCAACCTGGTGGTCGGCGAAAGCATGCTCTACGACATCGTCGTGAAACTGCCCGAAGGCTCCACCGTCAACCTGAGCATCGACGACCTGATCCCCCCCGGCATGCGCCTGGACACCAGCTTCAACGGCGGCCTGGGCTACCAGTTGATCGTCACCGCCGCCGGCAGCGGCGGCAGCCTCGGCCAGGACTTCGCCGGCAACGTGGTGATCAGCGGCATCAGCGGCGTCGGCGGCACCCTTGGGGTCGACGGGGTGGACGCGCGCTTCGCCTTCAGCGCCTTCAGCACCAGCGCCGACAACAACACCGGCAACAATACCTTCGTCATCCGCGTGCAACTGGTGGTCAGCAACGTCATCGCCAACCAGGCCAACCGCTCGCTGCAGAACAGCGCCAACCTCAGCTACCAGGACCCCGACGGCGACACCCCCAACGGCGCCACCCCGGTCACCCGCCAGGTCGCCCTGAGCGGCGGCGCGCCCACGGTCACGGTGCGCGAGCCGACCCTGCAGGTCACCCAGACCGTCGACACCGTGCCGGAATTCGTCGGTTTCGAGGAAGGCGACGTGGTGGACTTCACCATCACCATCCGCAACGGCAGCGGCGCCAACGACTACTCGGCCTTCGACATCAGCCTGCTGGACACCCTGCCCACCGAGCTGGACGGCGTGACCATCACCGGCGTCATCTACTCCGGCGGCGCCACCAACAACAACGGCGTCGACTTCGTCATCCAGGGTGGCCAACTGGTTACCGCCAGCGGCGCCAACATCGACATTGCCAAGGGCGGCAGCATCGTCCTGCACCTGCGCGGCACGGTGAACGCCAGCGCCGCGGGCGAAGCGGTGTTCAACAACGTCGCCCAGGTGCAGTGGACCAGCCTCGACGGCGCCAACCCCGGCGAGCGCACCGGCGTCGACGGCGTGCTCAATGGCGGCGCCCTCAACGACTACCGGCTGAATTCCATCCTGCCCTTCCCGGTCAGCAACGGCATCCGCATCTCCCACGTCGGCGGCATGCAGGACACCCCGCCGCCGACCAACGGCAGCGGCGTCACCGACACCTCGGGGCTCACCGAGACGGTCGCGGTCGGCGAAGTGATCCGCTACCGCGTGGTGGTGCTGGTGCCCGCCGGCGACAACCCGAACTACCAGATCCGCATCGAACTGGCCGCCGGTCTGCAATTCATTCCGGCGGACCTCAACAAGATCCTCATCGCCCTGGTGTCGAGCAACCTCAACGGACTGTCCAGCGACGCCACCCTGGTCACCAGCGGCAGTGTCTGGATGCAGGGCAACCAGGACAGCGCCGTGGCCCAGGCGCTCAACGCCGACCTCAGCGGCGTGGTCCCAAGCGGCGTGTTCGATGGCGGCCGCGTGACCATCGTCACCAACGCCAACGGCAGCCAGACCGCGACTTTCAACCTGGGCAACCTGACCAACACCGAGACCAACGACAGCGACATCGAAGGCGTGGTCCTCGAATTCAACGTGCGGGTCACCAACGTCGCCACCAACCAGGACGGCGCCAGCCTCAGCCTGCAGGCCTTCGAGCACGTCGGCCAGGCCGGCCAGGACGTCGACCGCGGCAAGAGCGCGATCCTCCTGGAACGCGTGGTGGAACCCAGCTTCACCGGCCTAGACAAGCACGTCATCGACCTGCTGCCCGGGGTCGGCACCACGACCACCACCGTCTCGGTGAGCTTCACCCAGAACGGCGACGTGCCCGCCTACAACGTGCACCTGCAGGACCAGTTCCCCAACGGCAGCAACTACCAGGTGCAAAGCATCCTGATCAACGGCACCGCGCTGAACCTGGCGAGCCTGCCGGCCGGCGTCACGGTCAGCGCCAACGGCGCCATCTCGATCGACTTCGACCGCCTGGCGGTAGGCGACAAGGTGCAGGTGATCTACACCGTCACCGTGCCCAACACCGTGGTGCCGGACAACGCCGCCAGCGCCGCGGTGCTGACCTGGACCAGCCTGCCCAGCAGCTTCGAGACCGGCGGCTGGGGCGGCTCGCTGCCCGGAACCGCGGGCAGCGCCAGCGGCGAGCGCACCGGCCAGGACGGCGGCGCCGGGCTGAACAACTACGTGCTCAGCGAAGGCGCCGGCCTCGGCCTGGTGCAAGGCACGCTGTGGGACGACACCCAGTCCGCCGACAACAGCATCACCCCGGACGGCGCCGGCTTCGCCGGGTTGACCGTACAGCTCACCTGGGCCGGCGCCGACGGCGTGTTCGGCAACGGCGACGACCGGGTGTTCAGCACCCTCACCGACGCCAACGGCCACTACCAGTTCGCCCTGCTGCCAGCCGGCAATTACCTGATCGTGGTGCCGCAGAACTTCCAGGTCAGCGCCAGCAACCGCTTCCACGTGCGCATCGACACCGACACCGGCACCAGCGCCACCGGCCTGGGCAGCGTCAGCGTCGCCCTCGGCGAGGGCGCCAGCGGCACCGCCGACGCCGGCTACGTGCACATCAACGAGGCGCCGATCAACACCATCGCCGGCCAGCACGGCGTGGAAGACACGGTGCTGCACCTGACCGGCCTGGCGGTGGCCGACTCCGACGCCGGCAGCGGCCAGCTCACCATCACCCTGACGGTGCAGCACGGCGTCATCTGGCAGACCGCCAGCGCGCCCGGCCCCACCGATACGCCGCCGGTCGGCGCCAGCGGCACCCTGGTGCTCACCGGCACCCTGCAGCAGCTCAACGTCCTGCTCTCGCAGGTCTATTACAAGGGCAACCAGGACTTCAACACCTTCCGCGACGGCGAAACCCTGACCATCGTCACCAACGACCAGGGCAACTTCGGCGACGCCGACAACGACGGCATCCCCGGGCAGAACCCGCAGGACGCGCTGAGCGACACCGACCAGGTGCAGATCATCGTCGACCCGGTCAACGACCCGCCCATCGCCAATCCCGACATCGCCAGCGCGACCGAGGCCGGCGGCACCAACAACCAGACGCCGGGGGTCAACCCCAGCGGCAACGTGCTGGACAACGATACCGACGTCGACATCGCCACCAACAACGACGTGCTGCGGGTGATCAGCGCCGGGGTCCAGAACGGCACGCAGCTGCCGGTAACCAGCGGCACCATCACCGTCGTCGATGGGCAATACGGCCGTCTGACCATCACCGCCGCCGGCGGCACCACCTACCTGGTCAACAACGACGACCCGCGCGTGCAGGCGCTGCTCGCCAGCAGCACGCCGCTGGTGGAAGTCTTCACCTACACCATCAGCGACCTCGCCGGCGCCACCAGCCAATCGACTATCACCATCACCATCCACGGCGCCAACGACACCCCGGTGGGCGTCGACGACGCGATCGAGGCCCAGGAAGCCGGAGGCGTGCTCAACGGCACCGCCGGCATCGATCCCAGCGGCAACGTGCTGACCAACGACACCGACGTCGACGCCGGCGATAGCAAGACCGTCACGGGCATCCGCGCCCTGCGCGAAGCCGCGGTCGGCTCGCTCACCGAGGTCACCGCCGGCACGCCAGTGGTCATCTCCGGCACCTACGGCACCCTGACCATCAATTCCGACGGCACCTATACCTACGTGGTGGACAACGACAACACCGCGGTGCAACGCCTGGGCGCCAACGACCAGTTGATCGAGTACTTCACCTACCGCGTCACCGACGCCGGCGGCCTCAGCGACCTGGCCGAGATGCGCATCACCATCAAGGGCGCCAACGACAACCCGGTGGCCAGCGACGACCAGGCCGTGGCCCAGGCGGCGGCGACCAACGACCCGACCCTGGAAAGCAACCCCACCGGCAACGTCATCCTCTTCCCCAGCCGCCCGGGTTCGGTGGACCAGCCCGGCGGCAACGGCGTGGACACCGACGTCGACCGCGCCGACCGGCCCAACACCAACCTGCACGTGACCGGCATCAGCTCCGCCACCGAACTCTCCAACCCGGGCATGACGCTGGTGCAGGGTGGCACCACCTCGGCCGACGGCACGGCAATCCTGGCCACCTACGCCGAGCAGAACGGCGCGCCTATCGTCGGCGCCACCAGCGCCTTCGGCACCCTGACCATCGGCGCCGACGGCTCCTTCAAGTTCGACGTCAACAGTGACAACGCCAACATCCAGGGCCTGGGCGCCGGGCAGACCCTGCAGGTGATCTACACCTACGAGATCACCGACACCGAAGGCCTCACCGACCGCGCCCAGCTGGTCATCACCATCCGCGGTGTCAACGACCCGCCAGTGGCGCAGATCGTGGTCGGCACCGCCATCGAGAAAGGCGGCGTGGCCAACCAGCTGCCGGGCGTCGACCCCAGCGGCGACGTCACCGCCACCGCCACCGACCCGGACGGTGACCCGATCAGCGTCGCCTTCGTCGGCACCGGCACCACGCCGGACACCGCGGTCACCGGCCCGACGGTGCTCACCGGGCTGTACGGCACCCTGACCATCAACCTCGACGGCACCTACAACTACGTGCTGGACAACGCCAACCCCACCGTCGAAGGTCTGCGCACCGCCGACGACCGCCTGATCGAAGGTTTCAGCTACCAGGTCACCGACGGCAAGGGCGGCTTCTCCAACGTGTCCTTCCTGTTCATCGTCATCCATGGCCAGAACGACAACCCGGTGGCCCACGACGACGCCGCCTCCGCCGTGGAAGCCGGCGGCATCAACAACAACCAGCCCGGCGTCGACCCCACCGGCAACGTGATCACCGGCACCGGCCCGAGCGACCCCAGCCGCGACACCGACGTCGACGCCGTGGCCAACGGCGAGACCACCACCGTCAGCGCCGTGCGCACCGGCGCGGAAACCGGTAGCGGCACCGCCGGCAGCCTCGGCGTGGAACTGCGCGGCACCTACGGCTGGCTGACCCTGAACGCCGACGGCAGCTACCGCTACCGCCTGGACAACAGCAACGCCGCGGTACAGGCCCTGCTGCCCGGCTCGGCGCCGCTGGTCGACACCTTCACCTACACCATCATCGACACCGCCCTGGCCAGCGACCAGGCCACCCTGCGCATCACCATCACCGGCGCCAACGACACCCCGGTGGCGCAGGACGACACCGCCACCGCCATCGAGGCCGGCGGCCTCGCCAACGGCACCCTGGGCAGCAACCCGAGCGGCAACGTGCTGGGCAACGACAGCGACGTCGACGCCGGCGACGCGCTCAGCGTGGTCAGCGTGCGCCAGGGCCTGGTGACGGGCACCGTGGGCAGCGCCTTCACCGCCACCTATGGCACCCTGACGCTCAACGCCGACGGCAGTTTCAGCTACGTGCTGGACAACGACAACCCGCTGGTCCAGGCCCTGCGTACCGACAGCGACACCCTGACCGAACGTTTCGTCTACACCATCCACGACCTTGCCGGCGCCGCCGCCACGGCCACCCTGACCATCACCATCCACGGCCGCAACGACAACCCGCTGGCGGTGAACGACACCGCCAGCGCCACCGAGGCCGGCGGCACCGCCAACGGCACGGCCGGGGTGAACCCGGTGGGCAACGTGCTGACCAACGACACCGACGTGGACGCCGGCGACAGCAAGACCGTCGACGGCATCCGCACCGGCACCGAGGCGGCCGGCGGCACCTTCACCACGGTCGGCCTGGTGCGGGTGATCAACGGCCAGTACGGCGTCCTGACCATCGCCGCCAACGGCGCCTTCAGCTACCAGGTGAACAACCAGGACGCCCGCGTCGAGGCCCTGAAGAACGGCGAGTCGCTGATCGAAACCTTCAGCTACCGCCTGCACGACACCGCCGGCGCCAGCGACATCGCCCAGCTCACCATCACCATCCATGGCGCCTACGACGCCCCGGTGGCCACCGACGACCTCGACCTGGCGCTGGCCGCCAAGCCGGACATTTCCGCCGGCTTCGACCCCAGCGGCAACGTGCTGGACAACGACACCGACGTCGACGCCAACGACAGCAAGAACGTCAGCGGCATCCGTGCCGGCGAAGAGGCCGCCGGCGGCACCCTGACCACCGTCGGCGCCGGCACCAACAACAGCAACGGCACCATCATCGACGGACTCTACGGCCAGCTGATCATCGGCGCCGACGGCACCTACACCTACCACGTCGACAACAGCAACCCGACCGTCCAGCAACTGGGCCTGCTGGAGTTCCTCAACGACTACTTCACCTACGAGGTGCGCGACGGCGGCAACCTGGTCGACCTGGCGCAGTTGCGCATCGTGGTATTCGGCCTGAACTCGCCGCCGGTGGCCAACCCCGACAGCGGCGAGGCCACCGAGGCCGGCGGGCTGCACAACGCCACGCCGGGCGTCAACCCGAGCGGCAACGTGCTGGACAACGACACCGACCTGGAAAACAACCCCCTGACCGTCACCGAAATCCGCACCGGCACCGACACCAGTACGCCGCCAAACGGGGTGGTCGGCGTTCCACTGCAAGGCCAGTACGGGACCCTGACACTGAACGCGGACGGCACCTGGAACTACCTGGTGGACAACGCCAACCCGGCGGTCGAGGCGCTGCGCACCTCCGGCCAGACACTCTCGGACGTATTCACCTACACCGTCTCGGACATCTGGTTCAGCACCGGCACCACCCAGCTGGTGATCGTCATCAAGGGCGCCAACGACACGCCGATCGCCCAGGACGACGCCGCCATCGCCGTGGAAGCCGGCGGGGTGAACAACGCAACGCCGGGGGTCAACCCGACCGGCAACGTGCTGGACAACGACACCGACGTCGACAGCCTGGCCAACGGCGAGACCCGCCAGGTGCTCACGGTGAGCAGCGAAACCGGCAGTTCGGCCAGCGCCGGCGCCGCGCTGCAGGGCCGCTACGGCACCCTGCTGCTCAACGCCGACGGCAGCTACCGCTACGAGGTGAACAACGCCGACCCGGTGGTGCAGGCCCTGCGCAGCGCCGGCGAGACCCTGCGCGAAGTCTTCACCTACCGCATGCGCGACACCGCCGGCGCCACCTCCGAAGCGCGCCTGTCGGTGACCATCCAGGGTGCCAACGACAATCCGGTGGCGCGTGACGACGGCAGCGTCGCCAGCGACCAGATACTGGCGCCGCAGACCAGCGGCAACGTGCTGCCCAACGACAGCGACGTGGACGGCGGCGACGCCCTCAGCGTGGTCGGCGTGCGCACCGGCGCGGAGAACGCCAGCGGCACCGCCGGCAGCATCGGCCAGGTGCTGGCCGGGCGCTACGGCTTCCTCACCCTCAACGCCGACGGCAGCTACACCTACAGCATCGACCTGACCAACCCCGAGGTGCTCGCCGCCGCCGGTCTCGGCCAGGTACTGCAGGACGTCTTCACCTACACCGTCGCCGACCTCGCCGGGGCCACCGACCAGGCTCAGCTGACCATCACCCTGGACATCTCCTCGCCGTTCATCCCGGCGCCGGCCGGGCCGCACGCCGACCGCGGCGGCGAGAGCGATGACCCCAACCAGCGCATCCCCGACGTGCAGCCGGTGGTCTTCGTGATCCCCGAAGTGCGCCGCGTCGACCGCGACCTGGAAGAGTCGGCCTGGGACGTCGACGGCAACCAGATGCAGTTGTTCGCCACTCCGGAGATCGAGTCCTCCATCGGCGCCGGGCTGGGCCTGGTGCGCGGCCAGTTCGTGTCCCTCGCGGTGGCCGAGAGCCGGCACATGAGCGAGCAGGACTCGGCCTGGATCCAGGGGCGCCACGGGGTGGTCAGCCTGAGCGCCGACGGCCTGCTCAGCGACCCCTCGCTGTGGGCCCCACGCGCCAGCGACATGACCCAGAACGACCGCCCGCAGACCGCCCGCGGCCTGCGCGCGCAATTGCGCGACGCCGCGCAACGCAGGGAGGACGGCCATTGATCGAAGACCGACAGCCAAGACCACGAGCAACTCAAAGGTTCCCTATGCCTGGACATCGCCGACTTATGCCTGGACATCGCCTGAATGCCCTGAGTGCCCTCATCGCCTGCAGCGTGCTGCTGGGCGCCTGCTCCTCCCTCTGGGAATCCAAGCCCTACGACGAACAGGAAATGCGTCAACGGGTCATCGACGACCAGGCGCGCATGTACCGCGAGCAGGAACCGGTCACGGCGCCGATCACCTTCTACGAAGCCGCGGCGCGGGCCCTGAAGTACAACCTCGACTACCGCCTCAAGCTGCTGGAAAGCGCGCTGGCCTCCGACCTGCGCGACGTCACCGCGCACGAGATGCTGCCGCGCCTGGTGGCCTCGGCCGGCTACGCCGGGCGCAACAACGACTCCGGCGGCACCTCCATCGGCATCGAGGACCGCCAGGTCTCCCTGCGCCCGTCCACCTCCGAGGAACGCTACCGCACCCTCGACAGCCTGGGCCTGTCCTGGAGCCTGCTGGACTTCGGCGTGGCCTACTACCGCACGCAGCAGAAGGCCGACCAGATCCTGATGGCCGAGGAACGCCGCGAACGGGTCGCGCAGAACGTCATGCAGGACGTGCGCAACGCCTACTGGCGAGCCCTGGGCGCGCAGCGCCTGCTGCCGGAAGTGGACAACCTGCTGATGCGCACCCACCGCGCGCTGACCGCCGCCCGCGAGGCGGAAAGTCGCGACCTGCTGCCGCGCCAGGACATCCTCGCCTACCAGCGCGCGCTGCTCGACTCGGTATACATGCTCACCGTGCGCCGCCAGGACCTGGAGTTCGCCCGCGCCGAGCTGGCCGCGCTGATGTCGTTGCCGCCGAACTCGAAGATGGTCCTGGCCGACACCGCCGAGCAGCCGTTGCCGCTGGTCAACCCCGACGTCAACAAGCTCGAGCAGCTGTCCCTGCAGCACCGTCCGGAAATCATGGAGGAGTGGTACCGCAAGCGCGTCGACGAGAACGACCTGAAGATCGCCAAGGCCCAGCTGTGGCCCAACGTCAGCGTCAACTACGGCTACCAGTACGACTCCAACAAGTACCTGTACAACAACCACTGGGACGAGACCGGCGTGCAGGTCTCCATCAACCTGCTGCGCCTGCTGCAGTACCCGGCGCTGAAGACCGCCCAGGAAACCCAGGCCAAGACCGACGACATGCGCCGCACGGCGCTGTCCATGGCGATCCTCACCCAGGTCCGGGTCGGCCTGCTGCGCTACCAGCTGGCGCGCCAGGAAGTCGAATTCGCCGACGACAGCCTGCGCGTCGACAAGAGCCTGCTCGACTACGCGCAGAAGGCCCGCAGCGCCGCCCTGGGCACCGAACTGGAACAGATCCGCGCCGAAGGCCGCTACCTGCTCTCGCGCTACCAGCGCGAGGCCGCCTACTCCGACGCCCAGGCCGCCTGGGGCCGGCTGTACAACTCGGTGGGCTTCGCCGTGCTGCCGGACAAGGTCGAGAACTACGACATCGGCACCCTGGCGCGGGAGATCCAGCGCACTCTGGAACAACAAACCGGCAGCAGCCTGCTCACCGCCACCAACCAAGGAACCGTCAATGCCGTACAGCCGTAAGCGGTACCTGCCCTGCCTGCTCCTCGCCCTGCTGCAACCGGCGCTCGCCGTCGAAGACCCGACCGCCGCGCCACCGGCCAACGACGACCCCAACGCCATCCGCGTACTGCTGGTGGCCGACCTGGAAACCACCCTGTCCGCGCAGATGAACGGCACCCTCGGCGAGCTCAAGGCCAGCCTCGGGCAGAAGGTCGCCAAGGGCGCCTTGCTCGCCCAGCTCGAATGCGTGGAACTGCAGGCCCGCGCCAAGGTCGCCGGCGCCGAGCTGAACATGGCGCGGCAGAACCTGGAGGCCAAGCGCAACCTGCGCCAGCTCGACGCCGCCGGCGAACTGGAAGTGGCCATGGCCAGCACCGAGGTGAGCAAGGCCGAGGGCGCCCTCACCCTGGCCCGCGCCCAGGCCGGCTACTGCCAGGTGCAGGCGCCGTTCGCCGGGCGCGTGGCCAAGGTCTATGCCAAGCCGTACCAGACCGTGCAGGCCGGCGCGCCGCTGTTCGACCTGGTCGGCGACGGCCCGCTGAAGGTACGCCTGAACGTGCCCTCCTCGCTGTTGCCGCAACTGCAGGCGGGACAGGCCCTGGACGTGGAGATCCACGAGACCGGCAAGCACTATCCGGCCAAGGTCAGCGCGATCAACGCGCGGGTCGACGCCGTGGCCCAGAGCGTTGAACTGGAGGCGCGCCTGGACGCGGCCTATCCTGAACTGATCGCGGGCATGAGCGGTACCGCGCGGCTTCCCGATGCCCATGAGTGAACGGCCATGAGCGAGATGTTCCCGCCTCCCCAGCTGCTGCTCAGCCTGGCCGGCCTGCGTGACCGCGCCCTGGCCGCCGGCTCGCTGAACGAGCTGGCCTTCTCCATGGCCAACGACCTCTACGCGCTGCTGCGCTTCCACCAGGCGCAGGTCTTCGCCCAGCACGGCGCGCAACTGGAGCTGCTGTGCATCTCCGGCCTGGCGCGGCCCACCGAGGACTCTCCGTACCTGGTCTGGCTGCGTCGCGCCGCGCGCTGGGTCGGCACCCAGGTGGCGGACGCGGCGCCGCGCTGGCTGCCGCGCGAAGGCCTGCAGGTACCGGACGACATCGCCGAAGGCTGGGCCGAATGGTGGCCCAGCGGGCTCTGGGTGATCCCCCTGCACGACCGCCACGGCCAGCGCCTGGGGCTGCTGGTGTTCCTCCTCGACGAAGCCCCGGCGCCCTCGGTGGAAAGCCTGCTGCAGGGCGTGTTCCAGACCTGGGCGCACTGCTGGGCGGCGTTCGGCAAGCCGCGCTCGCTGCGCTTCTGGCGCCCCAGCCGGCGCCAACTGCTGCTCGGCGTCGCGGTGCTGGCGGCGCTGCTGCTGGTGCCGGTGCGGCAGACCGCCCTGGCCCCCGCCGAGGTGGTGTCGCGCAACGCCCAGGTGATCAGCTCGCCGATCGACGGGGTGATCGCGCGCATGCTGGTGCGACCGAACCAGAACGTCGAGGTCGGCACGCCGCTGTTCGCCCTCGACGAAACCACTCTGCGCAGCCGCGCCGAGGTGCTGGCCAAGGAAGTCGCGGTGGCCGACGCCGAACTCATGGCCGCCAGCCAGCGCGCCTTCGACAACCCGCAGAGCAAGGGCGAGCTGGCGGTGCTCGGCGGCACCGCGCGGCAACGCCGCGCCGAACTGGCCGCGGTGCAGGCGCAACTGGCGCGCACCACGGTGCTTGCGCCGCGCGCCGGGGTGGCGGTGTACAGCGACCCCAACGACTGGCTGGGCAAGCCGGTGGTCACCGGCGAGCGCATCCTCCAGGTCGCCGACCCCGGCCAACCGGGCATGCGCATCCAGCTGCCGGTGGCCGACGCCATCGCCCTGGACAGCGGCGCGCCGGTCACCCTGTTCCTCACCGCCTACCCGCTGTCGCCGCTGCACGGGGAAATCCTCGAGACCAGCTACGAAGCCCGCCCCGGCGAGGACGGCGTGGCCTCCTACCGCCTGCTGGCCAGCGTCGAGGGCGCGCCGCAACACGCCCGCCTGGGCCTGCACGGCACCGCCAAGCTCTACGGCGAGCGCGTGCCGCTGGGCTACTACCTGCTGCGCCGGCCGCTGGCCGCCGCCCGCGCCTGGACCGGCTGGTGATGGACGCCGCGGCCGCCGAAGACCTGCCGACCCCGCCGCTGCGCGACGACCTCGACATCGCCGAGGCCGGCACCAACGCCGACGGCGAGCCGGCCTGGGTGATCCACGACAATGTCACCAACCGCTTCTTCCGCATCGGCTGGCTGGAATTCGAGTGCCTGCTGCGCTGGGAACAGACGCCCCGGCGCATCGCCGAGGAGATCGCCGAACAGACCGCGCTCAAGCCCGACGCCGAACAGGTGCTGGGCTTCCGCGCCTTCCTCGAACGCCACCAGCTGGTGCGCCCCGGCCCGCAGGCCCTGGAACGCCTGCGCGCGGCCAGCGAAGGCAGCCAGTGGCTGACCTGGAAATGGTGGCTGCACCACTACCTGTTCTTCCGCATCCCGCTGCTGCACCCGCAGCGCCACCTGCGGCGCCTGGCCGGCGCCCTGGGCTGGCTGTTCCGGCCGCTGACCGGCGCGCTGGTGGCGGGCCTGGGGCTGCTCGGGATCATCCTGGTGGCGCACCAGTGGGACACCTTCCGCCACGACGTGGTGGAATCCTTCTCCACCGAGGGCCTGCTCAGCTTCGCCCTGGCGTTGATGGTGGCCAAGACCCTGCACGAGCTGGGCCACGCCCTGGTGGCCACGCGCCTGGGGCTGAAGGTGGCGCACATGGGCATCGCCTTCGTGGTCATGTGGCCGATGCTCTACACCGACACCGGCGAAAGCTGGAAGCTGCGCAGTTCGCGGCAGCGCCTGGCGATCGCCAGCGCCGGCATCCTCACCGAACTGGGCCTGGCGGGCCTGGCCACCCTCGGCTGGGCGCTGAGCGACCCGGGGCCGCTGCGCAACGCCCTGCTGTACCTGGCGACCACCAGCTGGGCGCTGTCGCTGGCACTGAACGCCAGCCCGTTCATGCGCTTCGACGGCTACTTCATTCTTTCCGACCTGCTCGACTTCCCCAACCTCCACGAGCGCGCCACGGCCCTGGCCAAGGTCACCCTGCGGCGCAACCTGCTGGGGCTCGACGAAGCCTGGCCGGAGGCCTTCCCGACGCGCCAGCGGCGCCTGCTGGTGGCCTTCGCGATGATTACCTGGGTGTACCGCCTGGTGCTGTTCCTCGGCATCGCGGTGACCGTCTACCTGTTCTTCTTCAAACTGCTCGGGGTCTTCCTGTTCGCCGTGGAAATCACCTGGTTCATCGTCCAGCCGATCTGGCGCGAATTGAAGCACTGGTGGCAACAACGCGGCGCGGTGCGCCGTGGTCGCCGCCACCTGTTCCTGATACTCCTGGCGGCCGTCCTGCTGCTGGTGGCGTTGCCCTGGCGCAGCCAGATCCACGCCGTCGGGTTGGCCCGCGCGGAGCACCAGGTGCGCCTCTATGCGCCCTTCCCGGCGCTGCTGCAAGAGGTGCGCAAGAGCGGCCGGGTGCAGGCCGGGCAGACCCTGGTGGTGCTCGACGAACCGGACATCGCCATCCGCCTGGCCGGCAACGAAGCCGGCATGCAGGGCTACCGCGCGCGCCTGGCCGGGCTGCTGGCCGACCCCGGCGGCCTCGGCGAGGAAGCCGCCACCCGCCAGCGCTATGGCGTGCAGTACCAGGAAGCGCGCGCCGCGCGCTCGGAAATCGCCCGGCTGAACCTGCAGGCGCCCTTCGCCGGGCAGTGGCTGGACCTCAACCCGGACTGGCGCGGCGGCCAGTGGATCGGCACCCGCGAACCGCTGGGGGTGCTGATCGACCCGAGCAGCTGGCAGGTCGACGCCTACGTCGGCCCCGACGAAATCCAGCGCCTGAGCGAAGGTAGCGCGGTGCGTTTCTATCCCGAGGGCGTGCCCCGGGCGATCAGCGGCAAGGTCCTGCAGATCGGCACCACCCGCATCAGCCAGCTGGAACAGCCGGCCCTGGCCTCGCGCCACGGCGGCCCGCTGGCGGTGGCCGCGCAGGGCAACGAACTGGTGCCCAGCAGCCCGCAGTTCCACCTGCTGGTGCAGCTCGACGGGCCGCCGCCGAACCTGCGCGAAACCCGTGGCCACCTGCAGATCGAGGGCCAACGCCGCAGTCTGCTGGCCGACGGCCTGATGCACCTGGCGGCGGTGTTCATGCGCGAGAGCGGTTTCTAGCGCGCTCGTCGGCGTCCGACGCCGACGCCGGCGCACTGAGTCCTGCGATCGCGAGCATGGC
>NZ_JARJLT010000236.1 GCF_029335315.1 Pseudomonas citronellolis
GCCAGTTACGCGCAAAGCCAGATGCAGCGGGTGAAGACCGACAAGGTCGATGCCAAGCTGATCGCCCTCTACGGCGAGCGGCATGTCGGTGACCTCCAGCTCTGGCAGCCGGAGCCGCTGAATGTGCGCCAGTTGCAGGCGTTGGTGCGGCGCTATGAAGAGCTCAAGGAGTTGTTCCAGATGGAGAGCAATCGTCTGGAAACAGCAAAGGCCGATCCGGTGAAAGAGTCGATCCTGTCAGTATCCGCGCACCTGGAGCGACAGATCGAGCAGACCTTGAAGACGATCCGCGA
>NZ_JARJLT010000237.1 GCF_029335315.1 Pseudomonas citronellolis
GCCATCTGCCAGGCCGATCCGGCGGCACCTTTGCCAGAGACGACGGTGGATAACCCTGCCCCCCGCATGAAGACGAAAAAGGGGCCCGAAGGCCCCTTTGCGAAAGGCGCAGGCGCTTCAGTCGTCGCCTTCGTCGTCCGGGCCGTCGACCTTCATGCCCAGTTCCTTGATCTTGCGTGTCAGGGTGTTGCGGCCCCAGCCCAGCAGCACGGCGGCGTCGCGGCGGCGGCCGGCGGTGTGCTTGAGGGCGGTCTCGATCATGATCCGTTCGAAGGCCGGCACGGCGCTGTCCAGCAGGCTCGACTGGCCACGGCCCAGGGCCTGGTCCGCCCAGTGGCGCAGGGCCTGTTCCCAGTTGGCCGCCGGCAGGCTGTCCTGCGGCTGGGTGAGCAGTTCCGGGGGCAGGTCGTCGACGTGCACCTCGCGGCCGGAAGCCATCACGGTGATCCAGCGGCAGGTGTTCTCCAGCTGGCGCACGTTGCCCGGCCAGCCGAGGTTCTTCAGGTATTCCTCGGTTTCCGGCTTGAGCAGCTTGGGCTCCACCGCCAGTTCCTGGGCGGCGCGGGCGAGGAAGTGCCGGGCCAACGCCGGGATGTCCTCGCGGCGGTCGGCCAGGCGCGGGATGTGAATGCGGATGACGTTCAGGCGGTGGAACAGGTCCTCGCGGAACTTGCCCTCGCGCACCAGGTTTTCCAGGTTCTGGTGGGTGGCGGCGATGATCCGCACGTCGACCTTCACCGGGGTGTGGCCGCCGACGCGGTAGAACTCGCCGTCGGCCAGCACGCGCAGCAGGCGGGTCTGGGTGTCCGCCGGCATGTCGCCGATCTCGTCGAGGAACAGGGTGCCGCCGTCGGCCTGCTCGAAGCGCCCGCGGCGCTGCGCGGCGGCGCCGGTGAAGGCGCCTTTCTCATGGCCGAACAGCTCGGACTCCATCAGGTCCTTGGGGATCGCCGCCATGTTCAGCGCGATGAACGGCTCGGCCGCGCGCGGGCTGTGGCGGTGCAGGGCGTGGGCGACCAGTTCCTTGCCGGTGCCGGACTCGCCGTTGATCAGCACGGTGATGTTGGAGTGGCTGAGGCGGCCGATGGCGCGGAACACCTCCTGCATCGCCGGCGCCTCGCCGATGATCTCCGGGGTGCGCGCCTGGTTGATCGGCGCCTCCAGGCCTTGCTGTTCCTGGGCGTGCTGGTTGGCGCGCTTGACCAGGGACACGGCCTCGTCGACGTCGAACGGCTTGGGCAGGTACTCGAAGGCGCCGCCCTGGTACGAGGCCACCGCGCTGTCCAGGTCGGAATGCGCGGTCATGATGATCACCGGCAGGCGCGGGTGCAGCTCGCGGATCTGCGCCAGCAGGTCGAGGCCGCTGGAACCGGGCATGCGGATGTCGGAGATGATCACGTCCGGTTGCTGCCGGCCGAGGCGGTGGAGGACGCTGTCGGCGTTCTCGAAGCTGACGGTGGTCATGCCTTCGGTTTGCAGGGCTTTTTCCAGCACCCAGCGGATGGAGCGGTCGTCGTCGACGATCCAGACGGTCTCTGAACGGCTCATGGGTCAATGCACTCCTTGTTCCAGGGGCAGGAACAGACTGAACACGGTATGGCCTGGGTGGCTCTCGCATTCGACCAGCCCCTGGTGCTGGCTAATGATGTTCTGGGTGATGGCCAGGCCCAGCCCGGTACCGTCCGGGCGGCCGCTGACCATGGGATAGAAGATGGTTTCCTGCAGCTCGGCCGGGATGCCCGGGCCGTTGTCGATGATCTCGACCTTGCACACCAGGCGATGGCGCGTGTGGCCGATGGTGAACTGGCGCAGGGTGCGGGTGCGCAGGGTGATGCGGCCCAGGCGCAGTTCGTTGTTCGAGGCGACCGCCTGCATGGCGTTGCGCACGATGTTCAGCACCGCCTGGATCATCTGCTCGCGGTCGAGCATCAGGTCGGGGATGCTCGGGTCGTAGTCGCGGATCAGCGGGATGCTGCCCTGGGTCTCGGCGCCCACCAGGCTGCAGACGTGCTCCAGCACTTCGTGGATGTTGGTCACGGTCAGCTGCGGCAGCTTGTTCGAGCCGAGCATGCGGTCCACCAGGTTCCGCAGGCGGTCGGCTTCTTCGATGATGACGTTGGTGTAGTCCTTGAGCGACTCTTCCGGCAGCTCGCGGGCCAGCAGCTGGGCGGCGCCGCGAATGCCGCCCAGGGGGTTCTTGATCTCGTGGGCCAGGCCGCGCACCAGCAGCTTGGTGGTTTCCTGCTTGGACAGCTGCGCCTCTTCCTTGGTGATGCGCATCAGCCGGTCGCGCGGGTGCACTTCCAGCAGCAGCAAGGTCTCGCGGCGGTTGAGGATCGGCGTCACCGCGTAGTCGACGGTGATGCTCTGGCCGGTGATGGAGGTCAGGGTCGCCTCGCGCTTGGTGAACGGGTGCGCCTCTTCCACCGCCTGGCGCAGCGACAGCAGCGCCTCCTGGGACTCGGTGAACAGCTCGCTGATGAACTGCCCGTGGCTACGTTGGCCGCTGACCGCCAGGAGCATCTCGGCGGCCGGGTTCATGTACTCCAGGCGCAGTTCGGCGTTGAGCAGGATCACCGCCGTGGTGAGGTTGTCTAGCAACAGTCTGAGCTGGGTTTCTGTAGGCATGGCGGGCAGACGTTCCAAGGTTGGGCAGGAAAATGCAAAAACCAAACCAAGCCCCGAGAAGGCGCGCCAGGCCGCAATCTGCGCAGACTTGTGGCGATCGCCGCAGGATTACGGACCCTCGGAGTGATCCGAAATGGGGAGAGTATAGAAATTGGTGCAGGCATTCGCACCAAAGTGGTGCGAACTCTTCGTGCAGGGCTGCTTAAGGGGGCGTAGGAAGTTTCGCCGTGATCACGGATGGGCGGCGAGCGCCGGCTGCTCGGCCGGATCGGCCTCGGCGAAGGACACCCGCCGCATGTGGAACGGCTGGTTCGGCGTCTGCTCCAGGGTCTGGCCGCGCTGGTCGACGATCTCCACCGACAGCTGGTGGGTGCCGCGATCCAGGTTCTGCAGCGGGAACACCGGGCTGCGGCTGGGCGCGCCGGCCGGTACGCCGTCGACGAACAGCCGGTAGTTGTGCCCGGGCAGCAGGTTGGGATCGCTGGAGACGGTGACGATCAGATCGCCATTGTTGGCCCGGACGATAGCGTCGGGTTCCGGCACCAGGATGCGCAGCACCTGGTATTGCGGCGGTTGCGGCGGCTCGACCGGCGCCGCCGGGGCGTACAGCGGCGGGGTGGTCGGCATGCCGTTGGCCGGCGCCAGGTTCAGGCGCTGGGCGTTGCTGCGCCTGGGCTGGTCGGTGTAGACGCGGTTGCCGTCCTTGTCGATGTAGGTATAGACCTCGGCGCTGGCGTGGACGCAGAACAGCGCGAGCAGGCCGAACAGCAGGCGGGCGCGCATCAGTTGCCGGTCCTCGGTTGCGGTTTCGGGGGTGGCGGCTTGCGCGTCGGCGCGTTGGTGCTGGTGCGCTGCAGGGTGAAGTTCACGGCGGCGCTGGATTGCAGCACGCGGCTGCCCTGCAGCACGTCGACCGCCAGGCTGTGGTCGCCACGGTCGACCACCTGCAGGGTGAAGCGGGTGGAGGTGCTGGGCGCGCCGTAGGGCTGGCCGTCCAGGCGCAGCTGCAGGCTGTGGCCGGGGATCAGTTGCGGCTGGATGATCACGTCGACGTCGAAGGTGCCGTTGTTGGCGCGCAGCGCTTCTTCGTCGGGCACGCCGCTGATGGCGAGGATCGCGTAGGGCGCCTGCTTGCCGGCGTCGTTGCTGGCGACGCCCGGCACCGGCGGCTGGGCGCCGACGGTGTTGGTCGGCGGCAGGTCCACCGGTTGCGCGCCGGCGCCGGCCGGTGGCTGGTTGGTGAACACCGTCTTGCCGTTGGCGTCGGTGTACTTGTAGATCTGCGCGCTGGCGGTGCCGGCCAGGGCGAGCAGCAGCAAGAGGATGGGCACGCGCATGCGCGGTCTCCGCGAAGTGAATGCGCTAAGCCTTGCATCGGCGCCGACGGGTGGCAAGTGAAACGCGGCGGCCCTGGCGGGAATGCGCGCAAGTTAACAGTGCGTCGCGAGGCGTTGTTGCTGGTTTTGTAGGATTACTCTGATATTTTCGCGTTTCGCATAGTGATTTCTGCCTTTTCTGACAAAAGTCAACGGAGTTTCCGCGGTTCTGGCTTGAGATAGGCACACCCCGGTGGTGTTGGTGCCCGTTCGGCGCACCCGTCCTACGCCACCCCTATCCCACTGTCCTCCCGCAGCCTTCGCCAAGGCGAGCGCGGCGGGGTATTTCTCCAAGGGAGGTGCCGGGCATGAGTATGCTGCTGCCCCTGATCATCGTGATGGCGTTGGTGCTGTTGCCACGCTTCCTGCCTGTGCCGCTGACCAGCGCGCTCAGGTTGCCGTATTC
>NZ_JARJLT010000238.1 GCF_029335315.1 Pseudomonas citronellolis
GCCCACGCTGCGCATCCACCAGATGCCCCAGGTTGAGCTGGCTCTTGCCGCCGTACTCGGTGCTGACCTTGATATGTTCCTGGCCGCGGGTGTCGTCCAGACGAAACTTGTTGTTCGCGGGGGTGCGCAGCACGTTGCGCTTGTAGTTCTGGATGGTGACGTGGTCGGGGTGCAGGTTGTCGTGCAGGGCGTGGGCGATGTAGGGGCGGTCCGGGTCGCCCTGTTCGAAGGCGATCGCCACTTCGGTACCGGCCAGCAAGGGCAGGTGCAGGCCGTGGGTATCGCCGGCGTAGGGACGTGCCAGACGCAGCCACATGCTTTCGCGGCCTGCGTCCCAGGCGTCGCGGTCGAAGAGGAAGTTGACGCGGTAGCGGCCTTCGTTGTCGATGTGGCCGTAGGGGTCGTTCTGTTGCGGGCTGGTG
>NZ_JARJLT010000239.1 GCF_029335315.1 Pseudomonas citronellolis
GCCCACGTGAAGCTCGACTTCGTGCGCATCCCCGGCACCGGCAAGCGCGACGGCCTGGCCCACGGCTTCCGCGCCATCTCCCGGCACATGCCGGACGAGAACGCGGTGGCGGCGGTGATCGATGGCGACACCGTGCTCGAACCCGGCGTGGTTCGCGCCACCGTGCGCTGGTTCAAGCTGTTCCCGAACGTCGGCGGCCTGACCACCAACGAATTCTGCGAAGTCCAGGGCGGCTACATCATGAGCCAGTGGCACAAGCTGCGCTTCGCCCAGCGGCACATCAACATGTGCTCCATGGCCCTGTCCAAGCGCGTGCTGACCATGACCGGGCGCATGTCGGTGTTCCGCGCCAGCGTGGTCACCGCCCCCGAGTTCATCGCCGACGTCGAGAGCGACCACCTTAACCACTGGCGCCTGGGCCGCTTCCAGTTCCTCACCGGCGACGACAAGTCCAGCTGGTACAGCCTGATGCGCCTGGGCTTCGACACCTTCTACGTGCCGGACGCGGCGATCAACACCGTCGAGCACCCGCCGGAGAAGAGCTTCATCAAGGCCAGCCGCAAGCTGATGTTCCGCTGGTACGGCAACAACCTGCGGCAGAACGCCCGCGCCCTGGCCCTGGGCCCGCGACGCCTGGGCTGGTTCACCACGGTGGTGCTGTTCGACCAGCGCGTGTCCATGTGGACCTGCCTGCTCGGCCTGGTGGCGGCGATCATCGCCAGCCTCAAGTACAGCATCACCTTCCTGCTGGTGTACCTGCTGTGGATCGGCATCACCCGCCTGGTGCTGACCCTGCTGTTGTCGCTGTCCGGCCACCCGATAGGCCCGGCCTACCCGGTGATCCTCTATTACAACCAGATCGTCGGCGCCCTGGTGAAGATCTACGTGTTCTTCCGCCTCGACCAGCAGTCCTGGACGCGCCAGAGCACCAAGCTCGAACGCGGCCTGAACCGCTACCAGCGCTGGTTCAACACCTGGTCTTCGCGCGCCATGACCTTCTCTGCCGCCAGTGTGTTCGTCGCCGTACTCCTGACGATCGTATGACCCCTTGAGCAACCGGCCCGCGGCCGATCCGACCCGTTTCGAACATAGGACCGACTTCATGAATACCGCCGTCAACGTCAACGTCGTGCACGAATCCGAAGCCCAGCGCCAGCACGCGCGGGTCAAGCTGCCCGCGCGCATCCGCTACATCGGCGGCAACCGCGAGGGTGTCGACGCCAAGCTGCTCGACCTCTCCGCCGGGGGCTTCGCCTTCGTCGCCAGCGGCGCGCCGATCCAGGTCGGCGACATCCACAAGGGCAAGCTGCTGTTCCAGATCGACAGCCTGAGCTTCGCCCTGGAGGTGGAATTCCAGGTGCGCTCCTTCGACCCGGACAGCCGCCGCGCCGGCTGCGAGTTCCAGCACCTGAAGCCGCGCGAGATCGCCGCGCTGCGCTACCTGATCACCGCCTTCCTCGCCGGTGAGGTGATCAGCGTCGGCGACATGCTCAACACCCTGCAGCGCGAGAACTTCACCAAGGCCCGCAAGCACGGCGGCGCCGGCGGCGGCATGGGCTTCCTCGGCCGCGCCCGCGCGGTGACCCTGAGCACGGCGATCTTCGTGGTCGGGGTCGGCGCCTTCGCCTTCATCCTCAACCAGCTGTACAACCTGTACTTCGTCACCCACGCCGACTCCGGCGTGGTGAACATCCCCGCGCAGCAGATCACCATGCCCCGCGAGGGCACCGTGGACAGCCTGGTGCAACTGGACGCCAACGTCGACAAGGGCGCGCCCATCGCCACCTTCTCCACCAGCCTGCTCGACCTGCTCAAGGGCAACCTGTCCGACGAGCAGCTCAACCCCGGCAACATCGAGAAGCTCTTCGGCCACCAGCTCAAGGGCACCCTGACCAGCCCCTGCGACTGCCGGGTAATCGAACAGCGCGTCGCCAACGGCCAGTACGCCAACAAGGGCGACGTGATCTTCACCCTGGCCCCGCGCGAAGCCAGCGCCACCGTCGAGGCGCGCTTCGCCTACCGCAGCGCGGCCGAGCTCTCGCCGGGCACCCTGGTGCATTTCCAGATCGCCGGCGACAGCGAAGTGCGCAGCGGCCGCATCGTGCGCACCGCGCCGGTGGACGGCGACCTGTCCTCGGAAATCCGCGCGCAGATCCAGCCCGACCAGCCGCTGGACAGCCAGCTGGCCGGCCGCCCTACCGAGGTCAGCATCGGCGGCATGCCCGGCCGCACCCTGCTGAACAAGGCGATGGCCCTGGCCACCGCGCGCTGAGGAATCGAGCATGAACGCTATCGCCCATCCCCTGCTGCGCCACGCCGGCCTGGCCCTGGCCATCGGCCTGGCCGCCGGCTGCGCCGGCCTGCCGGACCAGCGCCTGGCGGACGAGGCCATGGCGCGCGGCGACATCGCCACCGCCCAGGCCAACTACCAGGCCCTGGCCACCCTCGGCTACGCCGACGCCCAGGTCGGCCTCGCCGACATGCAGGCCGCCAGCGGCGACGTCGCCGCCCAGGCCAAGGCCGAGAAGCTCTACCGCGAAGCCGCCGAGACCTCGCCGCGCGCCCGCGCGCGCCTGGGCAAGTGGCTGGCGGCCAAGCCCGGCGCCAGCGACGCCGAGCACCGCGAGGCCGAGCAACTGCTCAACCGCGCCTTCAACGAAGGCGAGGACAGCGCCCTGGTGCCGCTGATCGTGCTCTACCTGCAATACCCGCAGGCCTGGCCGGGGGTGAACCCGCAGCAGCGCATCGACCAGTGGCGCGCCCAGGGCCTGCCCCAGGCGGACCTGGCGCAGATCATCCTGTACCGCACCCAGGGCACCTACAACCAGCACCTGGCCGAGATCGAGCAGGTCTGCCAGCGCTGGCTGTCGCGCATGGACGTGTGCTGGATGGAGCTGGCCACCGTGTACCAGGTGCAGGCCGATGCGGACAAGCAGAAGGCCCACCTGGAGCGCCTGCGCGCCGCCAGCAAGGCCGGCCGGGTGCCGCCCGAGCGGGTCGAGTCGGTGGCCCAGGTGCTGGCCGACGCCGACCTCGGCAAGCCCGACCCGCAAGCCGCCCAGGCCCTGCTCACGGAGCTGGCGCCGAGCTTCCCGGCGGCCTGGGTCGACCTCGCCAAGCTGCAGTACGACTACCCCGAGCTGGGCGACGTGGAGCAGATGCTCGACTACCTGAAGAAGGGCCAGGACGCCGCCCAGCCGCGCGCCGAGCTGCTGCTCGGGCGCCTCTACTACGACGGCAAGTGGATGCCCCAGGACCCGCAGAAGGCCGAGCAGCACCTGCTCAAGGCCGCCGCCAGCGAGCCCCAGGCGCACTACTACCTGGGGCAGATCTACCGCCGCGGCTTCCTCGGCAAGGTCTACCCGCAAAAGGCCGCCGACCACCTGCTGATCGCCGCCCGCGCCGGCCAGGCCAGCGCCGACCTGGCCCTCGCCCAGCTCTGGTCGCAGGGCCGCGGCGTGCAGCCCAACCGGGTCAACGCCTACGTCTTCGGCAGCCTGGCGCAGCGTCGCCAGCTGCCCCAGGCCGGCGACCTGCTGAGTGAACTGCAACCGCAACTGCAGCCGGCCGAACTGAGCCAGGCGCAGCAACTGCTCAAGCGCGAGGAACAGGCCCGCGGCGCCAACTGGCAGGCCACCGTCAGCCTCATGCAGAACGAACAGGAACAAGAAAGCCTATGAAGCGCCCCGACCCGACTCCCGCCCCGCTCCTCCAACCGCTCCGCCTGGCCCGCGCCGTTCGCCGCGCGCGCCTGTTCCCGGCGATGCTCGGCGCCGGCATGAGCCTGGCCGGCACCCTGCTGGCCAACGGCGCCTGGGCCGACGACACGCCGCCGAAGAACTACGGCATCGACATCAAGATCACCGCCGAGTCCGAGGACGACCGCGACCTGGGCACCGCCCACGGCGGCGACCTCAACGGCATCGGCCTCGACCTGCGGCCCTGGGCCTTCGGTCAGTGGGACCAGTGGAGCGCCTACGTGATGGGCCAGGCGGTGGCCGCCACCGACACCATCCAGACCGACACCCTGCAGTCCGATGAAATCGACACCAGTCGCGGCAGCAGCGACAACAAGCGCGAACCCGACGACGCCTACCTCGCCCTGCGCGAGTTCTGGGTCGACTACGCCGGCCTCACCCAGTACCCCGGCGAGCACCTGCGCTTCGGCCGCCAGCGCCTGCGCGACGACAGCGGCATGTGGCAGGACACCAACATCGAGGCGCTGAACTGGACCTTCGACACCACCCTGCTGCGCGCCCACCTGGGCGCCGCCCAGCGCTTCTCCGAGTACCGCACCGACATCACCGACCTGGCCCCGGAAGACAAGGACCGCACCCACGTCTTCGGCGACATTTCCACACAGTGGGCGCCGCACCACTGGGTGGGCCTGCGCCTGCACCATAGCGACGACAGCGGCAGCCTGCCGGATGCCGGCGAGACCATCGACTCGCTGGACAAGCGCTCCACCGGCGACCTCACCTGGGTCGGCGTCGAGGCCAACGGCGACGGCTACAACTACCGCTCGCAGATGCCGCTGAACTACTGGGCCAGCGCCACCTGGCTGACCGGTAACCGCGACCGCCTGACCAGCACCGCGGTGGACGGCGAGCGCGTCGCCACCGGCAAGCAGAGCGGCGACGTCAACGCCTACGGGGTCGACCTCGGCCTGCGCTGGAACATCGACGAACAGTGGCGCGCCGGCGTCGGCTACGCCCGCGGCAGCGGCGGCGGCCACGACGGCGAGGACCAGTTCGAGCAGACCGGCCTGGAGAGCAACCGCTCCAACTTCACCGGCACCCGCGCCCGCGTGCACCGCTTCGGCGAGGCCTTCCGCGGCGAGCTGTCGAACCTGCAGGACGCCACCGTGTTCGGCGCCTGGCAGCTGCGCGACGACTACGACGCCAGCGTCGTGTACCACAAGTTCTGGCGCGTCGACGGCGACTCGGATATCGGCAACAGCGGCATCAGCGCGCCCCTGGAGAACAACTCCAAGGACATCGGCCAGGAGGTCGACCTGGTGGTCACCAAGTACTTCAAGCAGGGCCTGCTGCCCGCCTCGATGAGCCAGTACATCGACGAGCCCTCGGCCCTGGTGCGCTTCCGTGGCGGCGTGTTCAAGCCGGGCGACGCCTACGGCAGCCATGTCGACTCGACGATGCACCACGCCTTCGTCGACTTCATCTGGCGCTTCTGAGGATCAGGACGATGCGAGCCAGCCGTCACTGGGTCCCCGCGTTCGCGGGGATGACACCAGGCACCGCCGTCACTCCCGCCAACGCGGGAGCCCAGCGCCTTCCGGCTCCACGCCCGCAGGGAGAACCCACCATGAACCGCCATCCGCTACCCCTGGCCGCTCTGCTGCTCGGCGGCCTGCTCGCCGCCGGCGGCCCGGCCTGGGCGACCACGCCCGCGGTCAACGCCAAGGACGTCGCCGAGCAACCCTCGGCGGCCAAGGAGCCCGGGCACACCCAGGGCCTCAAGGAAACCGGCAACTACACCGTGACCGCGCTGCCCGAAGGCCCGCTGCACCTGGACCCGCCGAAGCTGCCCGACCTCTCCGGCTACACCGCCGCGGCGGTGGCGAAGAAGATCGTCCGCAAGCCCGGCGGCAAGGCCGTGCTGCAACGCATGGTGCAGCAGCAGCCGCTGAAGGAATTCACCGGCGGCAAGAACCGCCTCGCCGAGTGGGTGAAGCGCCAGAAACAGATGCCCCAGGCGATCTTCATCGAGGCCGGCTACGTCAACCTCGCCGACCTCGCCGGCAAGTTCGGCAAGGCGCTGGAACAGGTCGAGCCGGGGGTGTTCGTCGCCCGCCTGCCGATCGTGGTCAGCCAGGGCGCGACCCTGGAGATCGACAGCAAGGTCAAGGAACTGCGCCTGTCCCAGGATCGCGGCGCATTCCTGGTCAACGACGGCAAGCTGTTCATCCGCGACACCCAGGTCACCGGCTGGAACGAAGCGCAGAACCAGCCGGCCTGGTTCAAGAGCCCCAATGAATTCCGCCCGTTCCTGATCTCCTGGGGCGGCGCCGAGGCCTACCTGGTGAACAGCACCTTCACCAGTTTCGGCTACAACGCCTCCAAGGCCTACGGCATCTCCATCTCGCAGTACAGCCCGGGCATGGACAAGACCATGAAGCGCCCGCGCCCGAAGGGCTGGGTGATCGGCTCGACCTTCGTCGACAACTGGTACGGCTTCTACTGCTACGAGGCCGACGACCTGGTGGTGCGCGGCAACACCTACCGCGACAACGTCATCTACGGCATCGACCCGCACGACCGTTCGCACCGCCTGATCATCGCCGAGAACACCGTGCACGGGACGAAGAAGAAGCACGGCATCATCGTCTCGCGCGAGGTCAACGACAGCTGGATCTTCCACAACAAGACCTTCGACAACCATCTCTCCGGCATCGTCCTGGACCGTAACTCGGAACGGAACCTGGTGGCCTACAACGAGGTGTACCGCAACCACTCCGACGGCATCACGCTGTACGAGAGCGGCGACAACCTGATCTACGGCAACCAGGTACTGGGCAACCAGCGCCACGGCATCCGCATCCGCAACAGCGTGAACATCCGCCTGTACGAGAACCTCGCCGCCGGCAACCAGCTGATCGGCGTGTACGGGCACATCAAGGACCTGTCCAACACCGACCGCAACATCGACCTCGACCCCTTCGACACCAAGGTGTCGCTGATCGTGGTCGGCGGCAAGCTGGTCGGCAACGGCTCCGGCCCCTTGTCGGTGGACTCGCCGCTGTCGCTGGAGCTGTACAAGGTGGCCATGCTCGGGCCGACCAAATCCTCGGGCATCAGCTTCAACGGCGTGCTCGGCGAGAAGCAGGACCAGATCCTCGACCTGCTCGTGCGCCAGCAGCGCGCGGTGCTGATCGACCCCGTGGAAAGCCAGGCCGAACTGCAGAACTGAGGACCCGTACCATGACCATCCGCCCCCATCACCTGCTGCGCCTGTCGACCCTCGCCGCCGGCCTGCTGCTGACCCACGGTGCTCTTGCCGCCGGCGCAGCCGACGCCGGCGCGCCGAGCTACAGCGCCCTGCCCGCCGCCGGCCTGTGCCCGGCCGCGGCCGACGACAAGGCCTACAACACCAAGTACCTGGGCTTCTTCACCCACCTGGTGCCGGCCCAGGAAGACTGGCTGTTCCGCACCACCTACGACCTGCGCACCGACTTCGGCACCAGCCCCGAAGGCTGGCGCGAGCTCAAGGCCCTGCGCGAGGCGCTGCAACGCCGCGGCGTCGAGCTGATGGTGGTCTACCAGCCGACCCGTGGGCTGATCAACCGCGAGAAGCTCAGCCCCGAGGAGAAGGCCGCGTTCAACTACGACCTGGCGAAGAAGAACTACCTGGCGACCGTCGCCAAGTTCCGCGAGGCCGGCATCTACACCCCGGACTTCTCGCCGCTGTTCGACGAGAAGGAAGCCCACCCCTACTACTTCAAGGGCGACCACCACTGGACGCCCTACGGCGCCATGCGCAGCGCCAGGATCGCCGCCGAAACCCTGAAAGAGATGCCCGCCTACGCCGGCATCCCGAAGAAGGAGTTCGAGAGCAAGCGCGTGGGCCTGCTGTCCAAGCTCGGCACCTTCCACAAGGCCGCCGCGCAACTCTGCGGCAGCAGCTACGCGCCGCAGTACGTCGACCGCTTCGAGACCGAGCCGGTGGGCGAAAGCTCCAGCGGCGACCTGTTCGGCGACGGCGGCAACCCGCAGGTGGCCGTGGTGGGCACCTCCAACAGCGGCCCGGCGTACAACTTCGTCGGCTTCCTCGAGCAATACGGCAAGGTCGACATCCTCAACAACGCCGTGTCCGGCGGTGGCTTCGACAGCTCGCTGCTGGCCTACCTGACCAGCGACAGCTTCCACAAGAATCCGCCGAAGATCCTCGTCTGGGAATTCGCCACCCACTACGACATGGCGCAGAAGAGCTTCTACCGCCAGGCCATGCCGCTGGTGGCCAACGGCTGCGCCGAACAGAAGGCCGTGCTCAGCCGCAAGGTCAAGCTGCACGCCGGGCGCAACGAAGTGCTGCTCAACAGCGGCGCCATGCCGATCCGCAGCGGCAGCTTCACCGCCGACGTCACCTACAGCGACCCGGGCATCCACGAGTTGAAAAACACCGTCTGGTACATGAACGGCCGCCGCGAGCAGTTGAAGATCGAGCAGTCCAAGGCCGTCGACACCGGCGGTCGCTACGTCTTCGAACTGCGCAACGACGAGGACTGGCCCGACCAGCAGTTCCTCTCCCTGGAGATCGAGGCCCCGGACGACATGCCGGCCGGCCTCGAGGTCGAGGCGAAGCTGTGCCAGACGCCGCAGATCAAGGCCACCGACACCACCGTGGCCGGGAGGTAACCCCATGTCCATGCAGAAACTTTCCCGCCACAAGGGCCTGCGCCTGCTGTGGCCGGCCCTGGCCCTTTCCAGCCTCGGCAGCCTCTACGGGCAGAGCAGCCAGGCCGCCGACCTGGTGCCACCGCCGGGCTACTTCGCCGCCGTCGGCGAGCGCAAGGGCGACGCCGACAGCTGCCCGGCGGTGCCCACGCCCTACACCGGCTCGCTGCAGTTCACCAGCAAGTACGAGGGCTCCGACTCGGCGCGCGCCACCCTCAACGTCGCCGCCGAGGGCAAGTTCCGCGAGCAGATCAAGGACATCACCGAGATGGAGCGCGGCACCACCAAGCTGATCACCCAGTACATGCGCAGCGGCCACAAGGGCGACCTGGACTGCGCGCTGAACTGGCTGGACAGCTGGGCGCGGGCCGACGCGCTGGAAAGCACCGACTTCAACCACACCGGCAAGTCCATGCGCAAATGGGCGCTGGGCAGCCTGTCCTCGTCCTACCTGCGCCTGAAGTTCTCCAGCAGCCGCCCGCTGGCGGCCTACCCGCAGCAGTCGGCGCAGATCGAACAGTGGTTCGGCAAGCTCGGCACCCAGGTGGTCAGCGACTGGAGCAACCTACCGCTCAAGCAGATCAACAACCACAGCTACTGGGCGGCCTGGTCGGTGATGTCCACCGCCGTGGTCACCAACCGCCGCGACCTGTTCGACTGGTCGGTGCGCGAATTCAAGGTGGCGGCCAGCCAGGTCGACGCCCAGGGCTACCTGCCCAACGAACTCAAGCGCCGCCAGCGCGCCCTGTCCTACCACAACTACGCGCTGCCGCCGCTGGCGATGATCGCCGCCTTCGCCCAGGTCAACGGCGTCGACCTGCGCCCGGAGAACGGCGGCGCGCTGCAGCGCCTGGCCGAACGGGTGATGCAGGGCGTGGGCGACCAGCAGGCCTTCGACCAGAAGACCGGCAACGACCAGGACATGACCGACCTGAAGGAAAACAGCAAGTTCGCCTGGCTGGAACCCTACTGCGCGCTCTACAGCTGCGCGCCCAAGACCCAGGACTGGCGCAAGAAGATGGAGCCCTTCAACAGCTTCCGCCTCGGCGGCGACGTGACCAAGGTATTCAACCGCGGCAACGGCAGCTGAGGCGACGGCGGATAACCGCGAACGGTTATCCGCCCTACGCTCGGACGGCCCCTTGGCGTAGGGCGAATAACGCTCCGCGTTATCCGCCGCCAGGCCGCTCCATCCCGCACATGCGGAACCCCCGACCCAAGCGCACCAGACGCCGGGCGGGCGCACCACCTTAGCGACACAACGGGGAGGAACTGGCGGGTGACACCGGCCTTTTCCTTGCGCGCCGACAGGCGCCGGAAGGGCTGGAGCCACCCAGGGTACGAAGCTCCAGAGCGAGACGGGCAATGGTCTTTTCTTCCAACGTGTTCCTGTTCCTGTTCCTGCCGATCTTCCTCGGCCTGTACTACCTGAGCGGGAACCGCTACCGCAACCTGCTGTTGCTGGTGGCCAGCTACGTCTTCTACGCCTGGTGGCGAGTGGACTTCCTCGCGCTGTTCGCCGGCGTGACCCTGTTCAACTACTGGATCGGCCTGCGCATCGGCGCCGCCGGCGTGCGCACCCTGGCGGCGAAACGCTGGCTGATCCTCGGCGTGGTGGTCGACCTCTGCGTACTGGGCTACTTCAAGTACGCCAACTTCGGCGTCGACAGCCTCAACCAGATCATCACCTCGTTCGGCCTGCAGCCCTTCGTGCTGACCCACATCCTGCT
>NZ_JARJLT010000023.1 GCF_029335315.1 Pseudomonas citronellolis
ACAGCCGGGCGCTGAACTCGCGGCCCAGGCTGGTCTCCTCCAGGCGGTAGTGGTCGCCGGCGCGGAAGCCGTCGTACTTCAGGGTCGCGTCGCACAGCTGCGAGGCGTTGCTGTCCTGGTTGTCGTACAGCTGCACCTGCAGGCTGTGGGCGCCCGGCGGCACCTCGAAGAAACGTCCGTCGTCCAGGCGCTGGCCGTCCAGGCGCTCGGCCATCAGCACCTCGGGAGTCTCCTCGCCCAGGCTGACCCAGGCGCGCGCCGGGTCGGGCCTGGGCATGGGGCCGGCGCAGCCGGCGAGCAGGGCGAACAGGGACAGCAGCGGTACGGCCAGATATCCGGCACGGGTCATGGGATCACCTCGGGGTTGGGGATTGCGGGATCGGGCCGCCATCGGGCGGCCACTTGGGTTCAGCCGGGGAAGCAGGCCAGCGGTTGCGGGTCGCCCAGCGGCTGCCCGGCGCCGTCGTACAGGCGCACCACCAGGCGGCTGCCCAGGGTGCTCTCGCGCAGGCGGTAGTGCTGGCCAGCGGCGAACGCGGGGTAGCTCAGACGTGCCTTGCACAGGCCCTGGTCGGGCGAGTCGTCGCCGCTCTTGTCCAGCTCCACGGCCAGCTCGTGGCGGCCGGGGGCGACGTCGAAGTAGCGCAGATCGGTCACCGCGTGGCCGTCCACGGAGCGGGCGTAGAGCTGGTTGGGCGCCTCCTGGCCGAGGTCGACGCGGGCCAGCTCGGCGTGCGGCGCCGGTTCGCGGCCGGCGCAGGCGCCGAGGGCGCCGATCAGGGACAGCAGGGCCAGGGATGGCAGCAGGCGGTTCATCGCATCACCTCGAAAGGACCGCGGCGCGGTCGGGACGGGCTGCAGGTTGCGACCGGCGCAGATGACACTCAAATGAATCGCCATGAAGGAATCTTTAACCGGAGCATGAAAAAACCTTCATCCCGAGCGCGCCTTCCTGTTAGGCGAAAAGCCCCAGACTAGAGCGGTTCCCGCAATCCGCCGAAGAGGTTCAGCCGATGCTCGGGCTGGTAAGAACTGCACTGGACAAGCCCTACACCTTCGTCGTCATGGCGCTGCTGATCTGCATCCTCGGCCCCCTGGCCGCGCTGCGCACGCCCACTGACGTATTCCCCGACATCGGCATCCCGGTGATCGCCGCGGTCTGGCAGTACACCGGGCTGTCGCCGGAGGACATGGCCGGGCGCGTGCTCTACACCTACGAGCGCTCGCTGAGCACCACGGTCAACGACATCGAGCACATCGAGTCGCAGTCGCTGCCGGGCATCGGCGTGGTGAAGATCTTCTTCCAGCCGGGCGTCGACATCCGCACCGCCAACGCCCAGGTCACCGCCGTCTCGCAGACGGTGCTCAAACAGATGCCGCCGGGTATCACCCCGCCGCTGATCCTCAACTACAACGCCTCCACCGTGCCGATCCTGCAGATGGCCTTCTCCAGCCCGAGCCTGTCGGAAGCGAAGATCCGCGACCTGGTGCAGAACAGCATCCGCCTGCCGCTCACCGCCATCCCCGGCCTGGCCCTGCCCACGCCGATGGGCGGCAAGCAGCGGCAGATCACCCTCGACCTCGACCCCCAGGCCCTGGCCGCCAAGGGCCTCTCCGCGCAGGACGTGGGCAACGCCCTGGCGGCGCAGAACCAGATCATCCCGGTGGGCACCGCCAAGCTCGGGCACGGCGAGTACACAGTGCTGCTGAACAACAGCCCGAGCGCCATCGACGAGCTCAACGAGCTGCCGATCAAGACCGTCGACGGCGCGGTGATCACCATCGGCCAGGTCGCCCACGTGCGCGACGGCTCGCCGCCGCAGACCAACGTGGTGCGCGTCGACGGCCACCGCGCGGTGCTGATGCCGGCGCTGAAGAACGGCGACGTCTCGACCCTGTCCATCGTCAGCGAGATTCGCGGCATGCTGCCGCGCATCGACGAGGTGCTGCCGCCGGCGCTGAAGACCTCGCTGCTCGACGACGCCTCGACCTTCGTCCGCCAGTCGGTGGGCAGCGTGGCCCGCGAAGGGATCATCGCCGCGCTGCTGACCAGCGCGATGATCCTGCTGTTCCTCGGCAGCTGGCGCTCCACCCTGATCATCGCCGCCTCGATCCCGCTGGCGGTGCTCGCGGCCATCGCCCTGCTGGCGGCCAGCGGGCAGACACTGAACGTCATGACCCTCGGTGGCCTGGCGCTGGCGGTGGGCATCCTGGTGGACGACGCCACGGTGACCATCGAGAACATCAACTGGCACCTGGAACAGGGCAAGGCGGTGCGCGAGGCGATCCTCGACGGCGCGCGGCAGATCGTCGGGCCGGCGTTCGTCTCGCTGCTGTGCATCTGCATCGTCTTCGTGCCGATGTTCATGCTCCAGGGCGTGGCCGGCTACCTGTTCCGGCCGATGGCCCTGGCGGTGATCTTCGCCATGGGCAGCTCGTTCATCCTCTCGCGCACCCTGGTGCCGACCCTCGCCCTGTACCTGTTGCGCCCGCACCACACCGAGGGCGGCGCCGGGCGCCACCCGGAAGACACCTACCTCAACCACCACGAGGGCGACCAGGCCAGCGGCTCGGCGCTGGTGCGCTTCCAGCGCGGCTTCGAGGCGCGCTTCACCCGCGTGCGCGACGCCTACCACCGCCTGCTCGGCAAGGCCCTGCAGCGGCGTCGCGCGTTCATCCCGGCGTTCCTCGGCGTGGTGCTGGCCAGCTTCGCCCTGCTGCCGAGCCTGGGCGAGGACTTCTTCCCGGCCACCGACGCCGAGACCATCGCCCTGCACGTGCGCCTGCCGCTGGGCACGCGAATCGAGGAAAGCGCGGCGGCCTTCGACCGCATCGAGGCGGCGATCCGCGAGGTGATCCCGGCCGAGCAGCGCGACGTGGTGCTCGACAACATCGGCATCCCGCTCAGCGGCATCGACGTGGCCTACAGCAACAGCGGCACCATCGGCCCGCAGGACGGCGATATCCAGGTCGCCCTCAAGCCCGGCCACGCGCCCAGCGCCGACTACGTCAAGCGCCTGCGCGAAGTGCTGCCGCAGCGCTTCCCCGGCAGCCAGTTCGCCTTCCTGCCCGGCGACGTCAGCAGCCAGATTCTCGACTTCGGCGCGCCGGCGCCGCTCGACGTGCGCATCTCCGGCCCCGACGGCGCGGCCAACCGCGCCTATGCGGTGGAGCTGGAGCGGCGCCTGCGGCATGTCGCCGGGGTCGCCGACCTGCGCATCCAGCAATCCACCGGCTACCCGGCGCTGCAGGTCGAGGTCGACCGCCGCCGCGCCGAGGGCCTGGGGGTTACCGAGCGCGACGTCACCAACTCCATGGTCGCCTCCCTGGCCGGCAGCTCCCAGGTGGCCCCGGTGTTCTGGCTGAACCCGAAGAACGGCGTGTCCTACGGCGTGGTCGCGGCCACCCCGCAGTACCGCCTGGACAGCCTGCCGGCGCTGCAGACCCTGCCGGTCACCGGCAGCGCAGGGCAGTCCCAGGTGCTCGGCGGCCTGGCGCGCATTCGCCGGGTCGCCACCCCGGCGGTGGTCAGCCACTACGCCATCGAGCCGACCCTGGACCTCTACGCCAACGTCCAGGAGCGCGACCTCGGCGGCGTCGCCAAGGACATCCAGCAGGTCATCGACGACATGGCCGCGCAGCGCCCGAAAGGCGCCGAGGTCAGCCTGCACGGGCAGATCGACGCGCTGCACCAGGCCTTCGGCGGGCTGCTGTTCGGCCTGGCCGGCGCCATCGTGCTGATCTACTTGCTGATCGTGGTCAACTTCCAGTCCTGGCTCGACCCCTTCGTGATCATCACCGCCCTGCCCGCCGGCCTCGCCGGGATCGTCTGGATGCTGTTCCTCAGCGGCACCACGCTGTCGGTGCCGGCGCTCACCGGGGCGATCCTGTGCATGGGCGTGGCCACCGCCAACTCGATCCTGGTGGTGAGCTTCTGCCGCGAGCGCCTGGCCGAGCACGGCGACGCCGCCCGCGCCGCGCTGGAGGCCGGCTTCACCCGCTTCCGCCCGGTGTGCATGACCGCCCTGGCGATGATCATCGGCATGCTCCCGCTGGCCCTCTCCGGCGAACAGAACGCCCCGCTCGGCCGCGCGGTGATCGGCGGCCTGCTGGCCGCCACCCTGGCCACGCTGATCTTCGTCCCGGTGGTGTTCAGCCTGGTGCACCGCCGTCATTCCCTTGCCGCTGGAGTCGCAACCCATGCCCGCTAAGCAACCCACCCTGCTCTATGGCACCCTCGGCCTGGGGCTGGCCCTCGCCCTGGTCGGCGGCGGCCTGGCCCTGCGCGCCGGGCACGCCCACGCCGTGGCGGCCTGGACCGAGGCCCAGGCGCTACCGGTGGTCGCCACCTTCCACCCGGACCCGGCCGGCGCCGGCGACGCCCTGAACCTGCCGGCGCACCTGGAGGCCTGGCAGGAGGCGGCGATCCACGCCCGCGTCAGCGGCTACCTGAAGAGCTGGCGCAGCGACATCGGCACCCCGGTGAAGGCCGGCCAGGTGCTGGCGGAGATCGACAGCCCCGACCTCGACCAACAGCTGCAACAGGCCGCCGCCCGCCTGCAGCAGGCCAAGGCCAACGCGCACCTGGCGCGCACCACCGCCGAACGCTGGCGCAACCTGCTGGCCAGCCACTCGGTGGCGCGCCAGGAGGCCGACGAGAAACAGGCCAACGCCGAGGCCGCCGACGCCAACGTCGCCGCCGCCCAGGCCGACTACGCCCGGCTCGCCTCGCTGGAAGCCTACAAGACCCTGCAGGCCCCCTTCGCCGGGGTGGTCACCGCGCGGCGCACCGATGTCGGCCAGCTGATCCAGGCCGACAGCGCCAGCGGCCCGGAGCTGTTCCGCATCGCCGACACCCACCGCCTGCGCCTGTACGTGCCGATCCCGCAGAACTACGCCAACGCCGTGCATCCGGGGCTGAGCATCAGCTTCAGCGTGCCGGAGCACCCCGGCCGCGCCTTCCAGGCGCGCTACAGCGGCAGCTCGACGGCGGTGGACCCGCGCTCGGGCAGCCTGCTCGCCGAGTTCGTCGCCGACAACCCGGACGGCGCCCTGCTGCCCGGCGACTACGCCGAGGCCAGCCTGCCCGCGCCGCACGACGCGGCGCGCCTGAGCATTCCTTCCAGCGCGCTGATCTTCCGCGCCGGCGGCACCCAGGTGGCGGTGCTCGACGGCAACGGCAAGGTGCGCCTGCGCGACATCCACATTGCCCTCGACCTCGGCGACCGCCTGCAGGTGGACCAGGGCCTGGGCGCCAGCGACCGGGTCATCGACAACCCGCCGGATTCCCTGGAGAACGGCGACAGCGTGCGCCTGGCGCAGGGAGGCGGCGATGCGCATCAAGCCTGACCGCGCGCTGCCGCTCGGCGCCCTGCTCGGTGCCCTGTTCGGCCTGAGCGCGTGCTCCCTGGCGCCGGCCTACCAGCCGCCGCTGCCGGCCATGCCCGCGCACTACAGCGACGCCCATGGCGACTGGCTGCCCGCGCAGCCGGCCGACCGCGCGCCGGCGCACTGGTGGCAGCGCTTCGGCGACGCGCGCCTGGACCAGTTGCAGGCCGAGCTGGAACGCGCCAACCCGGACCTGGCCGCCGCCGTCGCCCACTACGACGCGGCCCGCGCCGCCGCCCGGGAAATCGCCGCCGCCCGCGCGCCCCAGGCCGGGCTCAGCGCCCAGGCCCTGCGCCAGCGGCAGTCCGACGACAAGCCGCTGCGCGGCAGCGACCAGCCGGACATCTACGCCAGCGACACCCTGGCCCTGGGCCTGGACCTCGACCTGGACCTCTGGGGCCGCCTGCGCAACCTCGCCGCCGCCGGCCGCGCCGAGGCCCGCGCCACGGGCGACGCCCTGGCCGCCGCGCGGCTGTCGCTGCAGGGCGAGCTGACCCGCCAGTACCTGGCCCTGCGCGGCCTCGACCGCCAGGCCGGGATACTCGGCCAGAGCCTGGAGGCCTACGCCCAGGCGCAGCGGATGACCCAGGCGCGCTACGACAACGGCATCGCTTCCGAGCTCGACCTGGCCCGCGCCGAGCACCAGCTGGCCGACGCCCGCGCCCAGCGCGACGAAGTCGACGGCCAGCGGCGCCTGCTGCAACATGCCATCGCCGAGCTGCTCGGCCAGGACGCCGGGCGCTTCGCGATTCCCGCCGACGGCTCGCTGCCGGCCCTGCCCGAGGTGCCGGCGGAGTTGCCCAGCACCCTGCTCCAGCGGCGCCCGGACATCGCCGCCGCCGAGCGCCGGCTGTTCGCCGCCAACGCCGGCATCGGCGTGGCCCGCGCCGCCTGGCTGCCGGACCTCGACCTGGGCGCGCTGGTCGGCGGGCAGAGCGCCGGCAGCGGCAGCCTGCTCAGCGCCGGCAACCGCATCT
>NZ_JARJLT010000240.1 GCF_029335315.1 Pseudomonas citronellolis
GCCCAGGTGAAGCTGGACTTCGTGCGCATCCCCGGCACCGGCAAGCGCGACGGCCTGGCCCACGGCTTCCGCGCCATCTCCCGGCACATGCCGGACGAGAACGCGGTGGCGGCGGTGATCGATGGCGACACCGTGCTCGAACCCGGCGTGGTCCGCGCCACCGTGCGCTGGTTCAAGCTGTTCCCGAACGTCGGCGGCCTGACCACCAACGAATTCTGCGAAGTCCAGGGCGGCTACATCATGAGCCAGTGGCACAAGCTGCGCTTCGCCCAGCGGCACATCAACATGTGCTCCATGGCCCTGTCCAAGCGCGTGCTGACCATGACCGGGCGCATGTCGGTGTTCCGCGCTGCCGTGATCACCAACCCGAGCTTCATCGCCGACGTCGAGAGCGACCACCTCGACCACTGGCGCCTGGGCCGCTTCCAGTTCCTCACCGGCGACGACAAGTCCAGCTGGTACAGCCTGATGCGCCTGGGCTTCGACACCTTCTACGTGCCCGACGCGGCGATCAACACCGTCGAGCACCCGCCGGAAAAGAGCTTCATCAAGGCCAGCCGCAAGCTGATGTTCCGCTGGTACGGCAACAACCTGCGGCAGAACACCCGCGCCCTGGCCCTGCGCCCGCGGCGCCTGGGCTGGTTCACCACGGTGGTGCTGTTCGACCAGCGCGTGTCCATGTGGACCAGCCTGCTGGGCCCCACCGCGGCGCTGTTCGCCAGCCTCAAGTACGGCATCGGCGTGCTGCTGGCCTACCTGCTGTGGATCGGCCTCACCCGCCTGGCGCTGACCCTGCTGCTGGCGCTGTCCGGCCACCCGATCGGCCCGGCCTACCCGCTGGTGCTCTATTACAACCAGATCGTCAGCGCGCTGGTGAAGATCTACGTGTTCTTCCGCCTCGATCGCCAGTCCTGGACGCGCCAGAGCACCAAGCTCGAACGCGGCCTGAGCCACTACCAGCGCTGGTTCAACACCTGGTCCTCACGCGCCATGACCTTCTCCGCCGCCAGCATGTTCGTCGCCCTCGTGCTGAGCATCGTCTGACCCCCTCCCCCCAGAACAAGACCCTTGCGAAGCATAGGAAGCTCTCGACCATGACAACCGCCGCCACCGCCAACCTGAACGTCGTGCACGAATCCGAGGCCCAGCGCCAGCACGCCCGGATCAAGTTGCCCGCCCTGCTGCGCCTGAACGACGCCCGCCCCGGCCAGGCCGACTACCGCCTGCTCGACCTTTCCGCCGGCGGCTTCGCCATCACCGACAGCGACAAAACGCTGAAGGCCGGCGACTTGCGCAAGGGCCAGCTGCTGTTCCGCATCGACAGCATGGACCTGGCCCTGGACGTGGAGTTCCAGGTACGCAGCGTCGGCGCCGCCCACCGCGTCGGCTGCCAGCTGCAGAACCTGCAGCCGCGCGAAACCGCCGTACTGCGCCAACTGATCACCGCCCACCTGGCCGGCGAACTGGTCAGCGTCGGCGACATACTCAGCGTCGTGCAGCGCGATAACTTCACCCGCGCGCGCGGCACGGCCGGCGCCGGCAACCTCGACCTGCCCGCGCGCCTGCGTTCCGGCGCGCTGACCCTGGCGATCTTCGCCGTCGGCGTCGTGGCCTTCGCCTACGCCCTCAACCAGATCTACAACCAGTACCTGGTCACCCACGCCAGCTCCGGCGTGGTCAGCCTGCCCGGCCAGCAGATCAGCATGCCCCGCGACGGCACCGTGCAGAGCCTGGTCAAGGTCGGCGCCGACGTCGGCAAGGGTGCGCCCATCGCCACCTTCTCCGGCACCATGCTGGACCTGCTCAAGAGCAGCCTGAGCGACGCCCAGCTGACCCCGGAGAACATCGAAAGGCTGCTCGGCCAGCGCCTCCAGGGCACCCTGACCAGCCCCTGCGACTGCCGGGTGATCGAGCAGCGCGTCGCCGACGGCCAGTACGCCAACAAGGGCGAAGTGATCTTCACCCTCGCCCCGCGCAACACCGCCGCCGCCATCGAGGCCCGCTTCGACTTCCGCCACGCCGCGGAGCTCGCCCCTGGCGCGCCGGTACGCTTCCAGGTCGTCGGCGCCAACCAGGTGTACGACGGCCATGTCCTGCGCAGCGCGCCACTGGACGGCGACCTGTCGACGGAAGTGCGCGTGCAGATCCAGCCCGACCAGCCGCTGAACAGCGAAATGGCCGGCCGGCCGGTGCAGGTCAGCGTCGGCGGAATGCCTGGCACCCGCCTGCAGGACAAGTTCCTGGGCCTGTTCGGCCGTGACGGACGCTGAGTCGAAACGATGCAGCAGCCGATGAGCTCTCCCCCACTGGCCCGCCGCCTGGCTGCCGCCCTGCTCCTGGCGCAGCTCGGCGCCTGCGCCGAGCTGCCCGACCAGCGCCT
>NZ_JARJLT010000241.1 GCF_029335315.1 Pseudomonas citronellolis
GCCCGCCGGGCACTCGACGAAGCTGCGGGTCACCCGCGCGCCCGGCATCATCAGCAGCAGCTCGCGCTCCAGGCGCTCGCCGGCCTCGTTCAGGGCCTCCAGCGGCATCGCCGGCAGGCTTTCGAGGATGAACCACATGTGCCGCGCCTGCGCGCCGAGGCGGGTGCGCACGCCCTGGCGCCAGTTCCAGCGGCGGCAGGTGACGCCCTGGTCGTCGCGCCAGACCACCTCGCCCGGCTCCGGCGGGTCGTTGACCAGTTGGCCGTCCTTGTAGGTGTCGAACGCCTCGCTGCCGTCGGCCACGGCCAGGCGCGGCCCGCCGACGTAGCCGGCCAGGTCCTCGCCGCCCACCGGCAACGCATATTCGATGCTGATGGCGTTGTACAGGTCGACCACCGGGTCGATGCTCGGCACGCTGCCGTCGCGCAGGGCGCGCTTGTGCAGCGCCTCGGCCGAACAGGGGGTGCGCTGCGGCTTGGCGCCGAAGGCGCGGAACACCTCGGCCCAGCCGGCGAAATGCGCCGCGGCCCAGGCCGGGCCGCCGGCCGCGAGGGTCGCGCTGGCCCGCGCCATGGCCCGCTCGGCCACCGCCGGGTCGACGACGGGCGCCGCCTCCACGGTCAGGCTCAGCGCCCGGAAGCCGGGCGCGAGACGCGCCACCGCAGGTTCCACCACTGGCGTTATGCTCGACATCGAACTACCTCTTCCTTCGCGGCGGCCTGGTGATTCCAGGCCTGGGAGGCGTATTTCTACCAGCCTGGCGCATCAGCTGCGATGATTTGAGCGAATGATGAATAAGCTGCGCTAATCACCGCGTTCGATGATCCACCCCCTGCGCTTGGCGCCGACTGGCGAGCATGGGCCCGGTCAGTCTTCCGAGCGCCCCTCGCCCTCGCGATCCCGCAGGTAGTGGTGCTTCAACGGGAACGCCGGCAGCCAGGACTCGCGGCGGATGATCCAGCCTTCGTAGCTGGGGCGGAACTGGTCGGGCTCGTCCAGCGAGCCCAGGTTCACTTCCACTTCGTCGCCGCTGCGGGCGAACACCGTGGAGCCGCAGCGCGGGCAGAAATGCCGGCCGGCGTACGCGTGGGTCTCGCCTGTGATGCTCACCGCGCGCTCGGGGAAGATCGCCGAGGCGTTGAACAGCGCGCCGTGGTGCTTGCGGCACTCCAGGCAATGGCACAGGCCGACCCGGTAGGGCTGGCCGCTGGCCTGGATACGCACCTCGCCACACAGGCAACCGCCGCTGACTGTCGTCATGTCGCGCCTCCTTCGAAACGTGGGCCGGGAGGCTGAACATAGCAGGCGAACCGCCGCCCTTCCCCGCCCTCCGCCGAGCGGGTGCGCTCAGGCGGCGCCTTCCACCGCCGCCGTGGCGGCCTTCTTCCGGCTGCGCTTCCACAGCAGCGCAAGCAGGCGCACGCCGCGGTTCCACAGTTGCGCGACGGCGATCCCGCCAACGATGGCGATCAGCACCGCCAGCAGCGGGTGATCGTACAGGCGGCTGGCAACGGACCTGAACTGGAAGTGCGTCAGGTAGATGAACAGCGTCGACGCGGCGACCAGCGCCACGCCCCGCGCGACCAGGCCCGGCAGCGGAACGCCGCGCAGCCAGATCAGCGCCAGCACGGCGGGCACCGCCACGTCGAAGTACTCCGTCGCCGGCAGCGGCTGGCCGAGCAGGAACGGCAGATCGCGCCAGCCCAGCAGGAGCACCGCGACCAGGCTCGCCAGCGCCTTGCGCGCGGCGGAGTTGGCGTAGTGGATGGCCATGCCGAGGACCACCAGCGCCAGGAAGTGCTGCGGTACCCGCTCGTACAGCGGCGCGGCGTCGAACAGGAAGCGGTTGCTCAGCAGCCCCGCCACCCAGAGCGCACAGGCCGCGCCAAGCAGCTTGCGGAAGGCGTCGCCGCCCAGCGCCTTGCGCACCGCGCCGAACGACAGGGCCAGGCCGATGAGCGCCAGCATCTGCACCAGCACCTCGATGTACCAGTAGACGAAGCCGCCGGTCATGTCCGGCGGGTACCAGTTGGAGATCAGCAGCAGCGACTGCCAGTGCACGCTGGCGAACACCGCCTGCACCAACGCGGTGTAGAGCACGGTCGGCGCGGCGATGCTGGCGATGGAGCGGAACAGCGAGCGCACGCTGTCGCGCTCCAGGATCGCCTGCAGCTGGAAGCGCGCCAGGCTGAGCCCGGAGATCACGAAGAGCACCGCGGTCTCGCCGGCGATGGCCCAGTTTTGAAGCACCTGGAAATGCCCGATCACGATCAGCACGATGGCCAGCGCACGGATGAACACCGGCATTTCCATGACCCGCAAGGACAGCGCCGAGGCCTTCGGGCCGTCGCCCAGCTCGCCCAGGTCGCGAATGGCGATCGATTCCCAGCCCTCGGGCAGCCGCCCGAGGATGTCCTCCAGCGCGCCGGAGGCCTGGATGAACGACAGCGAGTCGCCGCCCAGCTCGATGAACGACAGCCTGGCGTCCACCTTCGGGACTTCCAGGATCGCCGCCCAGGCCTTGGCCAGCCGGGCTGCCCGTGGCGACAGCTCGCCCGCGGCCTGGGCGCCCTCCTCGGCCACGGTGCTCACCCGCTCGGCCAGGGCGAGGCGATCGATCTTGCCGTTCGGGGTCAGCGGAATCGCATCGAGGAACTGGAACAGCGCCGGCACCATGTAGTCCGGCAGCCTCGCGCCGAGATGCTCGCGCAAGGCGCCGGCGGAGACGCCCTCGGCGGTGACGCAACAGGCCGCCAGGCGCAGGTTGGCACCCTCCTGCAGCGCCAGCACCACGGATTGGCGCACGCCTGGATGCTGCGCCAGCGCCGCCTCGATCTCGCCCAGTTCGATACGGTGGCCGCGAATCTTCACCTGGCCGTCGCGCCGGCCGAGGAAGCTCACGCTGCCGTCGGCGAGGTAGCTGCCCAGGTCGCCGGTGCGGTAGCAACGATCGTCGGCGTCGCCGGTGAAAGGGTTGGCGACGTACTTCTGCGCCGTCAGCGCGGCGTCGTTCCAGTAGCCCAGCGACAGGTAGGGGCTGCGGATGAATATCTCGCCCACCTGGTCTTCCCCGGCCAGTTGCAGCGACTCGTCGACCACCAGCAGCTGCGCGCCGTCGATGCCCTTGCCGAGGGGAATCCGCGCGCCCTCGGCCACCTCGCCGAGCACCCGGTGAGCCATCGCCTGCGGGGTTTCCGTGGTGCCATAGAAATTCACGCTGACGGCGTTCGGCGCGACCACGCGCATCTGCCGGTACAGCGCCACGCCGAGGACGTCGCCGCCCCAGAACAGGTAGCGCAGCCGCTCCAGGCGCAGGCCGGCGAGGCCCGCGCCGGTCTCGATCAGCTTGCCCAGGGGCGGGGTCAGGTGGATGACGCTGACGCCCTGCTCGCCAATCCAGCGCGCCAGGGCGCTCGGGTCGGGCAGCGTGGCCTGGGCCGGGATCACCACCCGCGCGCCGAGCGACAGCGGCGTGAAGACGTCGCGGTAGACCGGGTCGTGGCCCAGCCCGGAGAGCAGTGAAAAGCGGTCCGCCGCCGTCAGGCCGTGCTCGCGGATGTGCCACTCGATGAAATGCACCAGCGGCGCGTGGCTGGCCACCACGCCCTTGGGCTCGCCGGTGCTGCCGGAGGTGAAGGTGATATAGGCCGGATGGCGCGGGTCGACGGCCGGCAACGGCGCGCCGCGCTCGCCGAATTGGCGCAAGGCCTCGTCGGGCGCCTCGGGCACGCGCGCGACCTTCACCCCCGGCGGGAAGCGTCCCGGCTCGGCCGTCGCCTCGCCGCACAGCAGCACGCAGGTCGCGCCGAGCACGCCGACCAGCTGGTCGACCCGCGCCGCCGGATAGGCGACGTCGGCGACGCTGAATACCAGCCCCGCGCGGGACGCCCCGAGCATCGCGTAGACCAGCCCGGCGCAGCGGCTCGACACGATGAGCACGCGCTCCTGCGCGGCGACGCCCTGCCCGACCAGCCAGGCCGCGATGCCCTGGCTGATGCCGTCGAGCTGCCCATAGCGGCAGGTCGCGCCTGCCGAAACCACGGCGACGCTCTCAGGGGAACGCCGCGCCTGGCGCACGAAGTCGGCGAACAGCGGGCGCTCGGCGTGAAAGTCCAGGGGCAGCCGGGGGTTGGGGCGAACATCCTGCATTCGAGTCGCACACTCCACATGATCGCTACGAGGCCGGGTCGCCCGGATGCAGAGAAAGCTAGTGCAAGGCGCGGGACGCCGCCAGAACGGCGCGGGCAATTCGCCATCAGGCATGCTCACCATTACGCCTCTCCGCTTGTCATGAATATATGGATTTTCGTATATTCGATATTCCATATATGGATGCACTACCCATGCTGACCCCCACCGAGGTCTTCAAGAACCTCGCGGACGAGACCCGCGCCCGCGCCACCCTGCTGATCGCCCAGTTGGGCGAGCTGTGCGTCTGCGAGCTGATGTGCGCCCTGGACGACAGCCAGCCGAAGGTCAGCCGCCACCTGGCGCAGTTGCGCGGCAGCGGCTTGCTGCTGGATCGCCGCCAGGGGCAGTGGGTGTATTACCGCCTGAATCCACAATTGCCCGCCTGGGTGCACGAGCTGTTGCAGGTGACGCTGCAGGCCAACGCCGAATGGCTGGCGCAGAACGTCTCCCGCCTGCGCGACATGGACGACCGTCCCGTACGCGCCGCCACCTGCTGCTGAATCCCCCACCCGAGCGAGTTGTCCATGCTGGTCGCCGTTGCCGTCTTTCTCTTTACCCTCATCCTGGTCATCTGGCAGCCCCGCGGCCTTGGCGTCGGCTGGAGCGCCGCCCTGGGCGCGGCCATCGCCCTGGCCGTCGGCGCGGTGTCCGTGCAGGACATCCCCACGGTGTGGGCCATCGTCTGGAACGCCACCGCCACCTTCATCGCGGTGATCATCATCAGCTTGCTGCTGGACGAAGCCGGCTTCTTCGAATGGGCCGCGCTGCACGTTGCGCGCTGGGCCAACGGCAACGGCCGACGGCTGTTCGCCTTCTGCGTGCTGCTGGGCGCCGCCGTCTCCGCGCTGTTCGCCAACGACGGCGCGGCGCTGATCCTCACCCCCATCGTCATGTCGATGCTGCTGGCGCTGCGCTTTTCGCCGGCCGCGACCCTGGCCTTCGTGATGGCCGCCGGCTTCATCGCCGACACCGCGAGCCTGCCGCTGGTGGTCTCGAACCTGGTGAACATCGTGTCCGCCGACTACTTCGGCCTGGGCTTCGCCGAGTACGCCGCGGTGATGCTGCCGGTGAACCTGGCCAGTGTCGCCGCCACCCTGCTGGTGCTGTTCCTGTTCTTCCGCCGCGACATCCCGCTGCGCTACGCGCTGGATGCGCTGAAGGAACCGAAGGCGGCGATCCACGACCGCGCCACCTTCATCGTCGGTTGGTGGACCCTGCTGGCGCTGCTGGTCGGGCTGTTCGCCCTGGAGCCGCTGGGCATCCCGGTCAGCGCGGTGGCGGCGGCCTGTGCGGCGCTCCTGTTCGCCGTGGCCGCTCGCGGGCAGCGCATTTCCACGCGCCGGGTACTGCGCGAAGCGCCCTGGCAGGTGGTGATCTTCTCCCTGGGCATGTACCTGGTGGTCTACGGCCTGAAGAACGCCGGACTCACCGATTTCCTCACCCAACTGCTCGACCGCCTCGCCGGGCATGGCCTGTGGAGCGCCACCCTCGGCACCGGGCTGCTCGCGGCGCTGCTGTCGTCGCTGATGAACAACATGCCCAGCGTGCTGGTCGGCGCGCTGTCGATCCAGGCCAGCGGCGCCGACACCCTGGTGCGCGAGGCGATGGTCTACGCCAACGTCATCGGCTGCGACCTCGGCCCGAAGCTCACCCCGATCGGCAGCCTCGCCACCCTGCTCTGGCTGCACGTGCTGGAGCGCAAGGGCATGCGCATTACCTGGGGCTACTACTTCAGGGTCGGCGTCCTGCTGACCCTGCCGGTCCTGCTGATCACCCTCTCGGCCCTGGCGCTGCGCCTGAGCCTCTGACGTTCGCCGCGAAGCGGCGGGAGCACGCATGCGAGTCCTGTTCATGTGCACGGCCAACAGTTGCCGCAGCATCCTTTCCGAAGCCCTGTTCAACCACCTGGCCCCGGCCGGGTTCGAAGCGGTGAGCGCCGGCAGCTTTCCCCGTGGGCAGGTGTTGCCACGCAGCCTGGCCACCCTGCGGCAGGCGGGGATCGCCACCGAGGGCCTGAGCAGCAAGGGCAACGACGCCTTCGCCGACAACCCGCCGGATATCGTCATCACCGTCTGCGACAAGGCCGCCGGCGAAGCCTGCCCGGTGTATTTCGGCCCGGCGCTGAAGGCCCACTGGGGGCTGGAAGACCCATCCGAGGCGGTGGGCGACGAAGCGGCGATCGAGGCCGCCTTCCAGGCCACGCTGGCGCGCATCCAGCGGCGCTGCGAGGCCTTCTTCGCCCTGCCCTTCGCCACGCTGGAGCGCGACGCGCTCCAGCGCGAACTGGAGCGCATCGGCACCCATTGACGGTGATGCCGCGGTGCGCGATGACCGGTTCGCCGGTTACCGGCCTAGCCGCGCCTGACGATATCGACCGAGATCTCCAGCGCCGGGACCGCGCCGCGGTTCTCCAGCCAGTGCGTGGTGTGCCGGTCCTCCGGCCAGCCCACGCCCGGCCCGTAGTCGGTGGCGACGCCGTCGCGGTGGTCGGTGATGGTGCCCTGGAGGATGTAGACGGTGCCCGGCCGGTCGCGGTGGCTGTGCAGCGGGCCGAAGACGCCGCCGGGCTCGATGGTCACCAGGCGCATGCGCAGCTCGCGCCCGTCCATGCCGTCGATCTCGGGGCCGAGGTCGACTGTCGCCAGCAAGCGCACCGACACGCCACGGGTTTCCGGTACCACCTGTTCGTCGCTCATCGCACGCACCTCGCGCGGCCCTTTGCATTCAGTGAAGAGCCGCCGGCAGCTTCCTGCGGGGAACGCCGACGAAGGGTCGCGGGCTTTTCGACTTCCCGCCGCTAACGCTTACAATAGAGCCCGTCCCTCGCAATCACAGTTCAGTCGTACCATGGCGCTCGATCCCCCCACGATGTTGAGCCTTTCGATCGCCCTCGCCATTGCCGCCGCGTTGTACCTGGCGGTCGAATGGCGCAACGTTCGCGAGGCATCCCTGCTGTACTGGAGCGCCGGCTTCGCCACCATCGGCGTCGGCTCCACCCTGGCCCTGCTGCGCATGGGCGGCCTGCTGCTGGTCGGCATCTGGTTCGCCAACGGCCTGCTGGTGGTGGCCCACTGGCTGTTCCTGCTCGGCGTCGCGCGCTTCACCGAGGCGCGGCTGTCGCGCGCCTGGTACCTGGTCTTCGCCGGCTGGGTGGCGCTGCTGCTGTTGCCCGACGGGCCGCAGTGGTCCAAGGCCATGCTGCTGGCCAACTCGCTGCTGGTGGCGGTGCTGACCCTGCGCGCCAGTTTCCTCCTGCGCCCGCACGGCAGCTCCATCAGCGTGGGCGCGGTGCAGTTGCGCTACGTGTTGCTGGTCCACGGGCTGTTCTACCTGGCCAAGGCGCTGATCGCGGTGCTGCCGGGCACGCTGGTCGACCTGGCGGCATTCGGCGGCACCATCATCCGCATTTCCCTGGTCGAGGGCAGCATGGCGATCATGCTGATCGCCCTGTCGATGACCGGCACCGAGCGCTACCGCCGCGAGAAACGCATCGCCCGCCTGGCCGCGCGCGACCCGTTGACCGCCCTGTACAACCGCCGCGCCCTGGAAGTGCGCGCGCCGCGCCTGCTGGAGGAAGCCTCGGCCGCGCGCCCCGGCGCCCTGCTGCTGATCGACATCGACAACTTCAAGCCGGTCAACGACCAGCACGGCCACACCGCCGGCGACCGCTTGCTGGTGACGCTCAGCGAGATGATTCGCGAGACCCTGCCCGAAGGCGCGCTGGCCGCGCGCCTGGGCGGCGACGAGTTCATCATCCTGCTCAGCGACGTCGGCCCGGAACGCGTGGTGGAGCTCGGCGACGCGCTGCGTGAGCGCTTCCAGGCGGCCGCCGCGCAGGCCTTCGCCACCACCGAGACGGTGACCCTGAGCATCGGCGCCACCCTCTTCGACCAGCCGCCGGCCAGCCTCGCCGCGCTGATCGAACAGGGCGACGCGGCGCTGTACGCGTCCAAGCGCGGCGGCCGCGACAGCCTGCGCCTGGTCGATCGCCGGCATGGAGCCGAGCAGCCGAGGTCCGCCCACTGAAATCTCGTCCATAAAAGCCTGCGTCCATAAAAAAAGCCGGCGCCCGTGAAGGCGCCGGCCGGTTCTCGCCACGGCTCAGAAGTTGACTTTCAGCCCGAGGGTGAAGGCCTTGTCGCGGTAGCCGTTGTCACCGTGCTGGTGGCCGACCTCGCCCCAGACGTTGACCCGGCTGTTGACCTTGCTGGTGGCGCCGACCTTGACCTCGAAGATGTCCTGGGCGCCGTCCATCTCGAAGCTGGAGCTGCCCATGCGCGCGCCGAAGTCCTTGGAGTTGTGGATCCAGTTGGTTTCCACGTAGGGCTCCACGGCGTAGGTCTTGGCGAAGCCTTCCTCGAGGTTGCTGCGCAGCGCGGCGCGGGCGCCGAGGCGGGTCATGAGGTTGCCGTCGCCCTTGCCGGTGACGCGGGTGCCGTTGGCTTCGCGGTGGCTGTCGGCCTTGACGCCCATGTACACCACCTGGGCCTGGGGCTGCACGTAGAGGCTGGCGCTTTCGCCCTTGGCGACCTGGAAGGTCTTGCCCGCCTCGATCGACGCGGTGACGCCGTCGGAGTCGTATTTCTCCTTGGCCAGCTGCTCGCCACGCACCTCGTTGTCGAACTGGTTGTAGAGCACCCAGGTGTCGATGTAGGCGCCGTTCTCGTCGGCGCGGTTCTCGTACCAGGTGCCGTACAGGCCGAGGCTGTAGCCGTCGATATCACCCTTGGCCTGGTAGCCGGTGATCCGCGAGCGGGTCGTCGAGTTGCCGTTGGCGTAGCCGCCCATCACCCCGAGCACCCAGTCGCCGTGCTCGTTGCTCCAGCGCTTCAGGTCGCTGCCGATCTGCAGCACGCTGCGGTTGGTCTCGGTCTTCAGTTGCCCGGTGCTGTCGTTCCAGCGGCCGCTGCCGTCGACGGCGCGCATCCAGAGCATGGAGGTCTTGGCTTCGCCGGTGTCCGGGTCGACATAGGTCAGGTTGCCGGTGCGGTCATGCAGGCGGTGCAGGAACAGCGTGTTGGCCGCCGCCAGGTTGGCGGTGTAGGCGCCGCCTTCGGGCTGGCGGATGCGTTCCTTGTCGCTCGGCGGCGGTGGCGGCGTCGGCGTGGGGCCCGGTTCCGGCGCGGGGATCGGGTCCGGATCGGGAGTCGGGTCCGGGCCCGGCCCCGGTTCGGGTTGCGGCTCAGGCTCAGGCTCGGGTTCCGGTTCGGGATCGGTGGGCAGGTAGGAGGTCAGGTACCAGTCCTTGTCCGAGGCCTCGGAGCCGGCGAAGGTGCCGCCACGGCGCAGCAGGTACTCATAGCCGCCCTGGGTGACCCGGTCGGCGTTGAACTCGCCGGCCGAGGTGCCGGCCACGGTGATCAGCTGGATGCCTTCGAAAGTCTGGTCGCCGGGGCCGCCGGTGTTGTTCACGGTGACGCGGGTGGTTCCCGAGCTGTCGCCGCCGATGGCCAGCTTGTCGGTGGACGAGAGATCGTCGTCCAGGTAGGTGTTCATGGTCAGGTGGCCGCCGCCGCTGAAGTTGCCATCCACTGTGAGGGTCTTGTAGGCGTAGGCGCCCTGCTCGTCGTGGCGGTCGTAGATCAGTTGCGCGCCGTCGGTGAGGCTGAGGTTGGTCAGGTTCGAGTTGCCGGTCATGAACCAGCGGCTGGTGTCGCCGTCCATGGCCAGGTCGATTACGCCACCGCTGGCGGTGCTGGTGGTGCCGTTGAAGTAGGAGCCGGCGGCCATCTTCAGGTCGATCACCGCCGTGTTGTCCGCCAGCAGGACGGCGCCCAGACGGTTCGCCTTTTCACTGTCAGCGCTGCTGTCAATATGGTAGACCGAGGCCTGCTCGCTGCTGATGCTGGAGCCCGCGCCGGTGGTGTAGAGCGCGCGGTTGCCATCGGTAACGGTGACACGGGTGTCACCGCCCAGGTTTACCTGGCTGCCCCGGGCGCCGTTGGCGTCGCTCAGCGTCTGGGCGTAGATGCCATAGGCATTGGTCTTTTCAGTGGTGATGCTGGTATCGCCGAGATTGATCACCCCGCCACGGTTGGCATAGACGGCATGGGCCGCGCTGCCCTTGGTCAGAATGACGCTGCCGTCGCCTAGCGTGACTTCGGCGTCGCCCTTGTAGGTGGTGTTACTGAGGTCGCGGTTGCCCGCATATACGGCGTAGCCGGTTCCATCGAGCCAGTTCGAAGCGCTGCCAGTGGTGGTGATCTGCGCGTTCTTGCCGAGCACGATCTGGTTCTTGCCGCCGTTCTTCGAGGTATTGGCGCGCACACCCATACCCGTGCCTTCGGCGGTGATGGAGGCGTTGTCGCCCACGGTGACCACCGAGTTGTAGGCGTTCTCGGTGACGTTGATGCCGTCGGCCGATGAGCCCTTGGTGACGATGGTCAGCGAGTCGATGGTGATCTTGTTGGTGCCGTTGTTGGCCTGTATGGCGTCGGCCTGGCCGCCTGCGGTGGTGATCTGCAGGTTCTTCAGGTTGTAGGTCGAGCTGTTGCCATAGATGCCGAAGCCGGACAGCCCATTGCTGCCGGTGGTCGACCCTGCGCGCACCGTTTCGATGACCACGTTGTCGTAGCCGTTCGGGTTGCCGTAGTAGAGGACGCCGGTGCAGGTCAGGGTGCTGGTGGCCGCGTTGCCGGAGCAAGTGTTGGTGTCGTCCGCGCTGACGATTTCCGCGGACAAAGGGAGGGCGCTGGCCAGGGCGATCTGCATCGCCAGGCCGGTCTTCTTGATACGCATGTTCATCTCCTTGCGCCGCGCTTCGCGGAAGCGTGGGCATGGGCCAACGGGCGGCATGGCACGAGTAGATGAACCGCGGCAGACAGACGCTGCCGATGCCAAGTCGCATGCGCTGGACGGTGGGGCCCGGTGTTCCGGGCTGGCTGGTACGTGGCGGGGCCACGCTGCCGCCTGGCTGGCGGCGAGGTACGGGGTCATCTTGACGGCGGGAGCGCGCGGCGCGGCTGACCTGGGTCAGGCGCTTTCCTTGACCTGGCGGCTTGCGTGTGTGCAATTCGAACAATGTTGATTGATGGCAATTTTCTGGCGTCAATTTATTTGAGTCCGGATTTCTGCCCTCTCGGCAGGAAAGGACGGGCGTGCGCCGGGGAGTGGCTGCCTCATCCAAAGGCACCGACGCTGGCCGCTTGCCAGCCAATGGTGCACGCGCGCCCTGCCGCAGAGCGGCCGGTGGCCACCCCGGGGCGAATCCAAGTGACTGAATGACAAAGACTTGTGACGAAAGCCCGACGGTTGGCACCGGACTTGCTCTGCCTTCCCTCGAACGGGATGAGTCCCCACCGGTGCCACCGGCGGCGCTCACGAAGCTCGGCACACTGGAGTTGCACCACAGGCGAACTAGGGTTCCGGTCCACATGATGTGGATGGCTGGTCCGAGAGTTTTCCGGCCCTAAGGACAGGGTTACACGGCGGGAGAAAAGCCCGGGAGACGTGACGTCATCCCGTGCCGATTTCCAACGTGTAGGAGCAATGCCATGAGCAAGTCGCTTTCCCCGCGTTCGCTGCGCAAGACCCTTCTCGGCGCGTGCCTCGCCACCGTCGCCGCGGTCCTGCCATTCACCACCCAGGCCGTCGAGAAACTCAAGATCGGCACCGTGGTCTGGGCCGGTTACGCGCCCTTCTACGTCGCCGACAAACTCGACCTGTACAAGGCCCACGGGCTCAACGTGCAGCTGCAGTTCTTCAACGACCCCGCGCTGATCCCCACGGCCCTGACCGGCGGCGCCCTCGACGGCGGGATGCTGACCTACGACCAGGTGGTCGGCGGTGTGGCCAAGGGGCAGAGCTACAAAGTGGTGATGCCCATCGACTTCTCCAACGGCGGCGACGCCATCGTCGCCGACAAGTCGATCACCTCGGTCGCCGACTTCAAGGGCAAGAAGGTCGGCTTCAACCCGCTGTCACCCTCGGACTTCCTGCTCGCCTACGCGTTGAAGAGCCACGGCCTGAGCGACAAGGACATCAACGCGGTGAACATGACCCCCGAAGGCATCCCCGGCGCCATGGCCTCGGGCAGCCTGCCGGTGGGCGTGACCTACGAGCCCAACGTGTCGCAGATCCTCGGCATGCCCGGCGGCAAGTTCCACGTGGTGTATTCCTCCAAGCAGGCGCCCGGCCTGATCACCGACGTGCTGGTGTTCGACACCAAGACCATCGCCAAGCGCCAGGCGGCGATCAAGGCGATGATCCAGGGCTACGTCGACGGCCTGGCCTACATGCAGAGCCACCCCGAGGAGTCGGCGCAGATCATCGGCAAGGTGCTCGGCGTCAGCGCCGAAGAGGCCCGCGCGCAGATGAGCGGCGTATACAACATCCCGCTGGCCGAGATGGGCAAGAACTTCGAGAAGTCCGACGCCACCAGCTCGTTCTTCGGCAGCGGCGCGGTCATCGCCCAGTTGCTCAAGGACAACGGCCAGATCCCGGCGATTCCCGACTTCGCCAGCACCTTCGACGCCAGCCTCGTGCAAGCCATGGCCAAGTGACGCCCCCGCGCCCCGCCCAGCGCGGCGGGGCCTGACTGGAGGAAACCATGTCCGCTTCCCTGTACCGCTACGCCGACGGGCGCCTGGCCAACAGCCTGGCGCTGGCCTACGCCTTCGGCGGCTACGTCGCCGGCTTCGCCCTGCTGTTCGCCCCGCACTGGGCGCTGAACCTGCTCGGCACCCTGCTGCTGGGGCACGCGATGATCGTCGCCGCCTACCTGATCCACGAGTTCGCCCACGGCACCATCTTCGCCGAGCCGAAGCACAACCTGCGCGCCGGCGAACTCTGCAGTTGGCTGTGCGGCAGCTGCTACGCCGGCTTCCAGGACCTGCGGCGCAAGCACATGCGCCACCACGTCGACCGCGCCGACGTGATCACCTTCGACACCAAGCTGTTCCTCCAGCGCAGCCCAGCCTGGCTGCGCAAGCTGGTGCTGGCCGCCGAGTGGGCGTACATCCCGGCGGTGGAGCTGATCATGCATTACTACGTGATCCTCCTGCCGTTCATCAGCGCCAGCGCGAAGCACCGCGCCAACCGCCGCCGCGTCCTGCTGACGCTGCTGGTGCGCGGGGCGCTGTTCGCCACGGTCGCGGCGATCTCGCCGAAGGCGCTGGTGCTGTACTTCGTGGCCTGGTCGATGATGATCATCGTGCTGCGCTTCACCGACGCCTACCAGCACACCTACGACGCCTTCGCCGTGCTCGAGGACGACGCGCGCATCCCCGCCGACAAGACCCGCGACCGCACCTACGAGCAGATGAACACCTACACCAACGTGGTCTCGGTACGCTGGCCGGTGCTCGACCTGCTGCTGCTCAACTTCGCCTACCACAACGCCCACCACGAGAAACCGGTGGCGCCCTGGTACCGCCTGCGCAAGCTGCACCACGAACTGTACGGCGACGGCTACGCCCAGGTGCTGCCCATGCGCCTGCTGTTCAAGAGCTTCCACCAGCACCGCCTGCGCCGCGTGCTCGACGACGACTACGGGGTGGTCGAGCCCAGCGGTGAACGGCGCGCCGACGGTTTCTACGGCGCGGTCGGCGTGTCCTTCCTGACGGCGGTATGAACATGCTCGACTACCACGGCAAACGCGTACTGATCAGCGGCGCCGCCAGCGGCATCGGCCTGGGCCTGGCGCGGGCCTTCGCCGAACAGGGCGCCAGCCTGGAACTGCTCGACCGCTCTGGCGAGGCCCTGGCCCGTGTGGTGGAGGAATTGCAGGCACTGGCGCCGGTCAGCGGCGCCAGCCTCGACCTCGGCGACAGCGCCGCCGTCGCCGCCTACGCGCGGCAACGCGGCGAGCTGCCGCTGGACGTGCTGATCAACAACGCCGGACTGGAGTACAGCACCCCGCTGGACGCCGCCGGCGCCGACGCCGACGCCCAGTGGCAGGCGCTGCTGGACAACAACGTGGCCTCGATGCTGCGCCTGACCCGCGCCCTGCTGCCGTGCCTGCGGGCCGGCGCCAGCGTGATCAACCAGGCCTCGATCTGGGGCCTGAAGGGCGTGCCGGGGTTTTCCGCGTATGTCGCCAGCAAGCACGCGGTGATCGGTCTGACCCGCTCGCTGGCCTGGGAACTCGGCCCGCGGCGGGTGCGGGTCAACGCGGTGTGCCCGGGCTGGGTCGGCACCGACAGCGCCATGCAGTCGCTGGCGGTGATGGCCGCCGCCAGCGGCCGCAGCGTGCGCGATGAACTGGCGCAGATCCTCGCCGCCCAGGCGGTCCCCGAACTGCTCACGCCGGCCGACCTGGCCGGGACCTTCCTGTTCCTCGGCAGCCCCCTGGCCGCGCCCCTTACCGGGCAGGCGCTGTCGGTCAGCCATGGCGAGGTGATGCATTGAACCGCTTCCCCCTGCACGGCCAGGTCGCCCTGGTCACCGGCGCCACCCAGGGCATCGGTCGCGCCGTCGTCCGGGCGCTGGCCGAGGCCGGCGCCCGGGTCTGGATCAACCACCTGGAGCAACCCGCAGCCGCCGCCGCGCTGGTCGCCGAGATCGTCGCCAGTGGCGGCCAGGCGCAGGCCGTGCAGGCCGACGTCGCCTCGCCGGCGCAGGTCGCGGCGATGTTCGAGCGGGTGCTCGCCGAGGGCCACCTGGACATCCTGGTGAACAACGCCGGGATCATCCTCGAAAAGCCCTTCCTCGACACCGACGAGGGCGACTGGGCGCGGCTGCTCGGCGTCGACCTCGACGGCGTCTACCGCTGCTGCCGCCACGCCCTGGCGCACATGCAGGAACGCGGTAGCGGCAGCGTCGTCAACATCGCCTCGGAACTCGGCCAGCTGGGCCGCGAAGGCTACGTCGCCTATTGCACGGCCAAGGCCGGGGTGATCGGCCTGACCAAGGCCCTGGCCCGCGAATTCGCCCCGGCCATCCGCGTCAACGGCGTGGCCCCGGGGCCGGTGGACACGCCGATGGTCTCGCTGGAGCACATGAGCGCCGAGATGATCGCCCGCGAAGTGGCCATTCCCGCCGGGCGCCTCGGCCGCCCGGAAGAGATCGCCGCGGCGGTGCTGTTCCTGGTCTCGCCGCAGGCCGGCTTCTTCCACGGGCAGATGCTCGGCGCCAACGGCGGCGCCTGGATGGGTGGCTGAGATGCGCGCCGAACTCGTCCTGCTGCTCGGCGCGGCGATCTGGGGCCTGGGCTGGATGCCCCTGGCGCACTTCGCCGGCCTGGGTATTTCCGGCATGCCCATGGTGCTCTATACCTTCGCCCTGCTCAGCCCGCCGACCCTGCTGGTGCTGTGGCGCCAGCGCCGCGCCTGGTGGCCGCAGCGCGGCGCGCTGCTGGGCATAGTGCTGTGCGGCGGCTGGGCCACCGCCGGGCTGGTCGGCGCGTTGTCCGAGGGCGACGTGGTGCGCAGCATGCTGCTGTTCTACCTGGCCCCGGCCTGGGGCCTGCTGGGCGGCTGGCTGCTGCTCGGCGAACGGCTCGACGCCGTACGCGTCGGCGCCCTGTTGCTGGCCCTGGCGGGCATCGCCCTGACCCTGGGGGTGGACGCCGACACCTTCGCCGCGCTCACCGGCAGCGACTGGCTGGCGCTGTCCGCCGGCTTCGCCTTCGCCCTGAACAACCTCGCTACCCGCGCCGCCGAGCGGGTGCCGCTGGCCAGCAAGGCCATGGCCGCGTTCCTCGGCAGCGCCGCGCTGGCCGCACTGTTCTGCCTGGCGCAGGGCTCATCCCTACCCTACGCAGCCCCCGCCGCCTGGCTGCAGATAGCCGCTTTCGGGCTGTTCTGGCTCACCGCCATGGGCGCCGCCCAGTACGGCTTCAGCCATGTCGAGGCGAGCCGCGCCGCCGTGCTGGTGGTGATCGAACTGCTGGTCTCGGTGCTCACCGCCGCCGCCTTCGGCGCGCGCGAGCTGGGCATCGGCGA
>NZ_JARJLT010000242.1 GCF_029335315.1 Pseudomonas citronellolis
GCCCGCTGGAGACCCGAGCATGAGCGACATCATCCGCCGCGACCCACGCGCCGAGTGGATCGCCCGCAACCGCCTGCACCCGCTGCACGCGGCCATGCAGTCCGCCCAGGGCGGTGAGGCGCGCTGGATGGGCCCCAACGGCCTGGTCCGCAAGAACCCCCACGCGGTCGGCTTCATCGGCCCCAACGGCCTCCGCCGCATCGACCGCTCCGGCGGCCAGCAGGGCGGCGGCGGCAAGCGCTCCAGCGCGCCGGACGTGGTACAGCTGCCGCTGCAGGTGATCGAGCAGCCGGCCTTCCACATCGCCGTGGTGCCGGACATGGTCGGCGGCCGCCTCTCCAGCCACGACCGCGACCTGCTGGGCCTGGCCCGCAAGCTCGCCGGCAGCGACGGCGCGGTGCTGGCCATCGTCTTCGGCGAACACAAGGAAAGCGCCTTCGACACCGCCGGCGTCGATCGCCTGCTGCAACTCGACGGTGACGAATACGACGGCTATGCCCCCGAACAACGGGTGCTGGCGCTGCGCGCGGTGGACGGCCAGTTCGCCCCGCGCCACTGGCTGCTGCCGGACAGCCGCACGGGCGGCGGCGAGCTGGGCCGGCGCCTGGCCGCCAGCCTTGGCGAGCGCCCGGCCACCCGCGTCTGGCAGGCCGAAGGCGAACGCTGCGTGGGCCGTGCCGGCGCCGGCCAGCAAGACCTGCAACGGCCGCTGGCGCGGTTGATCCTGGCCGCCGCCGAGTGCGCCGAGCCGGTCAGCGAGACCCGCCACGAAGCCCGCCCGCTCAGCCTGGACGCCAAGGTCGCGCGCAATCTGCCGCGCATCGAGGACCTCGGCCCGGTGGCCGTGGACCCGGCGCGAATCCCCATGGCCGAGGCCGAATTCATCCTTTCCGGCGGCAACGGCGTGAAGGACTGGGACCTGTTCCACCGCGCCGCCGTGGCCCTCGGTGCCACCGAAGGCGCCTCGCGGGTGGCGGTGGACGACGGGCACATGCCGCGTAACCGCCAGGTCGGCGCCACCGGCACCTGGGTCACCGCGCGGGTCTACCTCGCTGTCGGCATCTCCGGCGCCATCCAGCACCTGCAGGGCATCGGCGCCTGCGACAAGGTGGTGGCGGTGAACATGGACCCCGGCTGCGACATGATCAAACGTGCCGACCTGTCGGTGATCGGCGATTCCACGGCGATCCTCCAGGCGCTGATCCGTCTGGCCGAGGAGTATCGCCAGGGAGGCGCGCGCGATGCGGCCTGACGCAAGGCGCCGGGCCCCCGCGTTCGCGGGGGTGACGATGCTGGAGACAAGGCACGTGGCAAACCCCGTCATTCCCGCGCACGCGGGAACCCAGTGACTCTGTAACCACGGCGTAGAGAACCCATCATGACCGACCTGAACATCGTCGCCCTGGTCTCCATCGGCGCCCACCCGTCCTCCGGCCGCGCTCGCCGCGCCGAGCAGGACGCCCGCGCGGTCGAACTCGGCCTGCGCCTGGCCGGCAAGCGCCTGCAGGTGCTGCATGCCGGCAACCCGCAGGAAGAGGCGCTGCGCAGCTACCTGGGCATGGGCCTGGACGAGCTGGCGGTGCTGGAACAACCGGCCGGCGCCGATGCCCTGCCGGCGCTGGTCGACTACCTCGACGGCGCCGGTGCGCAACTGGTGCTCACCGGCAGCCAGGCCGAGACTGGCGAGGGCTCGGGCATGCTGCCGTTCCTGCTCGCCGAACGCCTGGGCTGGCCGCTGGTGGTGGGCCTGGCCGAGGTGGAGGCGGTCGAGGGTGGCAGCGCCCAGGTGCTGCAGGCCTTGCCGCGCGGCCAACGGCGTCGGCTGAAGGTGCGCCTGCCGTTCGTCGCCAGCGTCGACAACGCCGCTCCGGTGGCGCGCCAGAGCGCCTTCGGCCCGGCGCGGCGCGGCTTCATCGAGGCCCATGAAGTGGAGGTGGTGGAGGACGACCTGCTCGCCGCCGCCAGCCTGCAACCGGCGCGCCCACGGCCCAAGCGGCTCAAGGTGATCAAGGCGAAGACCGGCGCCGAACGCATGAAGGCCGCCACCGCCAAGGCCTCCGGCGGCACTGGCCAGGTGCTCAAGGACCTCTCGCCGGAAGCCGGCGCCGAGGCCATCTTCAAGCTGCTGCGCGAAGAGGGCGTGATTCGCTGAGCGGCTTCCATCGCCCCGTAGGGGCGGGCCGCGCCCGCGATTCGCGCGCAGGGCGCGCGCCTGCGTCGAAGGCGGCCATGGCGATCGCCGCCAAGTCGCTGAAACGACACGAAAATACGAGTCTAAGCCATTGAATTGACAGCATACTTTCCGTCAGAAAAGCCCGCATTTTCCTGGCCGCAGCGACGACTTTTCTTTATCCTCCGCGACCTTTACCACGGCCTCGGAGACTCCCATGCTCGACAGCACTATCGAACAGCTCGAACAACTGGTGGCTGAGCTGCTGCAGCAGAACAAGCAACTGGCCGACGACAACGCCCAACTGCGCGAAAGCCTGGGCAAGGCCGGCGAAGACAACGACGCCCTGCAACTGCAGATGATGGAGCAGGAAGAGAAGCACAACGCCACCGCCGTGCGCCTGCAGGCCCTGGTCCGCCGCGTCAGCGACAGCCGCGCCAGCGCATGAACAAGGACGGCGTGCGCGTCCTGCGCATCCTCGGCCGCGAGTACAGCATCAAGGCGCCGGCCGGCGAGGAACATGCGTTGCAGGAAGCCGCCGCCCTGCTGCAGGCAGAGATCACCGCCAGCAAGCAGAAGTTCCCCTACGTCACCAGCAACGAACTGTTGCTGCTCAGCGCCCTGAACCTCTGCGCGCGCCAGCTGGCGCCGCGCGAGGACGCCGAAGAAGACGAAGCGCGCGCGGTGGAGCGCCTGGCGGCGCTCAACCGCCGCATCCGCGCGCACCTGCAGTCGCAGGACTGAGCCCCTTCCGCGCTCCGCCACCCGACGTAGGGCGGATAACGCCCCAGGCGTTATCCGCCATTCCCCAGGCCGGCCGTGGCTCCGCAAATCAACGCCTGTGCGGCGGATAACCGCGAACGGTTATCCGCCCTACGGATCGCTTCGCCCTCAAACCCCGGACGAAAAAAAAGGGACACCACAAACCGTGGTGTCCCTATGAATGGAGAGAGGGCTGAATATCCTCTCGACCGGTGAGACGTGGCGCTGCGGGTAAACCCGTCGCGCCGGGCATAAAAGAAGGGACGGGGGATAACCCATCCCTGAAGGGTGAGAGGCGGGTACTGCCCCTCGACCGGTGAGTCGTGCCCGGCTCGCGCCGGGCGGTACATCAGGCGCGCAGCGGGATCAGGCGCGGAGCGATCATGTTCTCCGGGCGCAGGATGTCGGCCAGGGTGGCCTCGTCCAGCAGCTGTTCCTCGCGTACCAGCTCCAGGACGCCGCGGCCGGTTTCCAGCGCCACCTTGGCGATGCGGGTGGCGTTCTCGTAGCCGATGTACGGGTTCAGCGCGGTCACCAGGCCGATGCTGTGCTCCACCAGCTGGTGGCAGCGCTCGACGTTGGCGGTGATGCCGGTGATGCAGTGCTCGCGCAGCATGTCCATGGCGCGTTGCAGCAGGCGGATCGAGTCGAAGATCTTGTAGGCGATCAGCGGCTCCATCACGTTCAGCTGCAGCTGGCCGCCTTCGGCGGCGATGGTCAGGGCCAGGTCGTTGCCCATGATCTCGAAGGCGACCATGTTGACCGCCTCGGGGATCACCGGGTTGACCTTGCCCGGCATGATCGAGCTGCCCGGCTGGCGCGCCGGCAGGTTGATCTCGTTGATGCCGGTGCGCGGGCCACTGGAGAGCAGGCGCAGGTCGTTGCAGATCTTCGACAACTTGACCGCGGTGCGCTTGAGCATGCCGGAGAACAGCACGAAGGCGCCCATGTCCGAGGTGGCTTCGATCAGGTCGGCGGCCGGGACCACCGGCTGGCCGCTGATGGCCGCCAGGCGCTGGACGGCCAGGTGCTGGTAGCCGGGGTCGGCGTTGATGCCGGTGCCGATGGCGGTGCCGCCGAGGTTCACTTCGGTCAGCAGTTCCGGGGCCAGGCGGCGCAGGCGGTCGAGGTCTTCGCCGAGGGTGGTGGCGAAGGCGTGGAATTCCTGGCCGAGGGTCATGGGCACCGCGTCCTGCAGCTGGGTGCGGCCCATCTTCAGTACGCTGGCGAACTCCACGCCCTTGGCGGCGAAGGCCTGGATCAGGCTGTCGAGGCTGGCCAGCAGCGAGTCGTGGCCGAGCAGCAGGCCCAGGCGGATGGCGGTCGGGTACGCGTCGTTGGTCGACTGCGCCATGTTCACGTCGTTGTTCGGGTGCAGGTACTTGTACTCGCCCTTGGCGTGACCCATCGCTTCGAGGGCGATGTTGGCGATCACTTCGTTGGCGTTCATGTTGGTGGAAGTACCGGCGCCACCCTGGATCATGTCGACCACGAACTGGTCGTGGAAGTCACCGCGGATCAGGCGAGCGCAGGCTTCGCTGATGGCGGCGTGTTTGTCGCTGGGCAGGTGGCCCAGCTTGTGGTTCGCATCGGCCGCGGCCTGCTTGACCATCGCCAGGGCGACGACCAGCTTCGGGTAGTGCGACAGCGGCACACCGGAAAGGCGGAAGTTGTTCACAGCGCGCAGGGTCTGGATGCCGTAGTAGGCGTCAGAAGGTACTTCGAGGGTGCCGAGGAGGTCTTTCTCGATGCGGAACGATGCAACAGGGGACATGATGAGAGTTTTCTCAGGAGGACACGGCCAGCGCCGCGATGCCCGGTAGACTAGGGATTTCGCCGATCGTCGGCCAATGCTGTTGGAAGCTGCCTCATGCACAAACGGCATAATGTATTCTGTGACCACCTGATGACGGCGAGCGTGTGGCCGTGCTACGCGCGCCCGGTCATCTCTGACCGATCGATCAACCCCATCCCGCCGCGCCGGGAGGAGACGACGTGAACCTGGAAACCAAATGGCTGGAGGACTTCAGCACCCTGGCCACCACCCGCAGCTTCTCCCAGGCGGCGGAAAAGCGCTTCGTCACCCAGCCGGCGTTCAGCCGGCGCATCCGCAGCCTGGAGGACGCCCTCGGGCTGACCCTGGTGAACCGCCAGCGCACGCCCATCGAGCTGACCGAGGCCGGCCAGCTGTTCCTGGTCACCGCGCGCGCGGTGGTCGAGCAGCTCGGCCAGGTGGTGCGCCATCTGCACCACCTGGAAGGCGGGCAGGGCGAGGTGCTGCAGTTCGCCGCCGCGCACTCCCTGGCGCTGGGCTTCTTCCCGGCGTGGATCGCCCGGCTGCGCGCCGAGGGCCTGAACATCGCCAGCCGCCTGGTGGCGACCAACGTCGGCGAGGCCGTGCACCTGCTGCGCGAGGGCGGCTGCGACCTGATGCTGGCGTTCTACGACCCGGACGCCGCGCTGCAGATGGACCCGGAAGTGTTCCCCTCGCTGCACCTGGGCCGCACCGAGATGCTGCCGGTGTGCGCGGTGAACTCCGCCGGCCTGCCGCTGTACGACCTCGACAGCGGCCAGAGCGTGCCACTGCTGGCCTACAGCGCCGGCGCCTTCCTCGGGCGCGGGGTCAACCTGCTGCTGCGCCAGCGCAACCTGCGCTACACCACGGTCTACGAGACGGCCATGGCCGACAGCCTGAAGAGCATGGCCATGCAGGGCATGGGCGTGGCCTGGGTGCCGCGCCTGAGCATGGAGGCGGAGCTGGCGCGCGGCGAGCTGGCGGTGTGCGGCGGCCCGCACTGGGTGGTGCCGCAGGAAATCCGCCTGTACCGCTGCGCGCTGGTGCGCAAGGCGCAGATCCGCCTGCTCTGGCGCAAGCTGGAGGGTGGCCTGGGCCTGGGCGAGACCGCCTGAGAACCTTTCCACGATCTGCTGCGCGCGCTCGCCTGTATCTGCCTGGTCCTGCGCTGGTTCGCGAGATCGTGAACAGGCCCCGAGGCGCGGACGATCGGGGCTATCCTGCTTATTTGATAAGCATTATCATTTGCGGTCTTTCCAGGGTCTTCCCCTCGCGCCGGTTCCGGCGCGGACCGCTGGCGAGCCCGCAGCCCCATGTCCGACCACGAGTCCCCCGCGCGCTCCAGCGAGCCGGCGGCGCCCGGCGAAAGCGCGCGGCGCGAGGACTTCCTGCGCGTGTTCCTCAGCCAGCGGCCGCGCATGGAGGCCCTGGTGCGGCGCCGCGTGGGGTGCCGGGCCACCGCGGCGGACCTGGTCCAGGAGCTGTTCCTGCGCTTCTGGAAGCGCCCTCAGGCACCGGTGGAGGAGCTGGGCACCTACCTGCTGCGCAGCGCGCGCAACCTGGCCATCGACCACCTGCGCGGCGAGGATTCCCGGGGCCGCACCCTGAGCGTGCTGCTGCCCGACGAGGACGAAGCGCAGCCCTCTCCGGAACAGGCCGTGCAGGCCGGCGCCGAGCTGGAGCGGGTCGAGGCGGCGCTGCGCGCGTTGCCCGAACGCACCCGCCAGGTGTTCCTGCTCAGCCGCGTGCACGGCCGCACCTACGGCGAGATCGCCGACGCCATGGGGGTTACCCGCAGCGCCGTGGAAAAACATATGATGCGCGCCCTCGATGCCTGCAAGGCGAGCCTTGCGCCCGCCGCACCGGCCGCCCGCAGCGGAGCCCCACGCCATGACGCCTGACACCCCGACCCTCCCGGCCGACGCCCGGCGCCAGGCGCGCCTGTGGCTGGCGCGCGTGCACGGCGGCGAGGCGGATGCCGGGGCGCTGCGCCGTTGGCTGGACGAGGCCACGGAACACGCCGAGGCCTACGCCGAAGCCGAAGCCCTCTGGCGCCTCAGTGAAGGCCCGGCGCGGCGCCTGGCGGCGGAGGAGGGCGACACCCTGCAGGCCTACCTCGACGCCATGAACACGCCGGCGCCACGCGTGGCGCGGCGCAACCCGCGCGCCTGGCTCTACCCGCTGGCCAGCGCCGCCTGCCTGCTGCTGATGCTCTGGGCCGGCGGCTGGTGGCAACCGGGGCGCTGGTACACCGACCTCTCCGCCGACTACGTGAGCGCGCCGGGCGAGGTCCGCGTGGTGTCCCTGGCCGATGGCTCGACCCTGACCCTCGACGCCGACAGCGCCGTGGCCGTGTCCCTGGACGGCGAGCAGCGCCGTGTCGATCTGCTGCGCGGCGCCGCCTCGTTCGCGGTCAGGCACCTGGCCAAGCCCTTCGTGGTGCGGGTGGGCGAGGGCGAAGCGCGGGTGCTGGGCACCGAATTCGAAGTCCGCCGCCTGGAGCGGCAGGCCCGCGTCACCGTGGCCGAGGGCCGCGTCGCGGTGCGCGCCAGCCAGGCCGTGGGTGCGCCGGAAGCGGTGCTGGGCGCCGGCGAGCGGGTGGCCTTCGACAGCGCCCTGGGTACCCCGGAGGCCGCCGACAGCCGCGCTGCGCTGGCCTGGCGCCAGGGTTGGCTGACCTTCTACCGCGCGCCCCTGGGCGAAGTGCTGGAGCGCCTGGCGCCCTGGTACCCGGGGCGCATCCTGCTGCTCGACGACGAACTGGCGCAGCGTCGGGTCAGTGGCAGCTTCCCCAGCCATGATCCGCAGGCGGCGCTGGATTCGCTGCAGGCGGTGGTGGGCTTCCGCCAGCAGCATCTGCTCGGGCGTTTCGTGCTGATCCGCTGAGCCGCGAAAAAATTTGCGCCGGGCACTGAGGTACCGGCGGGGCTGCTCCGTGTAGTGGGCATGAATGCGATTTATTCGCAGTCGCAATCCGCCCTTCGAGTCCCGAGAAGCCCATGACAGCGCAGCGTCCCCGCACCACCCTGAAGCCCCTGACCCTCGCCCTGCTCGGCGCCCTGGCCGGCGCCGCGAACCTGCCGGCGCAGGCCGCCGAGCCGGCCGCCGCGACCCTGGCGTCGCGCTACGCCTTCACCCTGGCCGCGCAGCCATTGCCCCAGGCGCTCAGCGAGTTCAGCCGGGTCACCGGGCTCAGCGTGGTCTACACCGAGGACGCGCCCTATGCCCTGCAGGCGCCGGCCGTGCGCGGCCAGTACAGCGCCGCCGAGGCCCTGGAGCGCCTGCTGGCCGGCTCCGGCCTGCGCTTCCGCCCGCTGGACGGGCGCAGCGTGACCCTCGAACGCGTTCCCGCCGACGCCCTCAGCCTCGGCGCCACCACCGTTTCGGCCCAGGCCGCCGCCGAACAGGGCTACCAGCCGGCGCCGTACAGCTCGATCAACCGCGCCGGCACCGCGCTGATGGAGACCCCGCAGAGCATCGTCACGGTGCCGGCCCAGGCGCTGCGCGACCAGCAGCCGCGCAACCTCGACGACGCCCTGAACAACGTCAGCGGCGTGACCCAGGCCAACACCCTCGGCGGCACCCAGGACGCGGTGATGAAGCGCGGCTTCGGCGACAACCGCGACGGCTCGATCATGCGCGACGGCCTGCCGTCGATCCTCGGCCGCAACCTCACCGCCAGCGCCGACCACGTCGAAGTGCTCAAGGGCCCGGCCTCGCTGCTGTACGGCATCCAGGACCCGGGCGGGGTGGTCAACGTGGTGAGCAAGAAGCCGCAGCTGGCGCAGTACAACGCCGTGACCCTGCGCGGCAACACCTACGCCCATGGCAAGCAGGGCAGCGGCGCGCAGATCGACAGCACCGGCGGCATCGGCGACACGCCGCTGGCCTACCGGCTGATCATCGACCACCAGGACGAGAACTACTGGCGCGACTTCGGCCAGCAGCGCGAAACCCTGGTGGCGCCCTCGCTGGCCTGGTTCGGCGACGCCACCACCGTCACCCTCAGCTACGAGCACCGCGAGTTCAAGACGCCCTTCGACCGTGGCACGGCCATCGACCCGAAGACCAACAAGCCGCTGGACATCCCGCGCACCCGGCGCCTGGACGAGCCGTTCAACATCACCGAAGGCCGCTCCGACCTGACCCGCCTGGACATCGACCACCAGCTCGATGAGCAGTGGAAGGCCAACCTGGCCTACGGCTGGACCCGCGAGACCTATGACGACAACCAGGCCCGCGTGACCGCCGTGAACAGCGACGCCGGCACCGTCACCCGGCGCGTCGACGGCACCCACGGCGCGGTGAGCAGCGACAGCTTCGCCACCGCCTCGCTGCTCGGCGACCTGCAGCTGGGCGGCTTTCGCCACGAGCTGGTGTTCGGCGCGGACAGCGAGAAGCGCAAGATCTTCCGCGCCGACCTGATCCGCAGCACCAGGACCAACACCCTGGACTACAACGACCCGGTCTACGGCACGGTGTCGCCGGCCACCCAGGTCAGCGCCAGCGAGAGCGACCAGACCGACAAGCTGCGCAGCGACTCGCTGTTCCTGCAGGACTCCTGGCACCTGGACGAGCACTGGATCCTGGTCGCCGGGGGGCGCTACCAGATGTTCGACCAGTACGCCGGGCGCGGCCGGCCGTTCCAGGCCAACACCGACCTCAACGGGCAGAAGTGGGTGCCGCGCGGCGGCGTGGTGTACCGCATCGACGACCAGTTCTCGCTGTACGGCAGCTACACCCGCTCGTTCAAGCCCAACTCGACCATCGCGCCGCTGTCCACCGGCCAGGTGATCGACTCGGCGATCAAGCCTGAGGAAGCCAGTTCCTGGGAGATCGGCGCAAAAATGGACATTCCGGGGTGTATCAGCGGCAACCTGGCGTTCTTCGACATCCGCAAGCGCAACGTCATGGTCAACCAGCTCGACAGCAATGGCGACACCGTGGTGCGCACCGCCGGCAAGGTCCGCAGCTACGGCGCCGAACTGGACCTGGCCGGCCAGCTGAGCGAGCGCTGGAGCCTGCTCGGCAGCTACGCCTGGCTGGACGCCGAAGTGACCGAGGACCCGGAGCTGGAAGGCAACCGCCTGCAGAACGTGGCCAAGCAAACCGCCTCGCTGTCGGCGGTGTACGACGCCGGCAGCCTGTTCGGCGGCGACAGGCTGCGCCTGGGCAGCGGCGCCCGCTACGTCGGCAAGCGCGCGGGCGACCCGGCCAACTCCTTCGAGCTGCCGTCGTACACGGTGGCGGACGCCTTCGCCAGCTACGACACCCAGCTGGGCGGGCACAAGGTCGGCCTGCAGTTCAACGTGAAGAACCTGTTCAACCGCGAGTACTACCCGTCGGCGGCGAACAAGTACTACGTCGCCGTGGGCGAGCCGCGGCAGTTCGAGGTCTCCACCACCCTGGAGTTCTGAGGGTAGGAGCGAGCAAGCTCGCTCCTGCAAAAGCCAGGCGCAGCCGGGATCGCTCTCTCCTCAGGACATCTCCACCACGATCCGCCCCTCGATCTGCCCGGCGCGCATCCGGTCGAGAATGGCGTTGATGTCTTCCAGCTTGCCCGCGCTCACCGTGGCCTTCACCAGGCCCTCGCCGGCGAAGTCCAGCGCCTCCTGCAGGTCGGCGCGGGTGCCGACGATGGAACCGGTGATGTGCAGGCCCTTGAGCACCACGTCGAAGATCGGCGTGGGGAAGTCGCCCGGCGGCAGGCCGACCAGCGACACCGTGCCGCCGCGCCGGGCCATGCCGATGGCCTGGCCGAAGGCGCTGTTGGACACCGCCGTCACCACCACGCCGTGGGCGCCGCCGATGTCGCGCTGGAGCACCTCCACCGGGTTTTCCTTCTTCGCGTTGACCGTCAGGCTGGCGCCGAGCTTGCGCGCCAGCTCCAGCTTGGCGTCGTCCACGTCGACCGCCGCCACGTGCAGGCCCATGGCCTTGGCGTACTGCACCGCCACGTGGCCGAGGCCGCCGATACCGGAGATCACCACCCACTGGCCGGGGCGCGCCTTGGTTTCCTTCAGTGCCTTGTACACGGTGACGCCGGCGCAGAGGATCGGCGCGATCTCGGTGAAGCCGACGTTCCTGGGCAGGATGCCGACGTAGTTCGGGTCGGCCAGCACGTATTCGGCGTAGCCGCCGTTCACCGAATAACCGGTGTTCTGCTGGCTCTTGCAGAGGGTTTCCCAGCCGGTCAGGCAGTGTTCGCAGCAACCGCAGGCGGTATACAGCCAGGGCACGCCGACGCGGTCGCCTTCCTTCACCCGGGTCACCCCGGCACCCACCGCGGCGACGTAGCCGACGCCCTCGTGGCCGGGAATGAACGGCAGGCTCGGCTTCACCGGCCAGTCGCCCTCGGCGGCGTGCAGGTCGGTGTGGCAGACGCCGGACGCCTCGATCTTCACCAGCACCTGGCCGGGGCCGGGCAGCGGCACCTTCACTTCTTCCAGGCGCAGCGGTTCGCCGAAGGCGTGGACCACCGCGGCTTTCATGGTCTTGGGCAGGGTCGTGGACATGCTGGGGCTCTCCTTGTGCAAACGAACGGGGGCGGGCGAAAGCCGGTCTGCGCCGCGGGTTCGGACCAGTCTGGACCCTTGAGCCTAGGCGATATTGAGCTGGAGCAAGAGCGAGTCGTCTCATCCCTTGGTAGCAGCCCTTGGTAGCAGCCGCCCAACGGCCGCGCGCGGGCTCCACGAATGGCGCGGCCTTGCGGTATACTGCGCCGCCTCCGAACCGGCCCCGCTCGTCGGTTCGTCCATGTACAAGCCACGCCCGGTCTCCGAACGCGTGGCTTGTTGGTTTTTGACGCGCCGGCCGGCGCACCACCAAGAGGCACGACGATGAGCGTACTGGTTGGCGTGATCATGGGTTCCAAGTCCGATTGGAGCACCCTGAGTCACACCGCGGACATGCTGGAAAAGCTGGGCATCCCCCATGAAGTGAAGGTGGTTTCCGCCCACCGCACCCCGGACCTGCTGTTCCAGTACGCCGAAGAGGCCGAGGGCCGTGGCATCGAGGTGATCATCGCCGGTGCCGGCGGCGCCGCCCACCTGCCGGGCATGTGCGCGGCCAAGACCCACCTGCCGGTGCTCGGCGTACCGGTGCAGTCGTCCATGCTCTCCGGCGTCGACTCGCTGCTGTCCATCGTGCAGATGCCCGGCGGCATCCCGGTCGCCACCCTGGCCATCGGCAAGGCCGGCGCGATCAACGCCGCGCTGCTGGCGGCGAGCATCCTCGGTGGCAAGCACCCGCAGTACCACGACGCGCTGAAGCAGTTCCGCAGCGCCCAGACCGAATCGGTGCTGGACAACCCCGACCCCCGCGAGGCCTGAGCAGAACCATGAAGATCGGTGTCATCGGTGGCGGCCAGCTGGGCCGCATGCTGTCCCTGGCGGGAACCCCGCTGGGCATGGACTTCGCCTTCCTGGATCCGGCGCCGGACGCCTGCGCCCAGGCCCTGGGCGAGCACATCCGCGCCGACTACGGCGACCAGGAACACCTGCGCCAGCTGGCCGACGAAGTGGACCTGGTGACCTTCGAGTTCGAGAGCGTGCCGGCCGAGACCGTGGCCTTTCTCTCCCAGTTCGTCCCGGTGTACCCGTCGGCCAACGCGCTGCGCATCGCCCGTGACCGCTGGTTCGAGAAGTCGATGTTCAAGGACCTGGGCATCCCCACCCCGGCCTTCGCCGACATCCAGTCCCAGGCCGACCTCGACGCCGCCGCGGCCAGCATCGGCCTGCCGGCGGTGCTCAAGACCCGCACCCTGGGCTACGACGGCAAGGGCCAGAAGGTCCTGCGCAAGCCCGAGGACGTGACCGGCGCCTTCGCCGAACTGGGCAGCGTGCCGTGCATCCTCGAAGGCTTCGTGCCCTTCACCGGCGAAGTCTCGCTGGTGGCGGTACGCGCCCGCGACGGCGAGACGCGCTTCTACCCGCTGGTGCACAACACCCACGAGAACGGCATCCTGCGCCTCTCCGTGGCCAGCACCGACCACCCGCTGCAGGCGCTGGCCGAGGACTACGTCGGCCGCGTGCTGGGCGAGCTCGACTACGTCGGCGTGCTGGCCTTCGAGTTCTTCGAGGTGGACGGCGGCCTGAAGGCCAACGAGATCGCCCCGCGCGTACACAACTCCGGGCACTGGACCATCGAAGGCTCCGAGTGCAGCCAGTTCGAGAACCACCTGCGGGCGATCGCCGGGCTGCCGCTGGGCTCCACCGCCAAGGTCGGCGAGAGCGCCATGCTCAACTTCATCGGCGAAGTGCCGCCGGTGGCCGAAGTGCTGAGCATCGCCGACTGCCACCTGCACCACTACGGCAAGGCCTTCAAGGCCGGGCGCAAGGTCGGCCATGCCACCCTGCGCAGCGCCGACCTCGCGACCCTCAAGGCGCGTATCGGCGAAGTCGAAGCCCTTATCAGCAAGGGCTGACATCCCCGGCCGCCCGTCTCTCATGGCGGGCGGCCGCGCGGAACGCCAAGCTTTCCTACACTGTCAGACAAAGGGCTCGCCGGTTGGCGCGTCCACCCACAGGAGGGAAAGCCATGGGCTTCATCGGAACCATCGTCATCGGTCTTATCGTCGGCCTCATCGCCCGCTTTCTGAAGCCGGGTGACGACAGCATGGGCTGGATCATGACCATCCTGATCGGCATCGGCGGCTCGCTGCTGGCCACCTATGGCGGCCAGGCCGTGGGCATCTACCAGGCCGGGCAGGCGGCCGGCTTCATCGGCGCGGTGGTCGGCGCGGTGATCCTGCTGGTGATCTACGGTCTGCTGAAGAAAAACTGAGGCGACGCGCCGCGCCGGACGGCGCCTGGCGCTGGTCATTTGCCCGGCGATCCCGAAGAATGTGCGCCGATTTCCGCTCGCCCGGCCCGGGCGGGCGGTGCGCCACATTTTCCTGCCTGGTCGCCCGCCGCGGCGCCCGAGAGTGCCTTTCATGCGCCGTACCCTGCTCGCCTGCAGCTTCGCGCTGCTCACCGGCCTGGCCCATGCCGCCGACATCCCTGAAACCGACTGGCTGCAATTGATGCCGCCCAGCGACCGCAAGGCGCTGGAAGAGATGCCGGAAATCGACCACAACAGCCCGGAAGCCGCCGGCACCTTCACCCAGAAGAATGGTGGCCTGAAGCAGAAGGGCAAGCTGCCGCAGGTGATGTTCTCGACCAAGACCGTGGCCAGCCTCGACGGCAAGCAGATCCGCCTGGGCGGCTACCCGGTGCCGCTGGAGAACGACGCCAAGGGCCGCGTCACCGAGTTCTTCCTGGTGCCTTACCCGGGCGCCTGCATCCACGTGCCGCCGCCGCCGCCGAACCAGATCGTGCTGGTGCGCTACCCCAAGGGCATCAAGATCGCCGACATCTACAGCCCGCTGTGGGTGACCGGCAAGCTGAAGGTCGAGAAGGTCAGCAACGAGATGGCCGACGCCGCCTACGCCATGGACGACGCCAAGGTGCGCGCGGTGCAGGAGAGCGACCTCTAGCAGCGCGCAGCACAAGCTCCGTAGGGCGCATAACGCCACCGGCGTTATCCGCCGATTCGGCGAACGGCGGATAACCGCGAATGGTTATTCGCCCTACGGGTTTTCCAGGGCCTCGCTCCAGATCTCCACGCTCATCGTCTCGCTGCGCCCCGGCGCCACGCTCAGTACGTCGTCCCACACCCGCGCCGTCTCGATGCACAGCATGCGCTGCCAGGCGTCGTCGGCGAATTGCGAGAGGCGCTGCGACTTGTCCACCCAGGGGTTCCACACCACCGCCGAGCGCGAGTGGCTGGCGGCGATGTGGATGCCGCGGTTCCACTGCGGGTCGCGGATCACCAGCGGGCGGTCGACGTCCAGGTAGATGCGGTCGGTCTCGCCCTGGATGCGCACCACGCCGTCCTGGCGGCGCTCTTCCCAGTTCTCCAGGGTCTCGATGTAGCGGCAGCCCTGCAGGCCGTCGATGCTCACCTGGCGGGCGTCGCTGACGGCGAAGTAGGTGTGCAGCGCCTGGCTCAGGGCCAGGGGTTTGTCGCCGAGGTTGCGGGTGGTCAGCTCCAGGCCCAGGCGCTCGCCGAAGCGCATCACCAGGCTCAGTTCGGCGGCGTGTGGCCAGCCGGGCAGGCCGTGGCGGGCGTCGAATTTCCAGTGCACGGCCAGCGCGCCCTGTTCGTCGGCGATGTCTTCCAGCTGCCAGTCCACGCCGCGTACCAGGCCGTGGGCCGGCGGCTGCTCGCCCTGGTATTCGGTGCGCACCTGCACCGGGTTGCGCGTCAGGTCGCCGAACCACGGCCAGCACACCGGCGCGCCGCCGCGCACGGACTGGCCGTGACGGTATCCGGCCTGTTCGCTGAGCCACACCAGCGGCGGCTGCTCGTGGGGCTGGTAGCTGAGCAGCTGGGCGCCCTGCTGGGCCACCAGCGCTTCGCCGAATTCGGTGTGGATACGCCAGCAGGGCAGCTCGTCGATGGTCGTCTGTTCGACGCGGGGGGTGGTGTATGGGCTGCTCATGGGGGCCTCCGGCACAGCAAGGGGAAAGGATTCAGTATCACCGATCCCCTGGCGGCCGGGCAGTTCCCCGAAGTTGCTTTTTTCAGCCCTGGCGCAGGCTTTCCAGGCCGCGCTTCTGGCGGCCGTCGGCGGCGAAGTTGGCCGGTTCCAGCCAGGCCTCGAAGGCCGCCCGGCGCGGTGCCCATTCGCTGTCGAGGATGGAGAACCAGGCGCTGTCGCGGTTCTGGTCCTTGACCACCATGTGCTGGCGGAAGGTGCCCTCGTAGACGAACCCCAGGCGCTCGGCGGCGCGCATCGAGCGGGCGTTGCGCGAGTTGCACTTCCACTCCAGGCGCCGGTAGCCCAGCTCGAAGGCGCGCCGGGCGAGCAGGTAGACCGCCTCGGTGGACGCCGGGCTGCGCTGCATCACGCGGCCGAAGGCGATGTGGCCGATCTCGATCACCCCGTCCTTCGGGGTGATCCGCAGGAAGCTCAGCAGGCCGGTCACGCGGCCGCTGCTGCGCTCGCGCACGGCGTAGAACTGCGGGTCGGCGCTGGCCGCGTTGGCGGCGATCCAGGCGTCGAAGCTCGCGCGCTCGGGGAAGGGGCCGTAGGGCAGGTAGTCCCACAGCAGCGCGTCGGATTCCGGGCCCTGCAGCGCGTCCCAGAGGTCGTCGGCGTGGCGCGCGGCGTCCAGCGGTTCCAGTTGCAGGTAGCGGCCTTCCAGGGTTTCCCGCGCGGGGGCGGGCACCGGCTGCCAGTGCAGGACGGGGTGCGAATCGGTCATGGCGGCGCTCCGGTCAGAGAATCTTGCGGTACTGGACGAAGCCGGAGCGGTCGGCGATCCGGTCGTACAGGTGCATGGCGTCGGTGTTGCTCTCGTGGGTCAGCCAGTGCACCCGCGAGGCGCCGGCGGCGCGCGCCGCGGCGTAGACGTGCTCGATCAGCTCACGGCCGACGCCGCCGCCGCGCAGGCCTTCGTGGACGTACAGGTCCTGCAGGTAGACGTAGTCGCCCTGGGTCCAGCAGGAGCGGTGGAAGATGTAGTGGACCATGCCCACCGCCTCGCCATCGCGCCAGGCCAGCGCGGCGTGCATGGGCTCGGCGGGGTCGAGGAAGCGTTGCCAGGTCAGGGCGCTGGTGGCCTCGTCGATGCTGGTCTTGTAGAAGCGCTGGTAGCCCTGCCAGAGGGGCAGCCAGGCGGCGTGGTCGTCCGCGCTGACGAGGCGGATGTCGAGCGATGCGGTCATGGTGTGGCCTTTGTGCGAGTGGTCTGGATGCAGACTAGTTCGGGAATTGGTTCCGCAAAAGAGCCATTCATGCTCCAATTGAAAGGTCCAATCAAAAGGTCCATTTCCGGAGCCCGCGATGAACGCCCCCTTGCCCTTCGATCCCTCCGGCATCCGCCTCGACCCCGGCAAGGGCCTGGGCCTGCAACTGTTCCAGGCGCTGCGCGAGCGTATCCTCGACGGCCGCCTCGGCGCCCGCTCGCGGCTGCCGGCCAGCCGCGACCTGGCCGCCGCCCTCGGGGTGTCGCGCAACACCGTGGTGCGCGCCTACGAGCAGCTCTACGCCGAAGGCTACATCGAGGGCCGCACGGGCGATGGCACCTACGTCGCCGAGCGCGTGCAGCCGCGCAGCGCGCCGCTGCCGCTGCCCGGCAAGGCGCCGGAAGTGGCGTCCCTGGAGCGTCTCCAGCGGCACCACCTGCCCAAGCCGCCGAGCGGCGCGCCACGGGCGTTCCGGGTGGGCGTGCCGGCCTTCGACCTGTTCCCCTTCGAGACCTGGGCGCGTCTGCAGGCGCGTTTCTGGCGCGACCCGCCGGCCGACTGCCTGGGCTATGGCGACGCCGCCGGCGAATGGCGCCTGCGCGAGCTGATCGCCGCCTACCTGCGCAGCGCGCGCGGCCTGCATTGCGAAGCGGGGCAGGTGATCGTCACCAGCGGTGCGCAGCAGGCCATCGCCCTGTGCGCCCAGGTGCTGCTCGCCGAGGGCGACGGCGTGGCCATCGAGAACCCCGGCTACCGCGCCGCCGGCCACGCCTTCGCCACCGCCGGCGCGCGCCTGCACGGCGTGGCAGTGGACGCCGACGGCTTGCGCACCGAGCAGCTGCGCGAGCTGCCGGGCTGCCGGCTGGTCTACGTCACCCCGTCGCACCAGTACCCCACCGGCGTCACCCTGTCGCTGGCGCGGCGCCTGGCGCTGCTGGAGTGGGCCGAACGCAGCGGCGGCTGGATAGTCGAGGACGACTACGATGGCGAGTACCGCTACGCCGGTACCCCGCTGATGCCCCTGGCGGCGCTGGACCGGCAGGACCGCGTGCTCTACGTCGGCACCTTCTGCAAGATCGCCTTCCCGGCGCTGCGCCTGGGTTACCTGGTGGTGCCGCCGGGCCTGGCCGAGGCCTTTTCCCGGCGCCGCGCCCTGGACGTGCGGCATTCGGAGGTCGGCACCCAGCGGGTGATGGCCGACTTCATCGCCGAAGGGCATTTCCAGCGCCATGTGCGGCGCATGCGCCGGGCCGCCCGCGCGCGACGCGACGCCCTGCTGCGCGGCTGGCCCGAGGTGCCCGGCTGCGCGCCGATGCCGACGGTGGAGGCGGGGCTGCACCTGTGCGTGCGGGTGGAGAGCCGCGAGCGCGAGCGCTGGCTGGTGGAGCGCGCGCTGCAGGCCGGGGTGGAGGTCAACGCGCTGAGCGACTACTGGCTGCCGGAATCCCGCGAGCCCCCGGACGAGCGCGCCGGCCTGGTCATGGGCTTCGCCGCCGTGCCCGAGGCGCGCATCGCCGAGGCCCTGGCCTGCCTGCGCAAGGCCTGGCGCCGAGGGTGATAGAACCGTCGGCTATGAGCTTGGAAGCTATCCTCAGTTGGCGCTGCGGGGTGGCATCCCTAAAATGCCGTCCCTTCGAAAAACGTCCTCCGAGGAGTTGATATGAGCCTCGCCATCCCGGCCACGCCCGAACGCCAGTTCGGCGCCCCTCTCATCGCCGCCGGCCTGCTGCTGCTCGGCGCGCTGTTCCTCGCCCAGGCGGTCAGCGGCCGCCAGGCCGTGCTGTTCCTGGTCGGCGGCGCGCTGGGCCTGACCCTCTACCACGCCGCCTTCGGCTTCACCTCGGCCTGGCGGGTGTTCATCCGCGAACGCCGGGGCGCCGGCCTGCGCGCGCAGATGGTGATGCTGGCGCTGGCGGTGCTGCTGTTCTTCCCGGCGCTGGCGGCCGGCACGCTGTTCGGCGAGCCGGTGAAGGGCCTGGTGTCGCCGGCCGGGGTCTCGGTGGTGTTCGGCGCCTTCATCTTCGGCATCGGCATGCAGCTGGGCGGCGGCTGCGCTTCCGGCACCCTGTTCACCGTCGGCGGCGGCAACGCGCGGATGCTGGTGACCCTGCTGTTCTTCATCATCGGCTCGGTGGTCGCCACCCAGCACATCGGCTGGTGGTTCGCCCTGCCGTCGCTGCCGCCGACTTCCCTGGTGCAGTCCCTCGGGCTGTTCCCGGCGCTGGCCGTGAGCCTGGCGCTGTTCGCCGGCATCGCCGCCATCAGTGTGGTGCTGGAGCGCCGTCGCCATGGCGTGCTGGAACTGATCGGCAGCGACGGCGTGCATGGCTTCGGCCGCTTGCTGCGCGGGCCCTGGCCGCTGGTCTGGGGCGCGGTGGCGCTGGCGCTGCTGAACTTCGCCACCCTGGCCCTGGCCGGGCGCCCCTGGGGCATCACCTCGGCCTTCGCCCTGTGGGGCGCCAAGGCCTTCGAGGGCCTGGGCGTCGCGGTACACGAGTGGGGTTTCTGGCAGGTCGAGGCCAACGCCAAGGCACTGGCCGCGCCGGTGTGGCAGGACATCACCAGTGTCATGGACTTCGGCATCATGCTCGGCGCGCTACTGGCCGCCGGCTTCGCCGGGCGCTTCGCGCCAAGCCTGAAGATTCCCGCACGCTCGCTGCTGGCGGCGATGATCGGCGGCCTGCTGCTGGGCTACGGTGCGCGCCTGGCCTACGGCTGCAACATCGGCGCGTACTTCAGCGGCATCGCCTCGGGCAGCCTGCACGGCTGGCTGTGGCTGGTCGCCGCGTTCTTCGGCAACGCCCTGGGCGTGCGCCTGCGCCCCATCTTCTTCCCCGCCGAACGCGTGGAAGAACGCCTGACCGGCTGCTGACTCAAGTGGCCGGGCGCGGTTCGCGCTCGGCCCAGTAGGTCTGCTTGTGCCCGCGCGCCTGGTAGTCGCGGGCCAGCGCCTCGGCTTCCTCGCGGCTCAGTTCGCGGCGCACGACGAAGCGGTTGCCGTTGTCGTCCAGGCGCCACAGGCACCAGTTACGCGCGGCTTCAGGCATCGAAGGTGGAGGTCTTGCGCAGGCGCAGCGCGAGCATGATCAGCAGCACGCCGAAGAACACCGCGTAGGCGCCGATCACCCAGACCACCGCGACCGCCCCGGCACCCGGATTGGCGATCATCAGCACGCCGAACAGCACCGACAGCGCCCCGGACAGCCCCAGCCACCACTCGTTGACCAGGCTCTTGCGCAGGCGGAACGCGGCGATGATCTGCAGCACCCCGGTGGCAAGCGCCCAGCCGGCGATCAGCATGAGCAGGCCGAGCGCGGTCAGTTGCGGCCAGAAGAACGCCACCAGCCCGGCCAGCACGCCCAGCGCGCCGACCAGCCACAGCGGCCAGATCGGCCGTTGCGACTCGCGCATGTTCGCCGCGGCGATCAGGGTGAACAGGCCGTCGACGAAGGCGTAGGCGCCCCAGACGATCACCAGCACGGTAAGGGCGATGCCCGGCCAGGCGATGGCCAGCACGCCGAACAGCACGGCGGCGACGCCGCGCAGGGCGATCCATTTCCAGTGTCGGCCCAGGGCTTGCCACAGGGGATGATCGTTCATGGGTTTCTCCAGCGGGGTTCGCCAGAAACCATAGCAGCCCTGCGCCAGAGGGCCGGAGCGAAAAAGAAAGCCCGGCGTAAAGCCGGGCGAAAGGGCCTGCCATGGGCAGGCGGGTGGCGTCGGGCGGGACGCCACCGGGGAGCCGTGGTCAGCCGGCGGCCAGCTCGCCGCCCGCTTCCGGGCGCTTGCCGTGCAGGCGCTCGTAGTCGGCGTGCATGGCCTTGTAGAGGCCGAACATGAACAGGATCAGCACCGCCGAGAACGGCAGGCCGGCCAGCACCACCACCGTCTGCATGGCGGTGAAGTTGCCGGCGAAGAGCAGGCCGATGGTCACCAGGGTGACGATCGCCGACCAGAGGATGCGCAGCCAGTTCGGCGCGTCCTCGTCGAGGTCGCCGCCCTCGCGGGACAGGTTGGCCAGCATCACCGAGCCGGAATCCGCCGGGGTGAGGAACAGCACGAAGCCGACGAAGATCGACATGCCGATGACGATCTTGGCGAAGGGGTAGTGCTCCAGCAGCAGGTAGATCGACATCGACGGCTGCTCCAGGGCGGCCTTGCCGAGGTCGACGGCGCCGTGGTTCATCACCAAGTCCACCGCGCTGTTGCCGAACACCGAGAGCCAGGCCAGGGTGAAGCCGAGCGGGATCAGCAGCACGCCGCAGACCAGTTCGCGCACCGTGCGCCCACGGGAAATGCGCGCCACGAACATGCCGACGAAGGGCGCCCAGGAAATCCACCAGGCCCAGTAGAACAGGGTCCACAGGCCCAGCCATTCCTCGCTCTTGGCGGCGCTGCCACCGGTGTAGACGTAGAGGTCGAAGGTCTTCAGCACCAGGCCGTTGAGGTAGTCGCCGAGGTTCTGCACGAAGCCGTTGAGCAGTTCCAGGGTCGCGCCGCAGGCCAGCACGAACACCAGCAGCGAGCTGAACAGCACGATGTTCAGGTTGGACAGCCGGCGGATGCCTTTCTCGATACCCGACACCGCCGCCAGCGTGGCCACCAGGCTCATCACCAGCAGCACGATCAGCAGGGTGGTCTTCGAATGCTGCATGCCGGTCAGGTACTCCAGGCCGGAAGACACCTGCAGCGCGCCGATGCCCAGGTTGGTGACCAGGCCCAGCAGCGTGACGAAGATGCCGAAGATATCCACCGCGTGGCCACCGGCGCCCTTCACCCAGCGCTCGCCGAGGATCGGCAGCAGCGCCGAACGCAGCGCCAGCGGCTGCCGATGGCGGTAGGCGAAGTAGCCCACCGCCAGGCCGACCAGGGCGTAGATCGCCCAGCCGTGCAGGCCCCAGTGCAGGAAGGTCAGCTGCAGCGCCTGGCGCGCCGCCTGCGGGCTGCCGGCGACGCCTTCGGGCGGGTGGTAGAGGTGGTCGATCGGCTCGGAGGCGGCGAAATACAGCAGCGAGATGCCGATCCCCGAGGAGAACAGCATGCCGGCCCAGGCGCCGTAGCTGAAGTCGGGCCGCTCATGGTCGGCGCCGAGCTTCAGCGTGCCGAAGCGCGAGAAGGCGATCCACACGACGAAGAACAGGTAGGCCCCGATGGCCAGCATGTAGTACCAGCCGAAGCTGTGCGAGAGCCAGGCCTGGGTGCGGGCGAGGGCGGCACCGGCGCTGTCGGGGAAGAACATCAGGATGGCGGTCAGAACCAGGATCAGGGCGGTGGAGCCGAAGAACACGATCGGGTTCAGACGGGCCTGCTCGTTTGTTTTTCTTGGCGAAGCAGAACTCATTTTTCAGGGGGACCCCATGGCAGTGAACGCATGGCGGCCGGCGACAGTGCGCGAGGCACGGCGACGGGCCGCGAACCACAGACACAGCATTGCCGCCGCGACACTTCCAAGCAGGATTCTGCGATCCTTGCCGGTTTGGACGCATCGCGGTGATGAACGGCTCGGGCCCGCTTGCACGCAAGGGCTCGGGAGGGTTCACGGAGCGCAGCTTATTCTTAGTTGATTGAACGTTCAATAAAAACAAAATAGACTGGCCCACATTGACGCCGGACGGCACAGCTGCGTCCCGCGTAGAGGAGAGATACCAATGCCCAAGGTCGGTATGCAGCCGATTCGCCGTTCGCAACTGATCCACGCCACCCTCGAGGCCGTGGACCAGGTCGGCATGAGCGACGCCAGCATCGCCCTGATCGCCCGCCTGGCGGGGGTCTCCAACGGCATCATCAGCCACTACTTCCAGGACAAGAACGGCCTCCTGGAGGCGACCATGCGGCATCTGATGTCGGCTTTGAGCAAGGCCGTGCGCGAGCGTCGCGCTAGCCTGCGAACCGACGATCCGCGCGCCCACCTGCGGGCGATCGTCGCCGGCAACTTCGACAACAGCCAGGTCAACGGCCCCGCCATGAAGACCTGGCTGGCGTTCTGGGCGACCAGCATGCACCAGCCGTCCCTGCGCCGGCTGCAGCGGATCAACGACCACAGGCTGTATTCCAACCTGTGCTGCGAATTCCGCCGCGAGCTGCCGCTGGAACTGGCGCGTAGCGCCGCCCGCGGCCTGGCCGCGCTGATCGACGGCCTGTGGCTGCGCGGCGCGCTGTCGGGCGATGCCTTCGACACCGAGCAGGCGCTGGCTATCGCCTACGACTATCTCGACCAACAACTGGCCAAGCGCACCGGATAGCGGGCGCGGCCTTACGTGCTGAAACCATAAGAGAGGACAACCCCCCATGGCTCGATTCGACGTTCAGAAGCTCTACATTGGCGGCCGCTACGTGGAGGCCACCAGTGGTGCCACCTTCGAGACCATCAACCCGGCCAACGGGGAGGTTCTCGCCCAGGTGCAGCGGGCTTCGAAGGACGACGTCGAGCGCGCCGTCGCCAGCGCCGTCGAAGGCCAGAAGGTGTGGGCGGCGATGACCGCCATGCAGCGCTCGCGGATCCTGCGCCGCGCCGTGGAAATCCTCCGCCAGCGCAACGACGAGCTGGCCGAACTGGAAACCCTCGACACCGGCAAGCCGCTGGCCGAGACCCGCTACGTCGACATCGTCACCGGCGCCGACGTGCTCGAGTACTACGCCGGCCTGGTGCCGGCCATCGAAGGCGAGCAGATCCCGCTGCGCGAGACCAGCTTCGTCTACACCCGCCGCGAGCCGCTGGGCGTGGTCGCCGGCATCGGCGCCTGGAACTACCCGATCCAGATCGCCCTGTGGAAATCCGCCCCGGCCCTGGCCGCGGGCAACGCGATGATCTTCAAGCCCAGCGAAGTCACCCCGCTGACCGCGCTGAAACTGGCCGAGGTGTACACCGAGGCCGGCCTGCCCGATGGCGTGTTCAACGTGCTCACCGGCAGCGGCCGTGAAGTCGGCCAGTGGCTGACCGAGCACCCGCTGATCGAGAAGATCTCCTTCACCGGCGGCACCGCTACCGGCAAGAAGGTCATGGCCAGCGCTTCCAGTTCCTCGCTCAAGGAAGTCACCATGGAGCTGGGCGGCAAGTCGCCGCTGATCATCTTCGACGACGCCAATCTCGACCGCGCCGCCGACATCGCCGTCATGGCCAACTTCTTCAGCTCCGGCCAGGTCTGCACCAACGGCACCCGCGTGTTCGTCCCGCGCGCCCTGCAGGCGCGCTTCGAAGAGAAGGTGCTGGAGCGGGTCAAGCGCATCCGCCTGGGCAGCCCGCAGGACGAGAAGACCAACTTCGGCCCGCTGGTCAGCTTCCCGCACATGGAAAGCGTGCTCGGCTACATCCAGTCCGGCAAGGAGCAGAAGGCCCGCCTGCTGTGCGGCGGCGAGCGTGTCACCGACGGCGAATTCGGCAAGGGCGCCTACGTCGCGCCCACCGTGTTCACCGACTGCCGCGACGACATGACCATCGTCCGTGAGGAAATCTTCGGCCCGGTGATGAGCATCCTCATCTACGACACCGAGGAAGAAGCCATCCGCCGCGCCAACGACACCGAGTACGGCCTCGCCGCCGGCGTCGTCACCCAGGACCTGGCCCGCGCCCATCGGGTTATCCACCGCCTCGAAGCGGGCATCTGCTGGATCAACACCTGGGGCGAGTCGGCGGCGGAAATGCCGGTTGGCGGCTACAAGCAATCCGGCGTCGGTCGCGAGAACGGCCTGACCACCCTGTCTCACTACACTCGGATCAAATCCGTGCAGGTAGAGCTGGGCGACTACGCCTCGGTGTTCTGACCACCGCGATCGAGCCCTGAGCGGCCGGTCGCCAGAACGACCGGCCATTCCGACATTCAGACACCGGCGCGCCACGCGTCGCGGGCGGTGTCGTGCCCAGAAAAAGAGGTAGGCCTGCATGACCCAGGAATACGACTACATCATCATCGGCGCCGGTTCCGCCGGTAACGTCCTCGCCACCCGCCTGAGCGAAGACCCGGACGTCAGCGTGCTGCTGCTCGAAGCCGGCGGCCCGGACTACCGCGCCGACTTCCGCACCCAGATGCCCGCCGCGCTGGCCTACCCGCTGCAGGGCCGCCGCTACAACTGGGCCTACCTGACCGACCCCGAGCCGTACATGGACAACCGTCGCATGGAGTGCGGGCGCGGCAAGGGCCTGGGTGGCTCCTCGCTGATCAACGGCATGTGCTACATCCGCGGCAACGCCATGGACTTCGACGGCTGGGCGCAGGACAAGGGCCTGGAAGACTGGACCTACCTCGACTGCCTGCCGTACTTCCGCAAGGCCGAGACCCGCGACATCGGCCCCAACGACTTCCACGGCGGTGACGGCCCGGTCAGCGTGACCACGCCCAAGGCCGGCAACAACCCGCTGTTCCACGCCATGGTCGAGGCCGGCGTGCAGGCCGGCTACCCGCGTACCGAAGACCTCAACGGCTACCAGCAGGAAGGCTTCGGCCCGATGGACCGCACCGTGACCCCGCAGGGTCGGCGTTCCAGCACCGCGCGCGGCTACCTGGACCAGGCTCGCGAGCGCACCAACCTGACCATCGTCACCCACGCCCTGACCGACCGCATCCTGTTCAACGGCAAGCGCGCCGTGGGCGCGGCCTATCTGCACGGCAACGACAACGCTCTGAAGGAAGTCCGCGCACGCCGCGAAGTGCTGGTGTGCTCCGGCGCCATCGCCTCGCCGCAGCTGCTGCAGCGTTCCGGCGTCGGGCCGGCGGCAGTACTGCGCGACCTCGGCATCGAGGTGGTGCACGACCTGCCCGGCGTCGGCCAGAACCTCCAGGACCACCTGGAGATGTACCTGCAGTACGCCTGCAAGCAGCCGGTCTCGTTGTACCCGGCGCTGCAATGGTGGAACCAGCCACAGATCGGCGCGGAGTGGATGTTCCTCGGCACCGGCCTGGGCGCCAGCAACCAGTTCGAGGCCGGCGGCTTCATCCGTACCCGCGACGAATTCGAATGGCCGAACATCCAGTACCACTTCCTGCCGGTGGCGATTAACTACAACGGCAGCAACGCGGTGAAGGAGCATGGCTTCCAGGCCCACGTCGGCTCCATGCGCTCGCCCAGCCGGGGTCGTATCCAGCTGGCCTCGCGCGACCCGCGCAAGCACCCGAGCATCCTCTTCAACTACATGTCCGCCGAGCAGGACTGGCAGGAATTCCGCGACGGCATCCGCATCACCCGCGAAATCATGGCCCAGCCGGCGCTGGACCCGTATCGCGGCCGCGAGCTGAGCCCGGGCGTGGACAAGCAAAGCGACGCCGAACTGGACGCCTTCATCCGCGAGCACGCGGAAACCGCCTTCCACCCCTCCTGCTCGTGCAAGATGGGCGAGGACGACATGGCGGTGGTCGATGGCCAGGGCCGCGTGCATGGCATGCAGGGCCTGCGGGTGGTGGATGCGTCGATCATGCCGCTGATCATCACCGGCAACCTCAACGCCACCACCATCATGATGGCCGAGAAGATCGCCGACCGAATCCGTGGCCGCCAACCGCTGCCACGCAGCACCGCGGCCTACTACAAGGCCAACGGTGCCCCGGTGCGCGGCAAGCCGATGCGGGCGTGAATTAGAGAAGGGAATGGCGCTATCAGAGTGGATAGCGCCTGAGCCTTTGGGCGTCGCCAGCTGACACTGAGTTTCCCCGGCTGCGCCGAATGGCCCCCTCTCCCTTCAGGGAGAGGGTTGGGGGGAGGGGAGGTGATATCAGGGATAGCGGGGCTTCTCACCGCTCCAACCTGCAGCCGACGGTGAAGGCGCGCCCTCACCCCCGCCGCGGCGGCACCGGCCGCGTCCGTCCGCTGCCATCGATGGCAACGAACACGAACACCGCCTCGGTAACCTTGCGCCATTCGCTGGACAGCGGGTCGTCGCTCCACACTTCCACCAGCATGCGGATCGAGCTGCGCCCGACTTCCAGGGTCTGGGTATAGCAGGACAGCTGCGCGCCCACCGATACCGGCACCAGGAACGCCATGCGGTCGATCGCCACGGTAGCCACGCGGCCGCCGGCGATGCGGCTGGCCATGGCGGTGCCGGCGAGGTCCATCTGCGATACCAGCCAGCCGCCGAAGATATCGCCGAAGCCGTTGGCTTCGCGGGGCAGGGCGGTTATCTGCAGGGCCAGGTCGCCCTGCGGGATGGGGTCTTCTTGTTCAAGCTCGATCATAGGTAAGGGCCTCGTGCCCCCGACGGTCTCGATTCAAGGTGCGAAAGGAAAAGCTCTCCCAAAAGTTCTGTCTGCTGACGCTTCCCACAGAATCTTGGGACAACTTCCTGATCGGACCTCTGCCTCCGGCCTGGGCATTATATAGAGGCCGGCCTGCGGCAGCGACCGCAGAATGCCCGATAACAATGTTGCGCTGAGCGGTCCGCCTTTGCCATGGTTCGCCCTCCAAGAAACTGCGCCAGCGCCGCCAACCTGCCGAGAATGCCTGCGATGCCTTCTGCGAACACCCCCGCTGTCCGTCCGCTCACCCGGAGCGACTACAAGACCCTGTCCCTCTCCGCCCTGGGCGGGGCCCTGGAGTTCTACGACTTCATCATCTTCGTGTTCTTCGCCACGGTGGTCGGCAAGCTGTTCTTCCCCGCCGACATGCCCGACTGGCTGCGCCAGCTGCAGACCTTCGGCCTGTTCGCCGCCGGCTACCTGGCGCGGCCGCTGGGCGGCATCGTCATGGCGCACTTCGGCGACCTGCTCGGGCGCAAGAAGATGTTCACCCTGAGCATCTTCCTGATGTCCGTGCCCACCCTGCTCATGGGCGCACTGCCGACCTACGAGCAGATCGGCATCTGGGCGCCGCTCTCGCTGTTGCTGCTGCGCGTGGTGCAGGGCGCGGCCATCGGTGGCGAGGTTCCGGGCGCCTGGGTGTTCGTCTCCGAGCACGTGCCGGCGCGCAGGGTCGGCTTCGCCTGCGGCACCCTCACCGCTGGATTGACCGCGGGCATCCTCATCGGTTCGCTGATGGCCACCGCGATCAACAGCCTCTATAGCGCCGAAGAGGTGCTGGCCTACGGCTGGCGCATCCCCTTCCTGCTGGGCGGCGTCTTCGGCCTGTTCTCCGTCTACCTGCGCCGCTGGCTGCACGAGACCCCGGTATTCGCCGAGCTGCAGCAGCGCAAGGAACTGGCCGACGAAGTTCCGCTCGGCGTCGTGGTGCGCGAGCACCGTCCGGCGGTGGCGATTTCCATGCTGCTGACCTGGCTGCTCTCGGCCGCCATCGTCGTGGTCATCCTCATGACCCCGTCGGTGCTGCAATCGGTCTACGGCGTCCCGGCGGCCACTTCGCTCAAAGCCAACAGCCTGGCCATCGTCTTCCTTACCTGCGGCTGCATCCTCGCCGGGCGCATCGTCGACCGCATCGGCGGCGGGCGCACCTTCATCGGCGGTAGCCTGTTGCTGGGGGTGGTGTCCTGGACCTTCTACAGCAGCCTGAAGGCGCACCCGGATTGGCTCTTTCCTCTATATGCGCTCACCGGCCTGTGCGTCGGCATCGTCGGCGCCGTGCCTTATGTCATGGTCAAGGCATTCCCGCCGGTGGTGCGCTTCAGTGGGCTGTCCTTCTCCTATAACCTGTCCTACGCCATCTTTGGCGGCCTGACTCCGATGGTGGTGGCGCTGCTGATGAAGGAAGACCCCATGGGCCCGGCCTACTACGTGGCCGCGCTGTGCCTGGTCGGCTTCCTTACCGGCTGCTTCCTGCTGCGCCAGGAGCGGCGCGCCAGCGCCGCCGCACTGGTCGCAAGCTGATCGATCGGACAGGTATTTCAGAAAAGTTTCAGAAAGTCGTTGACGGGGATTTTTATCTCCCTATAATGCGCACCACTCCCAGCGACGAAGCGCTGAAAGAGCTTGAAAATCAAGCGCTTAAGCGAATAGAGGTTGAGAGTGGTGGTCAGGCAGGTGGTTCACTTGCCGCTTTTCAGTTTGCGCTTCGGCGCTGAGTTGAAAAGAAGATCGCCGAGGTGCTTGACAGTGATTCTGGTCACTGTAGAATGCGCCTCCCGCTGATGAGAAGGTTCGCCTTCGCTGAAGCGCAAGCGGTTGAGTAGGAATGCAAAATTCTGAAAATAACGCTTGACGGAACAAGAGGTTAGCGTAGAATGCGCGGCCTCGGTTGAGACGAAAGAATCAACCA
>NZ_JARJLT010000243.1 GCF_029335315.1 Pseudomonas citronellolis
GCCCGGCGCCAGGCCCAAACGCGGGCGGCGTTCGCCCACGCGGTTCTTGCGGACTTCGCGGCGCTCGCGAAAGTCCAGCTCTTCCATGGCTTCCAGGCGTTCCTGCAGGTCTTCGATCTCCTGGGGGGTCAACAGCTTGCGCGTCCTGTACATGGACACCTCCGCATGCGAGTTCCACATTGAATTGGACTAGCACACGGCGGCGAAGATTCCACTCAGCGCAGTTCCTGCACCAGGCTCGACAGGGTCGTCAGCACCGCCCCGGCCAGGCCCTTGGCCCGCGCGCCGCTCCAGCCGTGGCGCGGGTCGGGGTTCAGGTCGTGGTCCTTGAAGGGCATTTCCAGGGTCAGCGACAGGCACTGGTAGGTTTCGCCGACATGGTTGCAGGCCAGCGTCATGTTGGCCTTGCCCGGCGCGCTGCGCGGGTAGCCGTGGACGCTCTGGAACTCGCCGTTGCGCTCCAGGCTCGCGCGGAACTCCGCCTCCAGGCGGGCCTGGCGCTCGCTGTAGCCGGGGTTGCCTTCGCAGCCGGCGGCGAACACGTAGGGGATTTCCTCGTCGCCATGGATGTCGAGGAACAGGTCGACGCCCTGCTGGCGCATGTGCGCCTGGACGAACAGCACTTCCGGGCTGTTCTCGGCGCTGGGCGCGGCCCAGGCGCGGTTGAGGTCGGTGCCGGCGGCGTTGGTGCGCAGGTGGCCACGGAAGGCGCCGTCGGGGTTCATGTTCGGCACCAGGTACAGCTCGGCGTGCTGCAGCAGGTGCTCGAGCTCGGCGTCGGGGCGCTGCAGGCGCTCGATCAGGCCTTCCATGAACCATTCGGCCATGTGCTCGCCGGGGTGTTGCTGGGCGATCAGCCACAGCTTGCGGGTCGCCCGCGGGTTGCGGCGGACGCGCAGCAGCGGGATGTCGCGGCCCTCGACGCTGCGCCCGGTGGCCACCAGCTCGGCGCCGGCCTTGTCGATCGCCTCGCGCACCAGCGCGGCGTGGCGCTCGCGGCTGTAGGGCTCGAAGTAGGCGAACCAGGCCTGCGGCTGCTCGGCGTCGAGGCTGAAGCGCAGGGACTGGCCGTCGTAGCTGCTGTCCACGCGGAACCACTCGCGCTGGTCGTAGGAGGCCACCGCGCGGTAGCCCGGCCAACCGCCGGTGTAGCTGGACTGCCCGGCGTTGGTCAGGTTGAAGGTGTAGCGCTGGCCGGCCTGCAGGCCGTCGACGCGGAAGTGGAACCACTGGAAGTGCGGGCTCTTCAGGTCCGGGCGCAGGGCCAGGCGCACGTCGCGCGGGTCGCCGGCATCCAGCACCTGGATGTTGCCGCTGTCGAAGTCGCAGCGAATCTCCATGAATCCTCCTCAGGCATGGTGGATGCAAAACCCCTATCTTGCGGCGCCCCGCCCCGGCTGTCATCCGCGGGGCTTTCACGGAAATAATATTATGATAATAATATAAACCGGATGAGACGCCGCCTGGCCAACTCCCGCCCAGGCGCTAACCTCGATGAATTCGTCCCGCGACCAGGAGAACTCCATGAGTGACTACGACGTGATCATCATCGGCGGCGGCCCCGGCGGCTACAACGCCGCCATCCGCGCCGGCCAGCTGGGCCTCAAGGTGGCCTGCGTGGAAGGCCGCGAAACCCTCGGCGGCACCTGCCTGAACGTCGGCTGCATGCCGTCCAAGGCGCTGCTGCACGCCTCCGAGCTGTTCGAGGCGGCCAGCGGCGCCGAGTTCGCCCGCCTGGGCATCCAGGTCAAGCCGAGCCTGGACCTGGCGCAGATGATGAAGCAGAAGGACGAAAGCGTCGGCGCCCTGACCAAGGGCGTGGAGTTCCTGTTCCGCAAGAACAAGGTGGAATGGCTCAAGGGCTGGGGCCGCCTGGACGGCCCGGGCAAGGTGGTGGTCAGCGCCGCCGACGGCTCCAGCAGCAGCCACGGCGCCCGGCACGTGATCATCGCCACCGGCTCCGAACCCACGCCGTTGCCGGGCGTGACCATCGACAACAAGCGCATCCTCGACTCCACCGGGGCCTTGTCGCTGCCGGAAGTGCCCAAGCGCCTGGTGGTGATCGGCGCCGGGGTCATCGGCCTGGAGCTGGGCTCGGTGTGGCGGCGCCTGGGCAGCGAGGTGACGGTGCTGGAATACCTCGACCGCATCTGCCCGGGCATGGACGACGAGACCGCGCGCACCTTCCAGCGCGCCCTGGCCAAGCAGGGCATGCAGTTCAAGCTGGGCTCGAAGGTGACCCAGGCCAAGGTCAGCGGCAAGACCGTCAGCCTGCAGGTGGAGCCGGCCGCCGGCGGCGCCGCCGAGACCCTGGAGGCCGACTACGTGCTGGTGGCCATCGGCCGCCGCCCGTACACCCAGGGCCTGGGCCTGGAGACCGTGGGCCTGGCCGTGGACAAGCGCGGCATGCTGGCCAACCAGCACCTGCGCAGCGGGGTGGACGGCATCTGGGTGATCGGCGACGTCACCGCCGGGCCGATGCTGGCGCACAAGGCCGAGGAAGAGGCCATCGCCGTGGCCGAGCTGATCGCCGGCAAGGCGGGCGAGGTCAACTACGAGGTCATCCCCAGCGTCATCTACACCCACCCGGAAGTCGCCACCGTGGGCAAGACCGAGGAACAGCTGAAGGCCGAGGGGCGCGCCTACCGGGTCGGCAAGTTCCCCTTCACGGCCAACAGCCGGGCGAAGATCAACCACGAGACCGAGGGCTTCGTGAAGGTCCTGGCGGACGAGCGCAGCGACGAGGTGCTGGGTGTGCACATGGTCGGGCCGAACGTCGGCGACATGATCGCCGAGTTCTGCGTGGCCATGGAGTTCGCCGCCGCCTCCGAGGACGTGGCGCGCACCTGCCACCCGCACCCGACCCGCTCCGAGGCGCTGCGCCAGGCGGCCATGGCGGTGGAAGGCTGGGCGATGCAGGCGTGAACCCCTGCGGCGGATCGGCGCACCCCGCCGCTCCGCCGCAAGCCCCGTGGCAGAGCCATTTGCCGGGATTTAGCGGCAGATTGCCGGCAATTTTCCGGATTCCAATGCGACAAGCCTGTGCACAAAAGCGACAGGCGTTGTGACTTTCTGTGCGACTCGCGGTGTCAATTGGCTGTACAGATCGGACGGATCAGCGAAGCGCCGTCCACTAACAGAGCAATGGATGACCTGCGCAGAGAGTGTAACCACCATGAACGCGACCCTTCGTTTCAACGAGGCTCTGCTGATCTCCGGACGAGCCTTCCAACCCTTCCAGTGCGTGACCTGGGTCGACCAGGCCAGCGGCGACGGCAGCCTCGACCTGTCCGTGCTCGACCGCACCGGCACCCGCCTGCTGGGCCTGACCCGCATCCCCTGCACCGAGTACTCCGACCCGGCGCGCCTGGCCGACCTGCTGACCCAGGCCCGCGAGGAGCTGAACCGCGAAGGCTACCGCCTGCAGGAATGGCACATGCCCGAGTGACGCGGCGGCGCTCCCCTCGAAAAGCCCGGACTCAGTGCCGGGCTTTTGCGTTCTGGGGATGCGTAACGCCAGGCTCCGACCTCGCCGCCTTGGCTGACCCGCTCCCGCTTGCGGGCGAGGGTTGGGGAAAGGGGGCTCTTGGAGTTGCCTAAGCGTCAGTGTTCCGCGCCGCTCCGAGTCTGCCCAACCGTCTTGTTTCGCCCCCTCGGGCGAGTCACTTTTGCAGTCGCCGGAAGGCCGGCCCCGCAAAAAGTAACCAAAACGCTTGCCCCGGCATCCGGGCCCGGCAAGCCGGGCTTCCCTCACGAACTCCCGAGCACCGGAGGCCCGCCCCGAGGGTACGTCCCTGTAGCCCGCGGGGCTCTTGCGACATCCATGTCGCCCGGCCTCCTCAGCTCGGGTTTCGCTCGGCCT
>NZ_JARJLT010000244.1 GCF_029335315.1 Pseudomonas citronellolis
GCCCGTCCATTCCCCGCCGACCACTCCGGGCCACCGCCATGGCCCGGACGGCTTCACTCGCACCCGAGAAGACCCCATGGCGACCGAGAACCCGACCTTCACCCCCGCGGCGGCCCCGCGCGCCTCGCTGCTCGACGGCCTGCAGCGCTGGCTGCCGAAACTGGTGCTGGCCCCGAGCATGCTCGTGGTGCTGGTCTGCGTGTACGGCTACATCGGCTGGACGCTGCTGCTGTCCTTCAGCAACTCGCGCTTCATGCCCAGCTACGGCTGGGCCGGCCTGAGCCAGTACCTGCGCCTGTGGGACAACGACCGCTGGTGGGTGGCCAGCCGCAACCTGCTGCTGTTCGGCGGCCTGTTCATCGTCATCTGCCTGCTGCTCGGGGTCTTCCTCGCGGTGCTGCTGGACCAGCGCATCCGCCGCGAAGGCTTCATCCGCACCGTCTACCTGTACCCCATGGCGCTGTCGATGATCGTCACCGGCACCGCCTGGAAGTGGCTGCTCAACCCCGGCCTGGGCCTGGACAAGCTGCTGCGCGACTGGGGCTGGACCGGCTTCCGCTTCGACTGGCTGGTGAACCCCGACCGGGTCGTCTACTGCCTGGTGATCGCCGCCGTGTGGCAGGCCTCGGGCTTCGTCATGGCGCTGTTCCTCGCCGGCCTGCGCGGGGTCGACCCGGCCATCGTGCGCGCCGCCCAGGTCGACGGCGCGAGCCTGCCGACCATCTACCTGCGCATCGTCCTGCCGAGCCTGCGCCCGGTGTTCTTCAGCGCGCTGATGATCCTCGCGCACATCGCCATCAAGAGCTTCGACCTGGTCGCCGCGATGACCGCCGGCGGCCCCGGCTACTCCTCCGACCTGCCGGCGATGTTCATGTACGCGCATACCTTCACCCGCGGCCAGATGGGCCTGGGCGCGGCCAGCGCGATGCTGATGCTCGGCGCCGTGCTGGCCCTGGTGGTGCCTTACCTGTATTCCGAACTGCGAGGCAAGCGCCATGCGTGAAGCGACCCTCCGACCGACCTTCGGCCTCGGCCGCCTGGCGGTCCACGCCACCCTCTGGGGCGCCGTGGCGCTGTACCTGATCCCGCTGCTGGTGATGCTGCTGACCAGCTTCAAGAGCCCCGAGGACATCCGCAACAGCAACCTGCTGGCGCTGCCGGACGTGTTCACCGTGATCGGCTGGGTGAAGGCCTGGGGCGCGGTGGGCGACTACTTCTGGAACTCGGTGAAGATCACCGTGCCGGGCGTGCTGATCTCCACCTTCATCGGCGCCATGAACGGCTACGTGCTGTCGATGTGGCGCTTCCGTGGCTCGCAGCTGTTCTTCGGCGCGCTGCTGTTCGGCTGCTTCCTGCCGTTCCAGGTGATCCTCCTGCCGATGTCCTTCACCCTCGGCAAGCTCGGCCTGGCCAACACCACCACCGGCCTGGTGATCGTCCACTGCATCTATGGCCTGGCCTTCACCACCTTGTTCTTCCGCAACTACTTCGTGGCCATCCCCGACGCCCTGGTCAAGGCCGCGCGCCTCGACGGCGCCGGCTTCTTCACCATCTTCACGCGCATCCTCATGCCGATGTCGCTGCCCATCGTGATGGTCTGCCTGATCTGGCAGTTCACCCAGATCTGGAACGACTTCCTGTTCGGCGTGGTGTTCGCCAGCGGCGACGCCCAGCCGATCACGGTGGCGCTGAACAACCTGGTGAACATCAGCACCGGGGTCAAGGAATACAACGTCGACATGGCCGCGGCGATGATCGCCGCGCTGCCCACGCTGATCGTCTACGTACTGGCTGGAAAGTATTTCGTGCGCGGCCTGACCGCCGGCGCGGTCAAGGGGTAATCGGACATGGCAACACTCGAACTGCGCAACCTGCACAAATCCTACGGCGGCGGCCTGGCGGCGACCCTCAAGTCGATCGACCTGGCGATCGACTCCGGCGAGTTCCTGATCCTGGTCGGCCCGTCCGGCTGCGGCAAATCCACCCTGATGAACTGCATCGCCGGGCTGGAGGACGTCACCGGCGGCGCCATTCTGGTCGACGGCCAGGACATCAGCGGCATGAGCCCGAAGGATCGTGACATCGCCATGGTGTTCCAGTCCTATGCGCTGTACCCGACCATGACGGTGCGCGAGAACATCGCCTTCGGCCTGAAGATCCGCAAGATGCCCCAGGCCGCCATCGACGAAGAGGTGGCGCGGGTCGCCAAGCTGCTGCAGATCGAACACCTGCTGCAGCGCAAGCCGGCGCAGCTCTCCGGCGGCCAGCAGCAGCGCGTGGCCATGGGCCGGGCGCTGGCGCGGCGGCCGAAGATCTACCTGTTCGACGAACCGCTGTCGAACCTCGACGCCAAGCTGCGCGTGGAGATGCGCACCGAGATCAAGCTGATGCACCAGCGCCTGAAGACCACCACGGTCTACGTCACCCACGACCAGATCGAGGCCATGACCCTGGGCGACAAGGTGGCGGTGATGAAGGACGGCGTCGTCCAGCAATTCGGCACCCCGCAGCAGATCTACAACGACCCGGCCAACCTGTTCGTCGCCAGCTTCATCGGTTCGCCGCCGATGAACTTCATCCCGCTGCGCGTGCAGCGCCAGGGCGGCCGCCTGGTCGGCCTGCTGGACAGCGGCCAGGACCGCTGCGAGCTGCCGCTGGAACTGGACGCCGAAGTCGCCGAGGGGCGCGAGCTGATCCTCGGCGTGCGTCCGGAGCAGATCGGCGTGGCCGAGGCTGGCACCGGTGTGGTCGGCGTGCGCGCCGAAGTCGAGGTACTGGAGCCCACCGGCCCGGACACCCTGGCCTTCGTCACCCTCAACGGCGCCAAGGTCTGCTGCCGTCTGGCCCCGGACGCTGCGCCGGCGTTGGGTTCGACCTTGCAGCTGGGGCTGGACCCGGCCCGCGTCCTGCTGTTCGACGCGGGCAGTGGCGAGCGCCTGCGCAAGGCGCCGGGCGGGGCGGGGGAGGCCAAGGTCACCCCGCTGGCTCGGCACAAGCACTGAACGCCGCAAGGCATTTCACCAACGAGGACGATAGCAATGCATAAGAACAACAAGATCCGCCCCGCCCTGGGCTGCCTGCTCGCCCTGGGCGCGGCCGGCCTCAACGGCATGGCGCAGGCCGACGACGCTTTCTCTGCCGATTCGAAGTGGGGGCTCGGCGACTGGGGCGGTACCCGCAGCGAGCTGCTGGAGAAGGGCTACGACTTCAAGCTGGACTACGTCGGCGAGGCGGCGGGCAACCTGCACGGCGGCTACAACGACGACAAGACCGCGCGCTACAGCGACCAGTGGGCGCTGGGCACCCACCTGGACCTGCAGAAGATCCTCGGCTGGCACGGCGCCGAGTTCCAGCTGACGGTGACCGAGCGCAGCGGCAACAACCTGTCCAACGACCGCGTCAGCGACCCGCGCGCCGGCCAGCTCAGCTCGGTGCAGGAAGTCTGGGGCCGGGGCCAGACCTGGCGGCTGACGCAGATGTGGTACAAGCAGACCTTCCTCGACGACGCCCTGGACATCAAGGTCGGTCAGTTCGGCGAGGGCGAGGACTTCAACAGCTTCCCCTGCGACTTCCAGAACCTGGCGTTCTGCGGCTCGCAGGTAGGCAACTGGGTCGGCGGCATCTGGTACAACTGGCCGGTGGCGCAGTGGGCGGTGCGGGTGAAGTACAACCTCAGCCCGGAATTCTTCGTGCAGGTCGGCGCCTACGAGCAGAACCCCTCGAACCTGGAAACCGGCAACGGCTTCAAGCTCAGCGGCAGCGGCACCCAGGGCGCGATCCTGCCGGCGGAGCTGGTGTGGTCGCCGAAGGTCGGCGGGCTGCCCGGCGAATACCGCCTAGGCTACTACTACAGCACCGCCAAGGCCGACGATGTCTACGAGGACGTGAATGGCCAGCCGCAGGCGTTGACCGGCAA
>NZ_JARJLT010000245.1 GCF_029335315.1 Pseudomonas citronellolis
GCCCTCGAACTGGGGGACATTTCCTCGCGTGCCGCGCTCGGCCAGGCGCTGGACGCCGAGATCGAACTGCGCGGCGTCGCCGACCTGGCGGCGGACGACCTGAAGGTCAGCCTGGCGTCGCAGCAGGAAGCCCAGCGCCTGGGCAGCGAGCCCAACTACTTCTTCCTCGCCGGGCTGCGCTTCACCCCGCAGATCGGCCGCAACGGCCGCGGGGTCATCCGCGTGCAGTCCAGCGGCCCGGTGCGCGAACCCTACGTCAACTTCGTCCTGCAGGTGATCTGGCCGCAGGGTCGCACGCTGCGCGAATACACCCTGCTGCTGGACCCGCCGAACTACCAGGCCGCTGTCGCCCAGCCAGTGGCGCCGGCGGTAGTGGCGGAGAGGGCGCAGCCGCTGGCCAGCGCCGCTCCGACGCGCCCCGTCGTCGCCGCCGAAACCGCAGGCGAGTACCGGGTGGCCGCCGGCGACAGCCTCTGGGCCATCGCCGCGCGCCATCGCCCGGCGGGCGACGCCTCGGTGATGCAGACCATGCACGCGATCCAGGCATTGAATCCGCAGGCCTTCATCGATGGCAACGCCAACCAGCCGCGCGTCGGTGCCGTGCTGCGCCTGCCGGACGCCGCCCAGGTGCGCGCCCGCCAGCACGCCGAGGCCAGCGCGCACTTCCAGGCCCAGGACGCCCAGTGGCGCGCCCGCGCCAGGCCGCTGGACGCCACCCGCAAGAACGCGGCCGCGCCCGCGCCGGCTGTGGCAGTGGTGCGTGACAACCTGCGCCTGGTCTCCGGCAAGGCGTCCAGCAAGGCCCAGGAGCAGGCCGATGCCGAGCGCCTGGCGCTGCTCCAGGAAAACCTCGACAGCTCGCGCCGCCAGGGTGAGGAACTGGCCAGCCGGATCGGCGACCTGCAAGGCCAGCTGGACAAGCTCAACCGTCTGGTCGAGCTCAAGGACGCGCAGATCGCCGGGCTCCTCGCGCGCCTGGCCGAGCAGTCGCGCCAGAGCGCCCAGCCGGCGTCCGCGCACTCGCCCGTGGCGCCTGCCGCGCAGCCGATCGCCGTCGCCGAGACGGCCGCGCCGGCGCAACCGACCGGAACGCCGCAGCCCGAGCCACGCTAGGTGTGGCGGGTGGCCGCGATGCGCGGTCGCCTGGCCGATTGCCTGGGAAGGGAAGGGGGCAGTAAAGTGCTGCCTCTGTTTTCCTTCTGGTCATGGGATTTTCGATGTCCGTCGACGTTGCTGTAGTAGGGGCCACCGGTCTGGTTGGCGAAGCGCTGGTCGAACTGCTGGAAGAAATGGATTGCCCGGTGGCCGAACTGCATGTGCTGGCCAGCGGCGAGTCCGCGGGCAAGAGCGTGCCGTTCCGCGGGCGCAACCTGCGGGTGCGCGACCTCGACGGGTCCTCCTTCGCCCAGGTGAAACTGGCGCTGTTCGCCACCTCGGCGGAGGTCGCCGGCGAGCACGCGTCGCGCGCGCTGGCCGAGGGCTGCACGGTCATCGACCTGAGCGGCTCGGTAAACGGCCCGTTGCTGCTGGAAGGGTTGAACCGCGAGGCCCTCGACGGCCTGAGCTTCCCGGCGCTGCTGCGCGCCCCCGGCGCCGCTGCCGCCGAAGTGGCCGAGGTGGTCGCCGCGCTGCGTTCCTGCGTGCAGGTGCGGGAGCTGTCGCTGACCGCCTGCCTGTCCGCTTCCCAGCTGGGCCGCGAAGGCGTCCAGGAACTGGCCCGGCAGACCGCCGAGTTGCTCAACGCGCGCCCGGTGGAGGCGCGCCTGGTCGATCGGCAGTACGCCTTCAATATGCTCGGCCAGGTCGGAATCGTCGACGCGTCCGGCTACAGCGCCATCGAACGACGCCTGCACAAGGAGCTGGGCGAGCTGCTGCCGGAGCTGCAGGGCAGGGCGCAGGTCGACTGCCTGCTGGCCCCGGTGTTCTTCGGCGACGCGCTGAACCTCAACTTGCGCGCCGCCGCGCCGATAGACCTGGAGCAGGTTCGCCAGGCCCTGGAGGCCGCCGAGGGCATCGAGCTGCTCGAGGACGACTACCCGACGGTGATCGGCGACGCTCTGGGGCAGGACGCGATCCATGTAGGGCGTGTACGACAGTCGCAGTCCGATGCCAACGCCCTCAATTTGTGGATTGCGTCTGATAATGTGCGAAAAGGCCTTGGGCTCAACGCTGTGAACTTGGCGGCATTATTGATAAAACACTATCTGTAAAAGATACTTATCGAATATTTGAAGAAGCATTCTAGCTTGGCAATACTGACTTGGTCGGGTGCTGGCGGGGGGAGATCCCGGCGTTTTCGACGCTGGAATCCAGGGCGCCAGGCACCTGACCTGAATCGCGCGAATCCAGAAGAAAGCTGTTAAAACAAGGGATTAGATTATGGTCCGGCTTCGTAAACTGGTGCAGGCAATTGCGGCTGCTTCGGCGTTGACCACCGGCATGGCGCATGCGCTGGGGTTGGGGGACATCCACCTGCACTCGGCGCTGAACCAGCCGCTGAATGCCGATATCGACCTGACGGACGTTCGCGACCTGTCGGCCGGCGAGATCATTCCCAAACTGGCTTCGCCGGAGGACTTCGCCAAGTCCGGCGTCGATCGCAATTTCTTCCTCACCGGGGTCAAGTTCACCGCCGTGGTGCAACCCAACGGCAAGAGCGTCATTCACGTGACCTCCGACAAGCCGGTGCAGGAGCCCTACCTGAACTTCCTCGTGGAGGTGCTCTGGCCCAACGGCCGGCTGCTCCGCGAATACACCGTGCTGCTCGACCCGCCGCTGTACTCGCCGCAGGTGGCTGCCGCCGCCGCGCCGCGCGCGCCGGTCGCCGCGCCCGCACCGGTCGTCCGCCAGCCGGTCGCGCCCGTCGCGCCGCGCGCCGTGGAGCCCGCCTCGGCGGTGTCCGCGCCCAGCTCGCGCGGCCTGGAAGGCAACGAATACCGCACCGGCCCGCGCGACACCCTTTGGGAGATCGCCTCGCGCGCCCGTCCCGACGGCAGCGTGACCGTCAACCAGACCATGCTGGCGATCCAGGACCTCAACCCGGACGCCTTCCTGGGCGGCAACATCAATCGCATGAAGAGCGGTCAGGTCCTGCGCCTGCCCGACGCCCAGCAGATCCGCAGCCGCTCGCCCGGCGAAGCCGACACCCAGGTTCGCGAACAGCGCAGCGCCTGGCGTGAAGGTCGCAACCTGGCAGGCGGCGCCCGCCAGCTCGACGCCACCCAGCGCGCCAGCGCCGGCGCCGCGCCCGAGCAGGCCGAGAGCAAGGACAGCCTGCGCCTGGTTTCCGGCGAGACCGGCAAGGGCAAGGGCGGCGACAAGGGCGCGAAGAACGGCAAGGCGCTCAACGAGAAGCTGGCGGTGACCCAGGAAAGCCTGGACAGCACCCGCCGCGCGAACGATGAGCTGCAAGACCGCATGACCGACCTGCAGAGCCAGCTGGACAAGCTGCAGAAGCTGATCGAGCTGAAGGACGCCCAGCTGGCCAAGCTGCAGGGCGAACTCAATACTCCGCCGGGCCAGGCCCCGGCCCAGGGTGCCGCGACGCCGCAGCCGGCCGCTCCGGCGAGCGCGGCCGCGCCCGCCGAAGCCACTCCGCCCGCCGCCGCGGCGCCGGCCACCCCGCCGCCCGCTGCCGTGCAACCGGCCAAGCCGGCCGAGCCCAAGCCGGCGGCGCCGAAGCCCGTCGTCCAGGCGCCGGCGGAAAACCAGCCGGGCCTGATCGAGGAACTGCTGGCCAACCCGACCCTGCTCGCCGCCGTGGGTGGCAGCCTGGTGCTGGTCCTGCTGCTGGTCCTGCTCCTGCTGCGCCGTCGCGCCGCCCAGGCCGAGGGCACCAAGGCCGAGCCGCAGATGAGCGGTGGCGACGCGGCTGAAGAGCCGCTGGAGCTGAGCGCCGGTGAATTCGACAGCCTCAGCCTCGACGACGAGCCGGTTTCGGCCGCCGCCCCGGTGGCCGCCGCTGCCGAGAAGGTCGCCGCGCAGACCAGCGATCCGCTGGGCGAGGCGGACATCTACATCGCCTACGGTCGCTTCAACCAGGCCGCGGAGCTGCTGCAAGGCGCCATCTACGATGAGCCGCAGCGCGCCGACCTGCGCCTGAAGCTGATGGAAGTGCTGGCCGAGATCGGCGACCGTGAAGGTTTCGCCCGTCAGGAAAACGAACTGCGCGAACTCGGCGGCGTCGAGCCCCAGGTCGAGCAGCTCAAGTCCCGCTACCCGGGCATGGTCGCGGCCGCCGCGGCTGCCGCCATCGGTGGCGTCGCCGCCGCGTCGCTGAGCGACGACCTGGATCACTTCAGCCTCGATGACCTCGATCTGGCTGAAGAGTCGGCTGCCCCCGCCGAACCGGCCGCCGCGCCGCTGGCCGGTGCCGACCTGGACGACGCCTTCGACCTCGGCCTGGACGACCTGCAATTCGACGACGAGCAGCCCGTCGCCAACCCCGCGCCGCAGGCCAAGGCCGACGAGCTATCGCTGGAAGATTTCGACCTCGACGCCGAGCTGAAGCTCGACCAGCCGGCCAGCGAGCCGGCTCCGCTCAAGGCCGACGACGACTTCGCCTTCGACCTCGACCTGGACAGCGACCTGAACAAGGCTGCCAGCGCCGCGCCGGCGGTCAGCGATGAGCTGAGCGAATTCTCCCTGGATCTGTCGGATGAACAACCGGTGGCCGCCGGCAAGGCCGACGACTTCCTCTACGACCTGAGCGAGGCCGACGGCGAGCTGCCGGCCAGCGCCGAGGACGAGTTCAGTTTCGACCTGGGCGCCGAGCCCGCGCTGGAGCCGCACGCCGAGGCGAGCAGCGAACTGGCCGACGACTTCGACCTGTCCCTGCCGGAAGAAACGCCGGCGGCCCCGGCCGAGGGCGACAGCTTCGCCGCACAGCTGGACCAGGTCAGCGCCGAGCTGGACAAGCTGGCCAGCGACCTCGACGAGCCGGCCGCCAGCGTGCCGGACTTCGCCGCGGAGCCGGTAGCGGATATCGCCGCGGGCGAGGATGACGACGAGGACGAGTTCGACTTCCTCTCCGGCGCCGACGAAGCCGCGACCAAGCTCGACCTGGCCCGCGCCTACATCGACATGGGCGATGCCGAAGGCGCGCGGGATATCCTCGACGAAGTCATCAGCGAGGGTAGCGATCAGCAGCAGAAAGAGGCTCGCGAGCTGCTCGAACGCCTCGTCTGAGGCCGCTCGGAATGAACCGATGGCAGCCCTTGGGCTGCCATCGGCGTTTCTGCGGGCGGGAAATCCGCCGTTGGGCCGGAAAGGCTTGGGGTGGCAGGCTTTATGCCATTATCTTGGCAGCATTCGCGCCGGCCGTTCGGAGGTGCGCGATCGTTGACGCTTGCCGCAAGCGTCGTCTTCCTACAGCCGGAGCAGGGATGATGGCTGACCCCGTCGAGGCCTTCGACGTGCCCGCCGCGCCGCGGCGACGTCGTTTCAAGTGGTTCTGGCTGCTGCTGATCGTCAAGGTCTATGTCGCCGGCGCGTTGTTCATGCTGGCGCTGCTCGGGCTGGCGCTGGTCCAGCTGTTCGGCAGCTTGGATGAAGGCGCCGAGCTTGACACTCGTGGCCTGTCGTTCCTGGCGGGGCTGGGGCTGCTGGCGGTGTGGCTGGCGATCCTGCGCATGGCGTTGCCGTCGCTGCGCCGGCATACCGATTGAGGCGCAATCCAGGCAAAATACCCGGCTGAACAGCCTTATCGGGACGAGCACAGCAGTTGAAAGAGTTCGAGAGCGCGGCGGGCGAAGTGGCCGCCGCCGACGTCACCAGGATCGCCCTGGGCGTCGAGTACAAGGGTTCGCGCTATCGCGGCTGGCAGCGCCAGGAGGGTGGCGTGCCGACCGTGCAGGAGGCGCTGGAGCGGGCGCTGTCGGCGGTGGCCGCGGAGCCGATCGGGCTGATGTGCGCCGGGCGCACCGACGCCTCCGTGCACGGCAGCGGCCAGGTGGTGCATTTCGACACTCGCGCGCAGCGGCCGCTGAAGGCCTGGGTGCTGGGCGCCAACGCCAACCTGCCGGGGGATATCAGCGTGACCTGGGCCAAGGTCATGCCGGCGCATTTCCACTCGCGGTTCTCGGCGATGGCGCGGCGCTATCGCTACGTGATCTACAACGACCCCATCCGCCCCGCGCACATGGCCGAGGAGGTCACCTGGAACCACCGGCCGCTGGATGTGGCGCGCATGCGCGAGGCGGCGCAGGCGCTGGTGGGCACCCACGACTTCAGCTCGTTCCGCGCGCTGCAGTGCCAGGCCAAGTCGCCGGTGAAGACAGTGCACCACCTGCAGGTGCTGGAGCACGGCCGTTTCATCGTGCTGGATGTGCGCGCCAACGCCTTCCTGCACCACATGGTGCGCAACTTCGCCGGCACCCTGATGGCGGTCGGCGCCGGCGAACGGCCGGTGGAGTGGGTCGCCGAGGCGCTGGCGGCGCGCGACCGGCGCGCCGCCGGGATCACCGCGCACCCGTTCGGCCTGTACCTGGTGCAGGTCGAATACCCGGCGGAGTTCGAGTTGCCGGAACGCTACCTGGGGCCACATTTCCTTTCATCTTTGCCTGATACGTTCGGCTGACGCTGTCCGGGGCATTTGCTACCATCGATTGATTGTTTTGCAGGAAGGTTGCCGCATCTTGTCCGCCGTTCGCATCAAAATCTGTGGCATTACCCGCGTCGAGGACGCCCTGGCCGCCGCCGAGGCCGGCGCCGACGCCATCGGCATGGTGTTCTACGCCAGGAGCCCGCGCGCCGTCAGCGTGCAGCAGGCGCGGGCGATAGTCGCCGCGCTGCCGCCGTTCGTCACCAGCGTGGGCCTGTTCGTCAACGCCAGCCGTTGCGAGCTGGGCGAGATCCTCGACGCCGTGCCGCTGGACATGCTGCAGTTCCACGGCGACGAGAGCGCCGCCGACTGCGACGGCTACCACAAGCCCTACCTGAAGGCGCTGCGGGTCAAGGCCGGCGACGACATCGCCGCACAGGCCGCGCAGTACCCCAGGGCCGCCGGCATCCTGCTGGATACCTACGTCGAGGGCGTGCCCGGCGGAACCGGCGCGGCCTTCGACTGGTCACTGATTCCGGAGCGCCTGCCGCGCCCGCTGGTGCTGGCCGGTGGCCTGACCGCGGACAACGTGGCGGCGGCCATCCGCCAGGTACGGCCCTACGCGGTGGACGTCAGCGGCGGGGTGGAGGCGAGCAAGGGTGTCAAGGACGCCGAGAAGATCCGCGCCTTCATCCGCCAGTGTCGCCAGGCGGACGCGCAGTGAAGTGCATGTGACGGCGGGCGGCCTCGCGCCGTCCACTAGGGTCTGATGACGTTTTGTCATGACCGTGCCGGCCCTCGGGGCGGCATGGCGAAGGCGCAGCCCCGGGCGCGCCGCGATTTCGAGGGGCCGTGGCCATGCCGCGGCGCCGATGGTGAATTTTTCTGCTCACGGGCAGGCGCAAGGCTTCGGGCCGCTGAGCGTGTTGCCCCCGTATTGGAGAATAGAGCATGAGCAACTGGCTGGTAGACAAGCTGATCCCTTCCATCATGCGTTCCGAGGCGAAGAAGAGCTCGGTTCCGGAAGGCCTGTGGCACAAGTGCCCGTCCTGCGACGCCGTGCTTTATCGTCCGGAGCTGGAAAAGACCCTGGATGTCTGCCCCAAGTGCGACCACCACATGCGCATCGGCGCGCGCACCCGCCTGGACATCTTCCTCGACGAGGAAGGTCGCGAAGAGCTGGGCGCCGAGCTGGAGCCGGTGGATCGCCTGAAGTTCCGTGACACCAAGAAGTACAAGGACCGCCTGACCTCCGCGCAGAAGGACACCGGCGAGAAGGACGCGCTGATCGCCATGAGCGGCAAGCTGCACGGCATGACCGTGGTGGCCGCGGCCTTCGAGTTCTCGTTCATGGGCGGCTCCATGGGTTCCATCGTCGGCGAGCGCTTCGTCCGCGCCGCCAACTACGCCCTGGAACACCGCTGCCCGATGATCTGCTTCTCCGCCTCCGGCGGCGCGCGCATGCAGGAAGCGCTGATCTCGCTGATGCAGATGGCCAAGACCTCCGCCGCCCTGGCGCGTCTGCGCGAGGAAGGCATTCCGTTCATCTCGGTGCTGACCGACCCGGTCTACGGCGGTGTTTCCGCCAGCCTGGCGATGCTCGGCGACGTGATCGTCGGCGAACCCAAGGCGCTGGTCGGCTTCGCCGGCCCGCGGGTGATTGAGCAGACCGTGCGCGAAAAGCTGCCCGAAGGCTTCCAGCGCAGCGAGTTCCTCCTCGAACACGGCGCCATCGACATGATCGTGCACCGCTCGGAAATGCGTGCGCGCCTGGCCAGCCTGCTGGCCAAGTTCACCCAGCAGCCCAGCCCCGCTCTTGCAGGATGAGCCAGCGTTCCCTGGCCGACTGGCTCGGCTACCTCGAACAGCTGCATCCCTCGGCCATCGACATGGGCCTGGAGCGCTCCCGCGAGGTGGCCGTCCGCCTCGGCCTGGGGCGCCCCGCGCCGCGCGTGGTGACCGTCACCGGCACCAATGGCAAGGGTTCCACCTGTGCGTTCCTCGCCGAGCTGCTCGGCGAGCAGGGCCTGAAAGTCGGCGTGTACGCCTCGCCGCACCTGCTGCGCTACAACGAGCGCGTGCTCATCGAGGGCCGCGAGGCCAGCGATGAAGCGCTCTGCGAAGCCTTCGCCGCCGTCGAGCAGGCGCGTGGCGAAACCTCCCTGACCTACTTCGAGATGGGCACCCTCGCGGCCTTCTGGCTGTTCGAGCGCGCCGGTCTCGACGCCGTGGTGCTGGAAGTCGGCCTGGGTGGCCGGCTGGATGCGGTCAACCTGGTGGACGCCGACGTCGCCGTGGTCACCAGCATCGGCCTGGACCACGCCGAATGGCTCGGCGATACCCGCGAAAGCGTGGCCTTCGAGAAGGCCGGCATCTTCCGCGCCGGCAAGCCGGCCGTGTGCGGCGACCTCGAACCGCCGCAGCCGCTGCTCGACCAGGCCCGCGCGCTGGGCGCTCCGCTGCTGCTGCGCGGCCGCGACTTCGACCTGGCCATCGGCGAGCACGACTGGCACTGGCATGGCCGTGGCGTCGACGGCACGCCGTTGCGCCTGCATCACCTGAACCTGCTCGACCTGCCGATGGAAAACGCCGCGCTGGCGTTGCAGGTCTACGCCTTGCTCGACATGCCCTGGCAGCCCGAGCGCCTGCTCGCCGCGCTGCAGCGCACCCGCGTGACCGGCCGCCTGGATCGCCGTCAGGCGACTTGGCGGGGGCAGCCGCGCCAGCTGCTGCTCGACGTCGGGCACAATCCCCACGCCGCCGACTACCTGGCCCGGCGCCTCGCGGCGCGGCCGCCGAAGGGGCGGCGCCTGGCGGTTTTCGGGCTGCTTTCGGACAAGGATCTGGACGGGGTGCTGGAACCCTTGCTCGGCTTGGTGCAGGATTGGGCGGTCGCGCCGCTGCCGACACCGCGCACGCGCAGTGCCGGTGAGTTGCAGGCGGCCCTGCTTGCGCGTGGGGCGCAAGCCAGCGTGCATGGCGACATAGCCGCCGCGCTCGAAGCGCAATGCGCCAAGGCGACGGCGGACGACGAGATCCTGGTGTTCGGTTCCTTCTACAGCGTGGCGGATGCCCTCGGCTGGCTGGACGGCAACCAGGACTGACAAGTGGTCAAGAACGGGGGAAGTGGCAATGGCTTTGCTGGATAAGGGGCTCAAGCAGCGGATCGTCGGTGCCCTGGTGTTGCTGGCGCTGGCGGTGATCTTCCTGCCGATGCTGTTCAGCCGCCAGGACGAAGTGCGCCAGGTGACGGTCGACGCCCCGGCCATGCCCAAGACTCCGGCCATGCCGCAGGTGGCGGTGCAACCGACCGCCGTGCCGCAACCGCAGGCGCCGGCCGTCGAGGCCGAGCCGCCGCAAGCCCTCGAACAGGCCGAGCTGCCGGTGCCGAGCGCGCCGGCCAGCGCGCCCGCCGCGCCCATCGCCAGCCTGCCGCAGGCCGCGCCGCAAGCGCCGGCACCCGCGCCGCAGCCGGTCGCTCCGCAGCGCCAGGCCGCACCGGTACAGCAGCAGGCCGCCACGCCGCCGGCCCAGCCGAGCGCCCCGGCGCAGCGCCTGGATGCCGACAATCTCGCGGTCAGCTGGTCGGTGCAACTGGCCAGCCTGTCCAACCGCGCCCGCGCCGAGGAGCTGCAGAAGACCCTGCGCAGCCAGGGCTACAACGCCTATGTGCGCAGCTTCGACGGCATGAACCGGGTGTTCGTCGGCCCGGTGGTCGAGCGCGGCGAGGCGGACCGCCTGAAGGAGCAACTGAGCAAGCAGCAGAAGCTCAATGGTTTCGTGGTGCGCTTCCAGCCCGAACGCGGCTGAATACCGATGAACGGCTCCTGGTGAATCAGGGGCTCCGCTAAAGCGAAGGGCTCTGCTAAAATGCGGGGCCTTTTTCGTTTCTGGGCCGCAACGTGGCATTTACCTGGGTCGATTGGACGATGATCGGAATCATCGTCGTTTCCAGCCTGATCAGTCTGAGCCGCGGCTTCGTCAAGGAAGCCCTGTCCCTGCTCACCTGGATTGTCGCGGGCGCGGTCGCGTGGATGTTCGGCGGGGCGCTCGCCGAGCACCTGGCTCCCTACATCCAGCTGCCCTCCGGTCGCGTGATCGCGGCCTGCGCGCTGCTTTTCCTCGCCACCCTGCTGCTGGGGGCGATGGTCAACTACCTCATCAGCGAACTGGTCCGGGTCACCGGCATGTCCGGTACCGACCGGGTGCTGGGCATGGCCTTCGGTGGCGCCCGTGGCGTGCTGGTGGTGGTGCTGCTGGTCGGCCTGCTGAGCCTGGCGCCGGTGCAACAGGACCCGTGGTGGCAGCAGTCGGTGCTGCTGCCGCATTTCCTGTTGGTCGCCGACTGGTCTAAAAATACCGTTCTCGGATTCGCCGGCCAGTGGTTCGCCAGTGGCCACCTCACCCCGCCCGTGGGCGTGGGGAGTCTGTTGCCCAGCCAGTGACGGCTGGGTCTGGCGACGTTGCGGCGTCGCCGTTGCCGGTCATCAGGGCCGGCGCCAAGGGATCTTTTGTTTAGCCTGAAACCAACTAGGGGTTGCGTCGCATGTGTGGCATCGTCGGTATCGTGGGCAAGTCGAACGTCAATCAGTCGTTGTACGACGCGCTCACCGTTCTCCAGCATCGCGGCCAGGACGCTGCCGGCATCGTGACCTGTCAGGACGACAGGCTGTTCCTGCGCAAGGACAACGGCCTGGTCCGTGACGTCTTCCAGCAGCGCCACATGCAGCGCCTGGTCGGCAAGGTCGGCATCGGCCACGTGCGCTACCCCACCGCGGGCAGCTCCAGCTCCGCCGAGGCCCAGCCGTTCTACGTCAACTCGCCCTACGGCATCACCCTGGCGCACAACGGCAACCTGACCAACGTCGAGCAACTGGCCAAGGAGATCTACGAGTCCGACCTGCGCCACGTCAACACCAACTCCGACTCGGAAGTGCTGCTGAACGTCTTCGCCCATGAACTGGCGGTGCGCAACAAGCTGCAACCCACCGAGGAAGACGTCTTCGCCGCCGTGGCCGGCGTGCACGCCCGCTGCGTCGGCGGCTACGCCGTGGTGGCGATGGTCACCGGCTATGGCATCGTCGGCTTCCGCGACCCCAACGCGATCCGCCCGATCGTCTTCGGCCAGCGTCACACCGAGAACGGCGTCGAGTACATGATCGCTTCGGAAAGCGTGGCCCTGGACGTCCTCGGCTTCACCCTGATCCGCGACCTGGCGCCGGGCGAAGCGGTGTACATCACCGAGGAAGGCAAGCTGTTCACCCGCCAGTGCGCGGCCAACCCGAAATACGCCCCGTGCATCTTCGAGCACGTCTACCTGGCGCGCCCGGACTCGATCATGGACGGCATCTCGGTGTACAAGGCGCGCCTGCGCATGGGCGAGAAACTGGCCGACAAGATTCTTCGCGAGCGTCCGGACCACGACATCGACGTGGTCATCCCGATCCCGGACACCAGCCGCACCGCCGCCCTGGAGCTGGCCAACCGCCTGGGCGTGAAGTTCCGCGAAGGCTTCGTGAAGAACCGCTACATCGGCCGCACCTTCATCATGCCCGGCCAGGCCGCGCGCAAGAAATCGGTACGCCAGAAGCTCAACGCCATCGAGCTGGAATTCCGCGGCAAGAACGTGATGCTGGTGGACGACTCCATCGTCCGCGGCACCACCAGCAAGCAGATCATCCAGATGGCCCGCGAGGCCGGGGCGAAGAACGTCTACTTCTGCTCCGCCGCGCCGGCCGTGCGCTACCCCAACGTCTACGGCATCGACATGCCGAGCGCCCATGAACTCATCGCCCATGACCGCAGTACCGAACAGGTGTGCGAGCTGCTCGGCGCCGACTGGCTGGTCTACCAGGACCTGCCGGACCTGATCGAAGCGGTCGGCGGCGGCAAGATCAAGATCGAGCACTTCGACTGCGCGGTCTTCGATGGCGAGTACGTGACCGGCGATGTCAACGAAGCCTATCTGAACAAGATCGAGCAGGCGCGCAACGACGCGACCAAGGTCAAGGCCAACGCGGTCAGCGCCATCATCGATCTGTACAACGACTAAGGGAGAGCAGGGGATGGCACAGGAATGGGATGCCGGTCGCCTCGACAGCGACCTGGAAGACGCCGGCTTCGACACCCTGGCGGTACGCGCCGGGCAACAGCGGACCCCGGAAGGTGAGCACGGCGAAGCCCTGTTCACCACCTCCAGCTACGTGTTCCGCAGCGCCGCCGACGCCGCCGCGCGTTTCGCCGGCGAGGTGCCGGGCAACGTCTATTCGCGCTACACCAACCCGACGGTGCGCACCTTCGAGGAACGCATCGCCGCGCTGGAGGGTGCGGAACAGGCGGTGGCCACGTCCACCGGCATGTCGGCCATCCTCTCGCTGGTGATGACCCACTGCAGCGCCGGCGACCACGTGCTGGTCTCGCGCAGCGTGTTCGGCTCGACCATCAGCCTGTTCGAGAAGTACTTCAAGCGCTTCGGCGTGCAGGTCGACTACCCGCCGCTGAGCGACCTCGGCGCCTGGGAAGCGGCGGTCAAGCCGAACACCAGGCTGTTCTTCGTCGAGTCGCCGTCCAACCCGCTGGCTGAGCTGGTGGATATCGCCGCGCTGGCCGAGATCGCCCACGCCCACGGCGCGCTGCTGGCGGTGGACAACTGCTTCTGCACCCCGGCGCTGCAGCAGCCGCTGAAGCTCGGCGCGGACGTGGTGATCCACTCCGCGACCAAGTACATCGACGGCCAGGGCCGCAGCATGGGCGGCGTGGTCGCCGGCAGCCGCAAGCTGATGGAAGGCGTGGTCGGCTTCCTGCGCACCGCGGGCCCGACCCTCAGCCCGTTCAACGCCTGGATCTTCCTCAAGGGCCTGGAAACCCTGCGTGTGCGCATGCAGGCGCATTGCGCCGGCGCCCAGGCGGTGGCCGAGTGGCTGGAACAGCAGCCGGGCATCGAGCGCGTCTACTACTCCGGGCTGGCCAGCCACCCGCAGCACGAGCTGGCCAAGCGGCAGCAGAAGGGCTTCGGCGCGGTGGTCAGCTTCGAGGTCAAGGGTGACAAGGCCGCGGCCTGGCGCTTCATCGACGCCACCCGGATGATCTCCATCACCACCAACCTGGGCGATACCAAGACCACCATCGCCCACCCGGCGACCACCTCCCACGGCCGCCTGTCGCCGCAGGAACGCGAGAACGCCGGCATCCGCGACAACCTGATCCGCGTCGCGGTGGGCCTGGAAGACCTCGACGACATCAAGAAAGACCTGGCACGAGGCCTGGCGGCACTGTGAGCGAGCTGGCAGCGATCATCGGTAACGGCAAGGTCGCGCTGGTCACCGGCGCGGCGCGCGGCATCGGCCTGGGCATCAGCGCCTGGCTGATCGCCGAGGGCTGGCAGGTGGTGCTGGTCGACCAGGACCGCGAGCGCGGCGCCAAGGTCGCCGAGGCACTGGGCGACAAGGCCTGGTTCAGCGCGCTGGACGTGTCCCAGGAAAGCCAGGTGGCGCAGACCGTGGCCGAGGTGCTCGGCCAGTTCGGCCGCCTCGACGCCGTGGTGTGCAACGCGGCCATCGCCCGGCCGGGCGTGACGCCGCTGGAGAGCCTGACCCTGAACGAGTGGAACCGCACCCTGGCGGTGAACCTCAGCGGCCCGCTGTTGCTGGCCAAGCATTGCGCGCCCTACCTGCGCGCGCACCAGGGCAGCATCGTCAACGTCGCCTCGACCCGCGCGCACCAGTCCGAGCGCAGTTCCGAAGCCTACGCGGCGAGCAAGGGCGGCCTGTTGGCGCTGACCCATGCGCTGGCCGCGAGCCTCGGCCCGGACATTCGCGTCAACGCGGTGAGCCCGGGCTGGATCGACGCCCGCGATGCGCACGAACGCGCCGCCGAACCGCTCACCGAACTGGACCACGACCAGCACACGGTCGGCCGGGTCGGCACGGTGGAGGACGTGGCGTCGCTGGTGGCCTGGCTGCTCGGCGACAACGCCGGTTTCGTCACTGGCCAGGAGTTCGTCGTCGACGGCGGCATGACGCGCAAGATGATCTACCTCGACTGAGGTCGGGGTGGTGACGGAGGAGGGCGGCCCAGGGGCCGCCCTTTTTCGTTTGCGGCGTATCGCTGAGGATATGAGTGCCTTTCGTAGGAGCGAGCTTGCTCGCGAACCCGCCCCGTCGCGGAATTCGTTCGCGAACAAGCTCGCGCCTGCGGGAGAAATCTTTTTTCCGATATTTCAAAAAAAATTCAATCAGGGCATTGACTTAGGATCTGTCCCCGGTAGAATGCGCCCCACTTCGAGACGAAGGGTGATTAGCTCAGCTGGGAGAGCATCTGCCTTACAAGCAGAGGGTCGGCGGTTCGATCCCGTCATCACCCACCATCTCGCAAGTTACGCGCAGCGGTAGTTCAGTCGGTTAGAATACCGGCCTGTCACGCCGGGGGTCGCGGGTTCGAGTCCCGTCCGCTGCGCCATCTTCCCCCTCCTGGAGTTCACTACCCCGAACTCACGCAACGTAGAGCGAAAGCTCCGGGGCACAGGCAGGATGGAAGGCTGCAACACCCTGGGCGAAAGCCCAACCGACGCGCAGCGGTAGTTCAGTCGGTTAGAATACCGGCCTGTCACGCCGGGGGTCGCGGGTTCGAGTCCCGTCCGCTGCGCCATATACCAAGCCCTCAGGCAGCAATGCTTGGGGGCTTTTTCATTGCCGCGGGAAAAGCTCCCGGCGCGCTGTCACGCCAGCGACATCCCTTCCGACTAGCCTGGAGCCAGGCTCTCTGCTAGAACTCGATCAATCGGTCAGGAGTGGATGGCAATGGACGACTATCAGGAAGAACTGCTGGAAGAGCACCGCGCCGAATTCGATGTGCCGGAACCGGCGGACGACGCCACCGAGATGTAGTCAGGCGCCCTGGCGCTGGGCCCGGCGGTACTCGCCCGGCGGCTGGCCGCTCCAGCGCTTGAAGGCGCGCTGGAAGGCCTCGGCCGAGGCGAAGCCGAGCAGGTAGGCGATTTCGCCAAAGGCCAGGTCGGTGTCGCGGATATAGATCATCGCCAGGTCGCGGCGGGTCTCGTTGAGGATGGTGCGGAACTGCGTGCCTTCCTCGGCCAGTTTGCGGCGCAAGGTCCAGGTGGGCAGCTTGAGGCGTGCGGCGACCTCTTCCAGGTCCGGCTCGCGGCCGTTCAGCAGCGGCCCCAGCAGTTGCGCCACGCGTTCGCGCAGGCTGCGGGTGCGGGTCAGTTGCTCCAGTTCCTTTTCGCAGATTTCCTGCAATTGCCGCCAGGTGCTCGGGCAATGCTCGCGGTTGCCCTGGGCCAGGGTCGCCTGGTCGAGGCGCAGGCGATTGGCGCTGGCGCCGAATTCCACCGGGCAACCGAAGAACTCCTCGTAGCGCGCCGCGTAGTCCGGCGCCGGGTACTCGATCTCGACCTTCTGCGGGCGCAGCGGCTGCCCGGCGATGCGCGCCAGGTAGCTGAGCCAGCCGGCCAGCACCGAATCCACCACGAAGCGGTTGTAGGCGTTGTACGGGCTGATCGAATAGAAGCTCAGCCAGGCGCCGCCGGCGTCGTCGCTGAGGCTCGAGCGGCCACGGTAGTTCTGCGCGTAGAGCGGTTCGAAGCGGATCAGCGCGCGGCTGGCGGCGCGCAGGTCGGGCGCCAGCGCGGCGGTGACGCCGGCCAGGCCCAACTGCTGGATGCGGCTGAACTGGCCCATGCGCAGGCCCAGCGCGGGGTCGCCGCTGAGCTGGATGGCCGCGTGGCCCAGGCGCATGTAGCGCGGGATCGACAGGCGCCCGCCGGGTTCGGCGAAGCGCGCCGCGTCCAGGCCGTATTGCAGCAGCAGCGGTTGCGCCGCCAGGCCGCAGTCGTGCAGCGCGTCGGCCAGGCCGTGGACGAAGCCCACCGAAAGGTCGCCCAGGCGTACACCGGAAGTCTTCATGGCTACAGCCAGAGATTGAGCAGGCGTGCGCCGGGGCCGTCGTTGGCCAGTTGGTGGCCGCTGCCGTCGACCACCAGACCCGGCCCGGAGCTGCCCAGGTCCCAGAGTTGGCCGCGGAGGAACACGGTGATGCCGGCGCGGGCGCCGCTGGCGCCCAGGCGCCCGGCCACGGCCAGGCGCTCCCAGGCTTCGCCTTCGCTGAGCTGGCCGGGCTTGAGCTGCACGTCGGCGGGCGTCGGCGCGCCGTTGTAGCCGCGCCAGGGCTGCTGCCACTGGCCGTTGCCGGAAAGGAAGGCCGGCACCGCCAGCAGCTCGACCTTCTCGGTGGCCAGCACGGCGTAGTTGAGCGGGTACCAGCTGTCGGCGCAGATCAGCACGCCGAGGCGCCCGGCCGGGGTATCGAGCACCTGCAGGTTGTCGCTGTGGCCGGCGCGGATGAACGGCTTCTCGTCGTTGATCGGGTACACCTTGCGCTGCGGCTGGCCGAGCGGCAGGCCGTCGCCGCCGAAGACCAGGCTGGCGTTGTACAGGCTGCCGTTGCCGGTCACCAGCACGCCGTCCTCCACGCGCGGGTTGGGCAGCACGATGGAGCCGGCCACCAGGGTCACGCCGAATTGCCGGGCCAGGCCGCCGAACAGGGTCTGGTAGTCGTGGGCCATGTCCACCGCCTTCATGCGGAACAGGGCGTCGGCGAAGCGGTCGCGACCCTTGGCGCCGAGCCAGCCACGCGCCAGCTTCAGCGGGTTGCTGATGGCCATCCAGCGCATCGCCTCGGTGAGGTGCTGGGCCTGGTAGACCTCGGGCTTCTCGCCGGCGGCCACCAGCCAGGTGCCGATGTGTTCGGGGAACACCACCACCGTGCGCGGGCCGAGCAGGCCTTCGCTGCGGGCCTTCTCCAGGTAGGCGGCGAGCTTCAGGCGCAGGCGCTCCGGGCTCTGGTAGTCGGCGGCGTAGAGTTCCGGCTGCACGCCGAGCAGGTTGCCGCGTTCCGAGGGCGCGCCCTGGTTGAGCGCCACCTGGCTGCGCAGGTCGGACAGGTAGTGGCCGACCGGCCGGCGTTCGGCCCAGCCGGCGTAGGCGGCGAAGAGGGTGACCAGGATGAGGAATGTCAGCTTGCGCATGCAGGGCTCCGGGGCTGACCGTCAGGGTAGGGGAGACGCGCCGGCTTGCCAAGCCGTGCTGTCATCTTCGATCAGTAAGTTGTCATTTCAAGTCATTGAGCGTGTTCCGGGCGCTGCTTAGAGTCTGCCCCATACCGACCGTGGCCCGTTCGAGGCCCCGGCATCCAGCCCGATGTGGAGGAATCATGACCGCCGCCCCGTACCCGCACCTGCTCGCGCCCCTCGACCTGGGCTTCACCACCCTGCGCAACCGCACCCTGATGGGTTCGATGCACACCGGCCTGGAAGAGAAGCCCAACGGCTTCGAGCGCATGGCCGCCTACTTCGCCGAGCGCGCCCGTGGCGGCGTCGGCCTGATGGTCACCGGCGGCATCGGCCCGAACGAGGAAGGCGGCGTCTACAGCGGCGCGGCCAAGCTGACCACCCGCGAGGAAGCCGACAAGCACCGCGTGGTCACCCAGGCGGTGCACGAGGCGGGTGGCAAGATCTGCATGCAGATCCTCCACGCCGGCCGCTACGCCTACAGCCCGAAATCCGTGGCGCCCAGCGCCATCCAGGCGCCGATCAACCCGTTCAAGCCGCGCGAGCTGGACGAGGAAGGCATCGAGAAACAGATCCAGGACTTCGTCACCTGCTCGTCCCTGGCCCAGGAGGCCGGCTACGACGGCGTCGAGATCATGGGTTCGGAAGGCTACTTCATCAACCAGTTCCTCGCCGCCCACACCAACCAGCGCACCGACCGCTGGGGTGGCAGCTACGAGAACCGCATGCGCCTGGCGGTGGAGATCGTCCGCCGCGTGCGCGAGGCGGTGGGGCCGAACTTCATCATCATCTACCGCCTGTCGATGCTCGACCTGGTGGAAGGCGGCAGCACCTGGGACGAGATCGTCCTGCTGGCCAAGGCCATCGAGAAGGCCGGCGCGACCATCATCAACACCGGCATCGGCTGGCACGAGGCGCGCATCCCGACCATCGCCACCAAGGTGCCGCGCGCGGCCTTCACCAAGGTCACCGCCAAGCTGCGCGGCGAAGTGGGCATCCCGCTGGTCACCACCAACCGCATCAACACCCCGGAAGTCGCCGAGCAGGTGCTGGCCGAGGGCGACGCCGACATGGTCTCCATGGCCCGGCCGTTCCTCGCCGACCCGGACTTCGTCAACAAGGCCGCCGAGGGCCGCAGCGACGAGATCAACACCTGCATCGGCTGCAACCAGGCGTGCCTGGACCACACCTTCGGCGGCAAGCTGACTAGCTGCCTGGTCAACCCGCGCGCCTGCCACGAGACCGAGCTGAACTACATCCCCACCAGCCACCTGAAGAAGATCGCCGTGGTCGGCGCCGGCCCCGCCGGCCTGGCCGCCGCCACCGTGGCCGCCGAGCGTGGCCACCAGGTGACCCTGTTCGACGCCGCCGGCGAGATCGGCGGGCAGTTCAACGTCGCCAAGCGTGTGCCGGGCAAGGAAGAGTTCTACGAGACCCTGCGCTACTTCAAGCGCAAGCTGGAAACCACCGGCGTCGACCTGCGCCTGAACACCCGCGTGGGCGTCGACGACCTGGTCAAGGGCGGCTTCGACGAGATCCTCCTGGCCACCGGCATCAGCCCGCGCACCCCGGACATCCCCGGCATCGACAACGCCAAGGTGATCAACTACCTGGACGCCATCCTCGAGCGCAAGCCGGTGGGGCAGAAGGTGGCGGTGATCGGCGCCGGCGGCATCGGCTTCGACGTGTCCGAGTTCATCACCCACGCCGGCGAATCCACCAGCCTGGACCGCGACGCCTTCTGGCGGGAGTGGGGCATCGACGGCGACCTGGAAGCCCGTGGCGGCATCGCCGGGATCAAGCCGCACCCGCACGCCGCGGCGCGCCAGGTGTTCCTGCTGCAGCGCAAGAAGTCCAAGGTCGGCGACGGCCTGGGCAAGACCACCGGCTGGATCCACCGCACCGGCCTGAAGAACAAGCAGGTACAGATGCTCAACAGCGTCGAGTACCTCAAGGTCGATGACGCCGGGCTGCACATCCGCGTCGCCGAAGGCGAGCCGCAGGTGCTGCCGGTGGACACCGTGATCGTCTGCGCCGGCCAGGACCCGCTGCGCGATCTGCACGACGGCCTGGTCGCCGCCGGGCAGAAGGTGCACCTGATCGGTGGCGCCGACGTCGCCGCCGAACTCGACGCCAAGCGCGCCATCAACCAGGGTTC
>NZ_JARJLT010000246.1 GCF_029335315.1 Pseudomonas citronellolis
GCCCTGACCCCGCGGGTTCGCCCGCAACGGAGGCAAGCATGCGTTACCTCATCCGAGCGTTCTACCTGCTGTCGCTGTTGTCCCTCGCCGGCCTGGCCCAGGCCGGTCAGACGCCGAAACAGATCGTCGACGCCTACATGGCGGCGTGGAACGCCCACGACGCCGAGAAGGCCGCCGGCTACCTGGCCAAGGACGCGGAGTACTTCGACGTTACCGTCGGCACCCCGCAGAAAGGCCGCGAAGCCGCGCGCGACAATGTGATCAAGGTCTTCGTCGGCGCGGTCCCGGACCTGAAGTGGAAGATGAACGGCACGCCCATCGTCGGCAAGGACGGCATCGCCTTCCAGTGGACCTTCAGCGGCACCAACACCGGCGCCTGGGACGCCCAGACCCCGGCCACCAACAAGCCGCTGTCGTTCGACGGGGTCAGCTACGTGAAGGTCAAGGACGGCAAGATCGTCTACCAGGGCGACTACTACGACGCCCTCGGCCTGCACAAGCAACTGGGCTGGTAAGCGGGTTACGACCGACTGTACCCACGTAGGATGGCGTTGAGCGCAGCGATACCCATCGAGCCTCGCGCAGGCAGCATGGGTATCGCTGCGCTCCCCCCATCCCACGACCCTGCTCCCGCCGAAAGCTCATGTCCCACGGGACAGTGCCAATACCTGTAGAACTGCCCCTGCTTCCATCTGCCCAAACCTCTCAACGCAGTAACCCATCATGCAGAGCACCCTCGAACGCCCGGCCACGGCCAAGACCGCCGAAACCGACCAGACCCGCTCGACCATCGACCAGGTCAAGCTGCTGATCGCCGACCTGAACCTGCGCTGGACCGAGATCAGCAAGGTTTCCGAAGTCATCAAGCAGATCGCCAAGAACACCAACCTGGTGGCCCTCAACGCCGCCATCGAGGCCGCCCGCGCCGGCGAGAGCGGACGCGGCTTCGCCGTGGTCGCCGACGAGGTGCGCCGGCTGGCCACCCAATCGGCCAACGCCACCGCCGACATCGGCAACGTGGTCGCCTCGATCCGCAGCGAGAGCGCCAAGGCCCTCGCCGACGTCGAGCGCGCCGAGCACTCCAGCCTGCTGGACGGCGCCCGCGTGCTGCTGGCCAGCGAGGCGCAGCGCCTGGAAGCGCGCTTCGCGGTGATGGCCACCGCGCTCTACGGCCTGAAGCACTTCATCGTCGGCCTCAAGTCGCGCAACCTCGGCCCGCAGCGCGAGCAGGTGGACGCGGTGATGCACGAATACCTGAGCCGCAACCCCGAGCTGCTGGCCTTCGCCTGCGGCTGCGAGCCCAACGCCCTGGACGGCCGCGACGCCGAGTTCGTCAACGCCCCCGGCCACGACGCCACCGGCCGCCTGATGGCCTACTGGAACCGCGGCGGCGGCGTGCCGCAGCGCGAGTGCCTGGTCGGCTACGACCGCCACGACGGCTCCGGCGACTGGTACCAGGTGCCCCGTGACCAGGGCCGCGACGTGTTCATGGAACCCTACGAGTACACCGTGGCCGGCAGCACCGTGCTGATGACCTCGTTCATGTCGCCGATGTACCACCAGGGCCGTTTCCTCGGCATCCTCGGCGCCGACTACACCCTGCAGCAGCTGCAGGAAACCCTCGGCCGCCTGACGCCGATGGGCAACGGCCACTACCAGCTGCTGTCCAACGCCGGCACCTGGGTCACCCACCGCGACGCCGCGCGCCTGGGCGGCAAGGCCAACGACCTGCCGGCCGAAGCCTTCAGCGCCATCGCCCAGGGCCGCGCCTGGCACCAGCAGAAAGGCGCGCGGGTGGACCTGCTGCAACCGATCCGCGTGGGCGAGAGCGAGGCGGCCTGGTCGCTGCGGCTGAGCTTCGAGCTGGCCCAGGCGGGGGGCTGACGATCGGCCAAACGGCGGATAACCCTGGCGGGTTATTCGCCCTACGCTGCTGGCCAATTCGGCGTCACCGGCGAACACCACTCATTCCCGCAAGCACGGATAGCCCCCTCTCCCTTCAGGGCGGGGCGCGCAGCCGAGGGTTGGGGAGAGGGAGCGGAGTCAATCCCGGACACCACCGCCGCCGGGAAACATCGTTCGCGAGCAAGCTCGCTACTACGAAAGCAGCCGCGCAGGAGCCCGCGCCTACACCTCGATGATCACCTTCAACGCCTTGTTCTTCGCCGCCTGCCCGAAGGTCTCGTAGGCCTGGAGGATGTCGTCGAGGGCGAAGCGGTGGGTGATCAGCTGTTCGGGCTGCAGCTTGCCGGCCTGCACGCTCTTGAGCAGCATCGGCGTGGTCACCGCGTCCACCAGGCGCGTGCGCAGGGTGATGTTGTGCGACCACAGGCGCTCCAGGTGCAGCTGCACCGGCACCCCGTGCACGCCGAGCACGGCGATGTCGCCGCCGGGGGCGATGAGGTCTTCGCAGAGGCTGAAGGTGGTCGGCACGCCCACCGCTTCCACCGCGCTGTCCACGCCCAGACCATCGGTCAGGGCGCGCACCTTGTCCAGCAGTTGCGGGTCGGCGGCGTTCAGGCAGTCGCTGGCGCCGAAGCGCTTCGCCACCTCCAGGCGGTTGTCGTCGAGGTCGATCATGATGATCCGCGCCGGCGAGTAGAACTGCGCCGTCAGCAGCGCCGCCAGGCCCACCGGGCCGGCGCCGACGATGGCGACGTTGCCGCCAGGCTGCACGCGGCCGTTGAGCACGCCGCACTCGTAGCCGGTGGGGAGGATGTCGCTGAGCATCACCATGGCCTCTTCGTCGGCGTCGGCCGGCAGGTGGTAGAGGCTGGTGTCGGCGTGGGGGATGCGCACCTGTTCGGCCTGGGTGCCATCGATCAGGTGGCCGAGGATCCAGCCGCCGGTGCGGCAGTGCGAGGTCATGCCCTTGCGGCAGAAGTCGCACTTGCCGCAGGCGCTGATGCAGGAGATGAGCACGCGGTCGCCGGGCTTGAACTGGCTGACCGCCGAGCCGACCTGTTCCACCACCCCCACGCCCTCGTGGCCGAGGATGCGCCCGGGGCGGCAGGCCGGGACATCACCCTTGATGATGTGCAGGTCGGTGCCGCACAAGGTGGTACGCAGCAGGCGCACCACGGCGTCGCCAGGGGCCTGCAGGACGGGATCGGGACGTTCTTCCAGGGCGATGTCGCCGACACCGCGGTAGACCAGGGCTTTCATGGCCGGACTCCTGTTTCGGGAA
>NZ_JARJLT010000247.1 GCF_029335315.1 Pseudomonas citronellolis
GCCGACCTGCGCGGCGCCGACCTCAAAGGCCAGGACCTCACCCGCATGAACCTGGCCGGCGCCAATCTCTCGGGCGCCGACCTGCGCCACGCCACCCTCGACCTGGCCAAGTTGGAAAAGGCCAACCTGCGCGGCGCCAACCTCACCCGCGCCAGCCTGCAACAGGCCAACCTGCGCGCCGCCGACCTTTCCGGCGCGCAACTGGTGGCCGTGCAGGCCTGGGGCCTGTTCGCCCAGGGCGCCCAATGGCAAGGCGCCGACCTCACCGCCGCCTACCTCGAATTCGCCCGCCTGAGCGGCGGCAAGCTGCACCAGGCCACCCTGCGCGCGGCCGACCTGGAAATGACCTGGCTGTCCCGCGCCGACCTCAAGGGCGCGGACCTGCGCGACGCGAACCTGCAGGAAGTGAAACTCGCCGAAGCCAACCTGGAAGACGCCGACCTGCGCGGCGCCAAGCCAAGGTTCGGGAACTTCCAGGGCACGAATATGCGGGGGTGCAAGGGGTGTCCGGGTGGGTGGGACTAGGCGCCGCGCCCGACGCCGGCTGTGAGTGCGAACTTGCTCGTGAAAAGGGGCCGCCAAAGCGGCGCAATGGAAAGCGAGAAGCAGAGGGACAATCTTTACTACGCTGTACTTCTACGAGCCTAAGAGCTGGGAGATAAACCTACCCCTTTTCCCATTTTATCTGCGTACTTATTACTCAAAACCGGCGCAGCGAGCCCGATAGGAGCGAATCAGTGAGGCTCCTCAAGTATGTGATGACACATGATTCCGGCCTAGCCCCAAACCCGTACTTCGACGTCTGTTCGTTGGCGCTATGCACCCCCAACCATCGAGGAGCGAAGCTGCTCCGGGGAGATTGGATTGTCGGTCACTCCAGCAAATCGACTGGGCATCGGCTGATATACGCTATGCAACTGACAAAAGTGCTCGACATGGAAGAGTACTTCAACAGTTTCCCCCAAAAGCGGCCGCTCCCCAGCGGCAATCTCATGCAACGTTCAGGCGACAATCTGTACTACCGCGAGGATGGTCGCTGGCTACGCCTGCCATCGACTGAGCACAATGACGAGAAGGCTTTTCGGCAAGATGTAGGGCGTCCTGTGTATCTGGCTGAGGGCAGTGATCACTTCTGGTACTTCGGAGCAGCCAATTCCATGCCTGAAATCCAGGGTTTTGCAGATCGTTTTCCCTGGCTCATTCAAAATCGACAGGGCTTCAAGTACGTTGAAAATTCAGAAAAAATTCAAGCTTTTTCCGAATGGCTCTCATCGCTTGGTGGAAGCGGCCAGCTTGGCACGCCACGAGATCAGGCGCCCATCGCGACAGACCGCTTTCTAATAGCGATAGATCCAATGCCTATCTGGACCAAAGCAGAGTCAGCTGAGCATCAGACTCTTACGTCTGGGACAAGCTGTACACGCCGTACCGCTCGGCAGCGTCCTAATAAGCGCGGCTGTTGATCAGCACAAGCTGGGAAACATCGGACCAAAAGGGGAGAGATTTATTTTCGCCACTCTAATCCTGCCCTACCGGACAGATTTATAGCAGTAGAAATAGACCCCTTCCCTTTTACGTTCTTCTGCCAGCAGCAGCCATGCCCAAGAGGTCGCTTCCGCTCCAAAATAGTCACTTAGCAGATGTAACGAAGCGAGTATCTATTCCGATGCATGTAGAGGGCAACGTATTCATCAATACTGCCGCTTCATCCCCATTATTCAGAAATATCAGGAAGTCACCAGTTTCAAAGGAAACTCTAAATCCGACTAGCCGAGACTCCTGACCACTTGCGGTGTCGAGAACCCCCTCAACCTCGCGGACAACTGCTCCCTCGAGGTGGCACGCCGATAATCCAGCGAGCAGACTCTCTCTCCTCCAAGAGCAGGTAGCGTTGGGCTCTATCTCGAAGGAGACTGGCGCATTGAGCGGTAATGAGTCCGCTCCTACGCTCTCGCCATCGCTCAAGAGGTACATGGATAAAATCTCGTCCGCGCCGAAATGCCATTCTAGAAAGCCCACGTCTCCCGGGACTCTCTCGCCATTGAAATAGTATTGGTCATGCAACAGCACCCCAAGTCGTTTGCCCATTAGCAAGCGGGCACTGCGCAGATCCAGGTCGGCTCTAAAGGGCGAAGATGAAAGACGGCCAGGCATCAGGACTCTCACTTAGGTCAAAGTTAGCGTAGATACTACACAGCCCTCAAAACGTCTGCTTCTGGCCGCTAGCGGGCTAATCAAGCCCTGCCCATTTCCTCGTACCAAGCATCGACGAGTCGGCTCCGTTCATCCCAGACCACGCTTGCCACTTCTTGAATGATGTCGGCGAGCAACTCGACGTCCACCCCAGGGGCTTCCAGGCTAGCCAACCGGCCGCTCGACCAATCGATTACGCTGCACTGAGGATACTTTTCAAACATCGCAGCCAGCACCTGCTGCGGTGCCTCGTTAGCGCTGTACATAAAGTCAAAGTACGGCGCATCCGAGCACTGAGACGGGTATAGCAAAACCCAGCCATTGGCGGCACCACTGAAGCACAGTTTGACGTACCGGGACGCCCATTCAGATCCACCCAGCTTGATGGTGCGAAGCACGTCCACGAGCGGTTGGCCTTCGCAGAAACGAACGCCAGCGATCTTGGAGCCAGACTCGGAAGTCGCACCGGGCTCGCCTAAATGCACTGTGTCTCTCTCTTCTTTCGCCATGTTAACCGTGCGCGCTCGCCTTTCGTAACGCGAGCAAAAGGGGACCGAGCAAAAGGGGACAGATTCATTTTCGCCACTCTAAACCTGCCCAGCCGAACAGATTTAGAGCAGTAGAAACAGATCCGTTCCTTATTTTCGCTAAAGAAGCGGACGCTGAGCACAACGCTAAGCGCTATTTGACAAATTGATAATAGGCTCTTCGACAGAAGCCACGTTGACGATGTGATTGAGACAGAAAAGCGCCCAATGCTTGAATGGGCCAGGATAGTCAGGCGACGCAAAAGTTGCCCTCGACAGATAGCTCAAATATACCGATTCCGTATAGACGGTCAGCAGGTGACCCTCTCCTACGGACTCCGTTGGTTCAGGCGACGCGTAGCTCTCGTTCTCGACCGAGTAGCCAATGTAACTCCGCCATACAAGCTCAAATACCTGACATCCTGGGCCATGGATGATAGCGCTCGCGCCAGTAAGTAAGTCGCTTACTGGCACGAGTCGCTCGGCCACTAGAGGGCCGCCAGGCCTGGCCTCGTGCAAAACTACGCGTAATGAATTTTCCTCTGACTCCGATATGGAGTGGAGGTAAAGATATTTGCAAGCGCGAATAGCATCGACGGGAGAGTTGGCCATTCTAGTATTTTCGAGTTAACCAATGCCGCGAGGCATAAAATTGAATGGTGATTGCCTGTGTAGATTGTGCGGGGATGGCCGCTTTACGGCCAACCAGCCTATCGACCGTTTGTGGCCGGAAACAGTCTCCAGTAAACGACAACGCGACTCCTCCGTCATCGTCCACCCGCTAGAGACTTTGCATCACCCGACATTTCGGAAACCCCGAACACCCCCAAAACCGTTCCCCCGCCTTCGGACCAGTCTTCACCGTACGAATCACCAACGCGCTACCGCATTTCGGACATTGCCGTTCGGCTGTCGGATCGCTTCGGCGTTTGAGGTTTTGCACGTGCTCCCGGTGGGTCGCAAGCGAAGGGGTGCGGCGGTCGGTTTGCAGGGTGTTCAGCATAGTGGCGACTTCGGTTTCGCTGAATACCGGCTGCTGGAATGACTTGATGTAGCGTATAAAGCCGATGCCCTGGGTTACGCAGGCTGGCACTTCGGTTTTGAAGGTGCTGCCGCCGACGAAGGTGATGACCGAGTGCAGGTGTTCGGGGCTGACGCCCAGGGTGGCTTCCAGGGCCTTGAGGTGTTTGTAGTTCTGCCGCAGCGGGTTCTGGAATTTGTAGGTGCGCTTGTAGATTTTCTGCGTCCACTGCGCCTGCTTTTCGCCGCCGAAGATCCAGCCGCTCATGTTCTTCGTTTCCAGTACGAAGATGCCGTAACGCGAGAGGAAGACGTGATCGATCTGGGTGGTGCCGTCGGGGGTGTTCAGCGTGACGTTGTGCAGGCGGCGGTAGGTCGCCTTGTCCAGTTGCCAGTGGGCGAAGAGCCGCACCAGCAGTTCGCCGATCTGGCCTTTGCCCCAGGGTGACTTGAGCAGGGCCATCAGCACGATCAGCGGGATGAACCAGCCAAAGGTGCTCAAGAACTGGGCGATGACAGGGGTGAAATCCATTTCCTCACCTTCGGTAATCCTGTGTTGGTCGGATATTAGCGAAAGTCGACGCAAAAGGGATGGCGAAATGGTGGCTCATGCTTTGGGGTGACTCGACGCGCCCTGCTCACTGAGTGGACGCGCGCCCTCCTCCCGCCTCGTTCGATTGACAGCCCCTCGACAACTCCCTACCGTTGCCGAGCCGCTCAACAGAGCGGTGCGGGATTGGCGTCCCGGAAAATTCTGGAAGGTGTCTGAGCTCGTCTCCGGCACCTGGCATGGCTGCACCTGTGTTATGGGCGGGCCGTGCGGGGCATCTTCGGATGCGCCGGTTCCCAGATTCCGGTACGCCAACCTGTACGGTCCGCCCTCCCTGATTGGCGTCGGGAGGCGGAGTCCTCAATCAATCTGGAAGACTCTCATGAAACTTGCAGCCCAAGTTCTACCCTACCCCCTCAAAGACACCGATCCGACCGACCTCTACGAGGCCGCCGAGTCTCGCCAAGCCGCGCTGGTGAATCTGTTGCACCTGCTGGCCAGTGCGCCGGACCTGGGCGCGCCCAGCGAGAAGGTGCTGGACGGGACCTTCAACGCCCTCGCCTACCTGGCGGCCGATGCCGAGCGCTTGTATGCCGCGGCGGAGCGTTTGGGCGGGCGGTAAGGGCCTGGTAGGAGCGGACTTCGTCCGCGATGCCCTGGTGCAATGCGGATCGCGGACGGAGTCCGCTCCTACCGAACACAGCCTTTCCGTAACGTCAGGGGGCAGAGTCGCTGGGCTCCCGCGTTCGCGGGAGTGATGAGGTGGGGTTCGCGTGGTCCCTGGGAGCGCGGGGTGCCAGGGAATCGCGCGCATGGCGCGCGCCTACGGGGAATAGAAAAAGGCCGCCGTGATGCATGGGGTCATCAGGGCGGCCCAGGGGAAAGGTTGGTGCAGGGCTGAAGAGCGGTTTGTAGCGAAGCTGGCGAGTAGCCCTTGTTATATCGGCGGGTAACCCTCCAGTTCGCCGTCGCTTCTGGCCTCGATTATTAGAATTTGGCTTCCAGGTCCAGTTGCAGGGTGTTGATGTCCGCGTCCTTGCGGGTGCCGCTGGCGGCGTCGGACTTGGCCATGAAGTAGGTGGCGCCGAGGGCGAAGTTCTTGTCGATGTCGTAGCCGACCTTGAACTTGTGGCCGCGCGAGGCGGTGTAGCCGTTGGCGAAGTCCGAGTCGGTGAAGGCGCCGACCACGGCGTTGCGTTGTACGTCGCGGTAGTTGTAGTCGAAGCTGAAGTCGCCCAGCTTGGTCTTGGCGCCGGTCAGCCAGGCAGTGTCCTGGTTGCTGTCGGTGGCCTGGTTGACCACATACTGGCCGTACAGCGACAGCGGGATCGGCAGGTTGGCGAAGTCCAGTTGGCCGAAGCCTTCGTAGAGGCGGAAGTCCTGGGTGGTGTTGCCGTTGGCGGAGAGCTGGCACGGCGTGGTGGTGGCGCTGCCGCAGGCGCTGTCCTTGTCGTTGTCGTAGGTGTAGAGGCTGGCGCCGAGGGTCGCCTTGACCCCATCGACGGGCGCGAAGCGGGTGCCGAACTGGGCGCTGTACAGGCGCAGGTCGTGCTGGAAGGCGTAGCCCTCGCCGTCGACGTTGTCCTTCAGGGTGAAGTAGCCGGCGCTGCCGAAGAGTTCGGCGCTGCCGCCCAGCGGGTACTTGTAGGTGGCGGCGAAGCCTTCGGGGTTGATGTCGGCGTCCCAGATGACGTCGCCTTCGCTGACCCAGGGCTGGTTCATCTTGCCGCCGATCAGGTGCAGGTTCTTCACCGCCGTGGGGTGGAAGTCGATGTAGGCCTGGTCCAGCCACAGCTGCTTCTTGTCGAAGTAGTTGTCCATGCTCTGGTTGGTGGAGCGGGCGTCGTCGCCGCTGCCGGTGGCGATGCGGATGCCGGTGTCCACCTGCGGGTTGACCTGGCTGTAGAAGCCGATGCGCGCCCGGATGCGCTGGCGGTTCTGGTCGCCCTTGGTGCCGCTGTTCTGCGCATGCACGGTTTCCTGGCGCACGCGGATGTCGCCCTTCACCTGGGTTTTCGCGGCCCACGCCAGGCTTTGCTGGAAGGCGCTCATTTCATCGCTCCTGGTTTTCGCCTGGTCGGCGGCGGCCTGGGTTTCCTTGTCCAGTTCGGACTTGAGCTCGGTGTACTGAGCGGTGGAAATCGAGCCGTTGGTCTTGAGCATTTCCAGCAACTTGGCATCGACACCCGCCTGCGCCGGCGCGCTCAGTGCGAGCATGGCGCCAGTGCATATCCCCAATCCGCTCAGTGCAGAAATACTACGCATCAAGAATCTCCTGAACTTCGATAAGCACGAAACTTTCCGCGCTGTTTATTCGGTTCCCGCAAGGCATCGCAACGTGCGTTTGCCTTGTCCCCAAAACCGGAGCGGATTCTTGCTTTTCGAATATTTCAGAATGGTTTCAAGCGAACTTATATGGATATCCAGCAATAGAAGACCACGCCTGAAGGCCGCGTAATTCGCGGATTCATGCACAATTGGGCCAGAGTGTTTTTCCGCGCAGAAGCTGTATTAACAGACTTTAAATAATTAGCATTGTACGAGTATAAATTTAATTTCATTATTCCAAATAACTGCGAGAACTTCCAACCCTCTCAATTAGCTGAGAAAGAAGTTTTGGCCAAACCAGAAGTTGTAGGAGCAACTGTCTTGCCGACTGCGCCGAGGG